>JAYTRF010000042.1:0-25643 GCA_043746375.1 Caulobacteraceae bacterium | reverse complement strand
TTCAGGCGCGTGAAAAGATCGGTCGAACCGTGCATTTCGACGGCATGGTTCCATCGAGCCTTGGCGTCCTTCAGCAGATTTTGGACCTCGCCGATGTGGATCACCTCATAGTCGTCGCCAACCGCGCGCACATAGACGAAGTTGCCGCCCATCGGCGAAAGCGGCCTGCCGTCGCGGCACAACGCAAAGCGGTAGACCGCGCCGGAAGCGCCTCGCAGGTCTATCAGGTCTCTCATCGCGCCTCCGCGCACATCGTTTTGAACCAGGCGCCAAGGTTTGGGCGGTAGGAAAGCAAATGTCCGGCCAGATCGCGGCGAATGGTGGAGCTAGCGTTTACCTAGTCTAGCGCGTCGCGACCTGAAAGCGAACAGCCCTGGCTAATCCTGGTGGGGACGGTGGGAATCGAACCCACACTTCCTTACGGAAAACGGATTTTAAGTCCGTTGCGTCTACCGGTTCCGCCACGTCCCCTGCGACACCATAGAGGTGACGAAGGGGGTGGTCACCTGCGCGGCGACTTCACGCGCGCAGGGTTCGGCGAGTCCGTAGGGGCCCGCAGGCCGGCCGCCAGCCGCAGGCGAAGCCATCGGCGGGTCGATCAACGCCATCAGGTCGGCGTGCTCGAGCTGGCGCGCCCACTCGGTGACGTTGAGCCGCGTGAAGAGGTCAGTAGCCCCGAAGAGTTCGACCGCCTGAGTCCAATGGCTGTGCGCATCCTTGAGCAGGTTTGGGCCCTCACCGAGGTGGATGAGCTGCCAGGTTTCACCCGCCGCCCTGACGTAGATATAGGCGCCGCCGCTCGGCGAGAGCGGTCGGCCTTCGCGAAAATGGGCGAAGCGGTAAACCGCGCCCGACGCCCCTTTCAGGTCGATGAGGTCCTTCATGCGCCGTCCCCGCGAATCAGTTCCCGACCTATCGGGCGCGGGCGCGCGGGCGCTAGGGTGGCGAATATCCGGCCAAAGCGCGGCGAATAGTCAAGCTTGTTAGAGTGTGCGGGCCTAGCCTTCAACCTCCGCGGCGTTGATGCCCATCGCAGACAATGTCCCAGCCAGCGCCAGGGCCGCCGCCCCCACCTCGGCGCCATCGCGGCCGCGAATGACCAGGTTCGAGCCGTATCCGCCCGCACCGAAAAACGGGTAGCTGCCCAATGAAAGGGCCGGGTGAGCCAGCGCCAGGGCCTCGAGGGGGGCGGCGATCGCACCCTCCCCGGTCCCCTCGACGCGGACTGTGCGCGTGACGATCACCGCCGAAGTTCGCAGGCGCGGCCCGACATCCTCAAGCATGCCGCGCATTATCTGCGGCACGCCGGCCAGGACGAAGACGTTGCCTATCTGAAATCCTGGCGGACCTTGCACCGGGTTTTTCACCAGGCTGCCCCCACGCGGCACCCTGGTCATCCGCCTGCGCGCGGCGTTGAGCCCTTCGCCCCAACGCTCTCTCATCATCGCCAGGATTTCCGGGTGCTCCTCCAGCGGGACGTCGAATGCCTTGGCCACGCAATCGGCGGTGATGTCATCGTGCGTTGGCCCGATGCCGCCGGTGGTGATCACATAATCGTACTTGTGCCGAAGCGCATTGAGGGCGGTGACGATTTCGTCAGCATCATCGGCGACCACGCGCACTTCGGCCAGATCGACCCCGAACGGAGCGAGGTAGCGAGCGATGTCGCGGAGATTCGTGTCCTGCGTGCGGCCCGACAGGATCTCATCGCCGATGATCAGGGCCGCAGCCGTTATGCGCTTGCTGACCGCCATGACTGGCCCTCTCAAGGTGGACGTGCAACCTCTCGCCGGGCATAGGCCGGGCATGCTTCTGCCGCAACCGATGGCGCATGGACGGTTGGCCGCGCGCTATAAACGCTTCTTCGCCGACGTAATCCTGGACGATGGCCGGGCGGTCACCGCCCACTGTCCGAATCCAGGAGCCATGCTCGGGCTCAGCTCGCCTGGAATGGGCCTGTGGATTTCGCCCGCGGCCGGACCCAAGCGCAAGCTTGCCTGGACCCTCGAATTGGTTGAGGCGGACAGGGGCTTGGTGGGGGTCAACACCATGCACCCCAATCGCCTCGTCGCCGAGGCTCTGGCGGCGGACGCCATTGCCGAAATCTCGGGCTACAGCGTCCACCGCCGCGAAGTCAGGCTCGGCCAAGCCAGTCGGATCGACTTCCGGCTCGAACATCCGGAACGACCGCCCTGCTGGGTGGAAGTCAAGAATTGCCACCTCCGCAGGAAAGGCGCGCTGGCCGAGTTTCCCGACTGCGTCGCCCTTCGCTCGGCCCGCCACCTGCAGGAGCTTTCACGCGCGGCGGCGACGGGCGCGCGGGCCGTGCAGTTGTTCGTCATCCAGCGAACCGACTGCGATAGCTTTGCCGCCTGCGCCGATCTCGATTCCGCCTATGCCGCCGCCCTGATCGCCGCAGCGCGGGCGGGTGTTGAAATTCTGTGTTATGCTTGCGACATAAGCGAACACGAAATCCGTATCGCGCGTCGCCTACCCTGGGTTGACCAGGGCCAAGGCCCGTCCAGACAAGAACAGTTATGACCCTCGTCGACGAAGTAAGGCAGGCGCCGGTCCGCAGCGGGCACATCAAGGTGCACGGCCCAGAGGCGTTCGCCGGCATGCGCGCGGCCGGCCGCCTTGCAGCCGAGTGCCTCGACATGCTGACGCCGCTGGTGGCGCCCGGCGTCACCACGGCAAAGCTCGATCGGCTGGCGCGCGAATTCACCCTCGACCACGGCGCCCTCCCCGCTTGCCTCTATTATCGCGGCTATACGCACACCCTGTGCATCTCGCCCAACCACGTGGTCTGCCACGGCATCCCAGGCGAACGGGCCCTGCGGGAGGGCGACATCGCCAACATCGACATTACGGTGATCGTCGACGGCTGGCACGGCGATCATTCTCGCATGTACGGGGTCGGCGAGGTCGCGCCGCGGGCGCAGCGGCTGATCGACGTCACCTATGAGGCGCTGGCCCGTGGGCTCGCCCAGGTGAAACCGGGCGCGCGCCTGGGGGACATCGGCGACGCTATCCAGACCTACGTCGAATCGATGCGCTGCAGCGTTGTGCGCGATTTCTGCGGTCATGGACTTGGCCAGGTATTTCACGACGCCCCCAACATTCTCCACTACGGGCGTCGCGGCTTTGGCGAGGTTCTCGCCCCTGGAATGTTCTTCACCATCGAGCCGATGGTCAACCTGGGAAAATACCAGGTGAAACTGCTGAGCGACGGGTGGACCGCCGTCACCCGGGATAAATCGCTATCAGCTCAATGCGAGCATTCCATCGGCGTCACGCAGACGGGCTACGAGGTTTTTACCGCCTCCCCGCTTGGGCTCTTCAATCCTGCGGCGCCGCAGAGCGCCTGAGCGCGGCGGATTTCGCTGGCCCTGATCCGATTTTGTTCCTAGTTTGTTCGCTATCGCCAGCTAGGGGACCAAGAGTCATGGCCTCACCGACGGAGATGGCCGAACTATCGCCGGCCCTGTTCACAGCTCTTGAAGGCGCGCCATGGACCGTGCAGCCGACGGCTGCGGTTCCCCGCCATGCCGGCCATCGCGCGCGGCTTCGCACGCGCGCGGCAATCAGCTTCGAGGCCCTACCCGACTACGAACTGCTTGAGCTTCTGCTGGCGCGCAGCCTGCCGCGTGGCGAGATCAAGCCGATCGCCAAGGCGTTGCTGGCCCGTTTCGGCGGGCTGGCAGGCGTCTTTGGCGCGAGCCTTGAGGAGTTGAAGACGGCGTCCGGCATAGGCCCGGCCAGCGCGCTCGATCTGAAGCTTTTGCATCAGGCGACCCTGCGTATCGGCCGCCAGGAGGCAAAGAAGCGTACCGTGATCTCTTCGTGGAGCGCGCTCGTCGCTTACGTCCGCGTCGCCCTCTCACACGAGGCCCGCGAGCAGTTCCGCGTGCTCTACCTCGACAAGAAGAACCAGCTGATCGTCGATGAGATGATGAATCAGGGGACAGTCGACCACGCCCCTGTCTACCCGCGCGAAGTCATGCGGAGGGCGCTGGAGGTCTCAGCCAGCGCGGTGATCCTGGTGCATAACCATCCTTCCGGCGATCCCACCCCCTCGGCGGCGGACATCGACATGACCCGGCAGGTAGTCGAAGCAGGCAAGCCCCTTAAGATCGCTGTTCACGACCACCTCGTCGTCGGCCGAGACGGCGTGGCGAGCTTCAAGGCGCTGGGGTTGTTTTAAGGGCGGCTGGCGCCGATCCGTTTCGTGCTTCGGGTCAGGTGGAAGATGGCGACCTCGCCAGCGCGAAGGATCGGCATGGGCAGCCCGGCCCAGGTGATCCATTGGCCCGTGGCCCCAACGGTCTCGCCCCTGACCAGGGCTGGAATTTGCTTCATCGCCGCCCGCGCCTGACGCGGCGGATTGATCAACCGCACGTCGTAAAGGGTCCCGATTTCAAGACCCTCCAGCCGCAACTTGGTCGCCCCCCCTGTGCGCGGCGTCTCGAGTTGGGCGACACTCACGAGGGCTTCGCCGTCACCCATCAGCGCGAAGGCCAAGGCGCCAGGGTCCGGCGGCGTCTGGCGGACTAGGCGGCCGCCGTGCAGCAGTGGCCTCAGGCGCTTGTGCATGGAGATGGCTGTCTTCAAGGCCTCCAGATCGCGAGGCGGGAAAGCGCGGACGTCTGCCTCTATGCCCATGTGCCCAAAAAGGGCGGTCATCGCTCGCACATCGATGCTGGTGGTCCGCGCTGTGGTGTGACTGGCGGCCGGGCCTACGTGGGAGCCCATCACCTCTGGCGGAAAGAAGATCGAGAACGCACGTTGGATCGACTGCCGCTCGATCGGATCGTTGCAGTCTGACGTCCAGATGCGGTCGGTCCGGCGCAGTATCTCATAGTCGGCACGTCCCCCGCCTGAAGCGCAAGATTCGATCTCCACACTGGGATGGGCGGCGCGCAGTCGGTCGATCAAGGCATAGACTGCGAGTGTCTGAGCGTGGCTCGCGGGCCGTCCGCGGCTGACCGGATGAGTCAGATCGCGGTTCATGTCCCACTTCAGGTAGCTGATGGGGTGGCCGGACAGCAGGGCTTCGATTTGCGCGAAAATCGCATCGGAGACCGCCTCCCGCGTCAGGTCGAGTACGTACTGCCCCCGCCCCAGCGGCTGGATTCGGCCGGGCTCGCCGAGGATCCAGTCGGGGTGATCGCGCAGCAAGTCGGAGTCGGCATTGGCCATTTCAGGCTCAACCCACAAGCCGAACTCCAGTCCGAGAGCGCGAACGTGATCGACCAGCGGGCCGAGGCCCTCCGGGTACTTGACCGGGTCGGGGGTCCAGTCGCCGAGGGCGGCGGTGTCGTCGTTGCGCCCCTTAAACCAGCCATCGTCCAGCACGAAGCGTTCGGCTCCCGCCCGGGCGGCGGTTTCAGCCAGGGCCTTCAGCTCCTCAAAGTCGTGGCGAAAATAGACGGCCTCCCAGGTGTTGAAGTGCACGGGCCGCGGCCTGTCGCGCAACCGGCCCTTCAGGATTCGGTTGCGGACGAACGGATGCAGTCGGTCACTAAGGCCATTCAGCCCGGCATCAGACCGGGCTGCGTAGAGGGTCGGGGTCTCATAGGTCTCACCCATTGCGAGTTGCATCTCGCCTGGCCAGAAGAGTTCGCCGGCCTGTACCTGCAGCCGCCCATCGCGCAGGCGTTCGATCAGCAGGCGGTGGTCGCCGCTCCATGCCAAGTGAACACCGAAGAGGTGCCCGCGGTGCTCATCAAAGCCCGCCTCCCCCACAACCAGGAACGGCGGCGAGTGGTGCGACGTGCGACCGGTCCTTGCCTCTGAGGCCCACAGACCTGCTTGCAAGGTGAACCTGTGCACGGCGAACTCCCGCGCCCATCGACCCCCGAACGCCAGAATCTCGCCATCGGGCGCGTCGAGGGCAACGGGGCTCACCCAGTCCAGTCTCAGAGGTTCGGCGTTTCGGTTGCGGACCCTGGTCTTGAAGCCGACGACCCCGGTCGCGGGATCAATGTCCACGGCAACTATAGCCTCAACCCCGGCTCGCTGGTCCTCAAGCAGAAAGTCCACGCCCTGCGACCGCGCGTCAGTCCTAACGTGCGTTAGCTGGCTTATATGGCCGCCGGATGGCCTGCTGAACTGCAACGCAGGAACGCCGGTGAAGCCCTGGCCGGCCTCCGGAAACAGATCGAAGGCCTCGCCCGCGTCGAGCATGCCGTGCGGCGTGGCGCGCTCCATCAGTCGGGGATCAATCTGTCCTTGTCCCTCCGGGGGCAGCGCAGGGCCCCAATAGTCAAGATGTGGGCGCCCCTCGCGCACCGTGAACAGCAAAGTATCGCCGCCGCCGTCGAGCCTTGAGTGTGCCATCATCTTGCCCGCCCTTCACCACCGGCTTTCGCCTGCAGTCCCCCTCTCCCGCTGGAAGACGGTCTACGTCCCTTCGGCGCTCGCTGCCGCCTCCCACTCCAAAAACTCAGGCGTCGCCAGCAAGCGCTCTGCATAGGCGGCGCCTGCGCCCTGATCGCCGAAATCGCCCAGGTGCAGCCCATAGCTGCGAAAGCGCGTCGCGACGGGCGTGAAGAAAGCGTCGGCGATTGACCACGCTCCGGTCAGGAAAGGGCCCCCAAAACGGGTCAGCAGGCTGGTCCATAGGGCGATGATGCGGCGCACATCCGTGTGAGTGGATTCGGCGACGTCGATGCTGACCCGCAGCGCCAGGTCCATCGGACACTCGCCGCGCAGCGAGGAGAATCCCGAATGCATTTCGGCCGCTGCGGCGCGTCCCAGCGCGCGCGCCGTCTTGTCGGTCGGCCAAAGCCCGGCGGCGGGAAACGCCTCTGCGAGGTACTCGCAGATCGCCAGGCTGTCGCAGACGGTCAGGTCGCCGTCGTTGAGAGCCGGCACCAGGCCCGACGGTGAGCCGGCGCGACGGATTTCCGCATCGGTTTCCAGACGCCGCAACCGTACCGATGTTTCGGTGAATTGGGTCCCGGTATGCTTGAGCGCCAGCCATGGCCGCATCGACCAGCTCGACAGCCGCTTGTCGCCAATGATCAGTTCCATCACTCTTCCTCTGAAAAAGGCTGTGCAGCGGCTGGCTCTGCCGTCAGCGGCGCGCGAAGACAAGGCGAGAGTTTGACCATCCGCTCCAAGACAATCGACCAAGCCACCCCCGAAGCCGCGCCAGCACCCAGCGCGCCGCTGTTCACGCGCGGCTACAAGGGCGCTGTGCTCAGCCTCCTGGTGCTGGCCTACACGTTCAACTTCATCGATCGCACGATCATTTCGACCATCGGCCAAGCGATCAAGCTCGATCTCAAACTCACCGACACCCAGCTCGGCCTCTTGGGAGGACTGTCATTCGCAGTGCTTTACACGCTCCTGGGCATCCCGATCGCCCGGCTGGCGGAGCGATGGCATCGGGTGTCGATCATCTCGCTGGCCATGGTCGTCTGGTCCGGATTCACCGTGGCTTGCGGTTTCGCCGGTGGCTTCGTCCAATTGCTGGCGCTGCGGGTCGGCGTCGGCGTCGGCGAGGCTGGCTGCTCGCCGCCCGCGCACTCGCTGATCTCGGACTATTACGAACCCAAGCGGCGCGCATCGGCGCTATCGGTCTATTCTTTCGGGATTCCCCTGGGGAGCCTGATCGGAGCGGTCGCCGGGGGCTGGCTGGCCAAGACCTATGGTTGGCGCGTGGCGTTCATGGTCGTAGGCGCGCCAGGGGTGGTCCTCGCCCTGTTGATCAAATTTATCGTGCGCGAGCCGCCGCGTGGGCACTCCGATCCCCCCGAGCGCCCCGTTTCGGCAGAGGACGTCAGCGCTGACGTAGGCCCCGCCGCAGGTCGATTTTCGATGACCGGCGAGGCGCGCGAGTTAATGGCTGTCGCCCACAATCTGTTCGGCTCCTGGCCGGTGCTGAACATGGTTATCGGCGTCACCCTGGCGTCGTTCGGCGGCTATGGCTCAGGGGCGTTCAGCGCGCCCTATTTCATCCGCGCCTTTGGCCTGGACTATGCGACAGTTGGCCTGATCTTCGGGCTCGTCGGAGGTTTTTCGTCAGGCGTGGGCACCCTCGCTGGCGGCTTGATCACCGACTGGGCAGGCCGGCGAGGGGCGCGCTGGTACGCCCTGGTTCCAGCCATCGGCCTGGCCATCGCCACGCCGATTTACATCCTGGCCTATACCAATCCGAACTGGCGGATTGCGGCGTTGATTCTTCTGGTTCCGGGCATCTTCCATTACACCTATCTGGGTCCGACCTTCGGGGTGGTTCAGAACGTGGTCGAGACCCGCCGGCGGGCGACAGCCACGGCGCTGTTGTTCCTGGTCCTCAACATCATCGCCCTTGGCGGGGGGCCGCTTTTCACCGGCTGGATCATCGACCAGCTAGCGCAGTTTCACTTCACCTACCCGGGCGCGGGGGCCGGCCTGGCAAATTCTCTGTTGGGCTTGGCCCACTCCGGGCATGGCTCGGCGCCCTTCGCGCTCCACTGCCCGGGCGGCGTCGGGCGCCCGGGAGGGGGAGCGGCCTTGGACGCTCGCTGTAAAGGGGCGCTGGTCGTCGCCACGCGCCAGGGCATCGTCGTCACCCTGCTGTTCTATGCCTGGGCCGCATTCCACTACCTGCTTGGCGCATTTGGATTGGCCAAGCGCCTCGCGCGAGCGGCCGCCGAACGCAGCGCCAGGCAGGCCTGAGCGTAGCCGCTCGCTTTCCTCTCATTGGAGGCAAGGGTATGAGACGCGAATGATCGCCCGTTACGCACGGCCGCAAGCAGCAGAGATCTGGTCGGCGCAAACGCGATTTAGGATCATGTTCGAGATCGAGGCCCATGCGGCCGACGCGATGGCCGAACTGGGCGTTATTCCCAAGTTGGCGGCGGAAACCATCTGGGAGCGTGGCGGCAACGCGATCTTCGACGTCGACCGGATTGACGAGATTGAACGCGAGACTCGCCACGATGTCATCGCCTTTCTGACCCACGTCACCGAAATCGTCGGTCCCGAGGCGCGCTTTCTTCATCAGGGCATGACCTCGTCCGACGTCAACGACACCACCCTGGCGGTTCAGCTGACCCGGGCCACCGATCTGTTGATGGACGGCGTGGAGCGGGTTCTGGCGGCCTTGAAAAAGCGGGCCTTCGAGCATCGGATGACGCCGTGCGTCGGCCGCAGTCACGGCATTCATGCCGAACCGACCACGTTTGGGCTCAAGCTCGCCGGCCACTACGCCGAGTTCGTCCGCGCGCGCGAACGCCTGGCCATGGCGCGGTTCGAGATCGCCACCTGCGCGATTTCCGGTCCGGTCGGCACGTTCGCCAGCGTCGATCCGGCGGTCGAGGCCCATGTGGCGCAAAAGCTGGGTCTGCGTCCGGAACCCGTATCCAGCCAGGTGATCCCGCGCGATCGCCACGCCGCGTATTTCGCCACCCTGGCGGTGGTCGCCTCGTCCATCGAGCGGCTGGCGACCGAGATTCGCCACCTGCAGAGGACCGAAGTGCTCGAGGCCGAAGAGCCCTTCGACGCGGGCCAAAAGGGTTCGTCGGCCATGCCGCACAAGCGCAATCCGATTCTGTCGGAGAACCTGACCGGCCTTGCGCGTCTGGTCCGCGCCGCAGTGGTTCCGGCGCTGGAGAACGTCGCCCTCTGGCACGAACGCGACATCAGCCATTCCTCCGTCGAACGCGTCATCGCCCCGGACACAACAGTCCACCTTGATTTCGCCCTGCACCGCCTGGCGGGCCTTATCGAGCGGCTGGTCGTCTATCCGGAAAACATGCGCGCCAACTTGGCGCGGCTGGGCGGACTTGTTCATTCGCAGCGCGTGCTGTTGGCTCTTACCCAGAAGGGCCTCGCGCGCGAGGCGGCTTATGCAGCGGTGCAGCAAAACGCCATGAAGGCATGGCGTGGAGAGGGGACGTTCGCAGAGCTTCTCAAGGCGGACCTGGCGGTCCGGCCGCACCTTACCGATGGTGAAATCGTAGCCCTGTTCGACAGCGACTGGCATTTCAGACAGGTCGACGCGATCTTCACTCGGGTGTTCGGCGATGACGGAACGGTTCGAAGGAACTGACGAAAAACGTGGCCGACCGGGCGCCGAAAGGCGTGAAGACGCAGGATGAACTCGGCCTTCGGCAGCAGCGCCAATGGTTTGATCGATCACTGGCCGGACCCGCCGGCGATAGGCGACCCTCACCGGAGGGTTACGCTGTTCCTGGGTCTGGTGACGATGCTTCCCGACCCCCGAGCGGGGGCAACGCCGCTTGCTCTTTTCATCCTCTTCGCGATTGGCTGGCGGATGCGGATGAGCGTGCTGCGGCGGCTCTCCGAAGCCCGAAGGGCGAACGCGCCGGCGGGGCGGCGGCCCGACGATCACTGTGCCAGCCAAGTGTCCTTTGGCCGGCGCCAGTACTGGCCACCCTCCCGCGCCAACATCCCGTAGCCGACCAATTCCCGGCGCAGGGTGGCGCTGTCCCAATGCCGGCGCTGCAGCGTCTCATTGACCTCGGATTCTGCATAGCTGCGACCCTCAATGAACGGATCGACCAGCCATTCAAGAACGATCCGACGCTTGCGGCGGCTTGCGGGAATCTGCTTGAGCGAGCCATCGTCGCCGATAAACGCCGACAGCACCTTCTCGTCGAAGCTTCGGGGCGGCGCGGCAAGCGCAACCATGCCGGGCTGATCGAACATCGCGCGGCTGAGGGCAGTCAGGGTTTGCGGCTGAAGTGAATACCAGTGGGTGACGCCATCCGCGCGGGACTTTACCAGGCCGATTCCTTTAAGCACCCCGATGTGGTGGGAGATCGTCGGCTCTTTCAGATCGAGAAGTTCGGCCAACTCCTGGCCGCTTCGTTCATCGGCCGCCAACAGTCCGACGATGCGAAGGCGGCTTTCGTTGCCCATGGCTTTGAAGAAGCCGAGCAGCGCCGCGAAATTTGTATCCAGCATCAAACGTTCCTTAGATGGACGTATAATTAGATGTCTATCTAAGGAACTGCAAGGAGCCCGGCCTCAGGTTCCCGCTTTCACTTGGCTGCGAGCTACGGCCAAGAGCTCGTCCATTTTTGCGCGGACGTCGCCCTCGTGCAGATTGAGGCCCGACCCGGTCAGGTCCTGGGTAACCTTGCGCAGCACATCATCGTCGCCCGGTTGCTCGAAGTCCGACTTGACCACGGCGCGCGCGTAATCTTCGACGTTCTCCAGGCCCATCAGGCCAGCGGCCCACTCTCCCAACAGGCGGTTTCGCCGGGCGGTGGCGCGAAATTCCTGCTCCTGGTCGTTGGCAAACCTCTTCTCGAAGCCCTTTTCGCGATCGTCCAAGCTGCTCATCTAAAGTCCCGCGCGCCCATTGAGCGCGCTCATTATCCCGCCCTTCCATGGCGGGCAATCGTTAGCGGGCCACACTGCTAGACGATTTCGTGGAATCGACCAAAATCGATAACCAGCTTTCCGTCTACGTCATGGGTGAACAGGTCGGCCAACCGTCGGCCCCAGACGATTTCGTCGGGGGTGTAAGACGTCCGCGCATGGATCGTCGACACGAAGGTTTCATCCAGACCCTTCATGACCACCAATATCTCCGCGCGTTTGGCTAGAAGGCTGTCGACGGTTTCGCCGAAAAGCGGACTGGTCTCGTCGATCTTGTGCATGACCTGCCAGGTCATGAAGAACAGCGGCGAACGCGCGCGCAGCACCGGAAGATCGCTGAAACGTCGCATGACAGCGCCCTGCGTGTCGGCGACATCGTGCAGCAAGGAGACTGTGACCTCAGCTTCCACGACAAGATTGCGCCGGTAATTGGCGGCCCGGAACATCAGCGTTGGTGCGCCTTCGAAGTCGCTGACCACGGCGGCGTTGGAGAACATGATCCTGGCGGTCGGCCGCGAAATGCGGGCGAACAACAGTCCGGTCGCAATCGCCAGATTGAACAATCCGACGAAGGTCTCTCCCGTCACCACCAAATTGCAATAGAGGCTGCGGGGGGAAATCACCCCGTATCCCAAGGTGCCGAGAGTTTGAACCGAAAAGAAAAACGCGTCAGGGAAATTCCCTGGCCGCGCGCCCTTCAGGCCTCCAGGATCAAACAGATAGAGACTCGCGAACAAGGTGTTCAGGGCGAGGAAAGCGGCCACCATGACTGCGAAAAACGCCCCAAGCGGCATCGTCATCAGCAGGTGGTAGGCATCGCCCAGACCATGTCGCGGCAGACCGCGATACGTCAGCTTGGACGTGCCAAGGCGCTCGTACGTCGCCCGCGCCTTGGGTGCGAGGTCTTGCGTGGTCATGCATTCGCCCCGATCATGAAATGCCACGATTAGGCCCCAGCGGGACGAGCCGCCAGCGGCAAGCGCCGGTTTGCGCGCGGGGTCGCATTCAGAGTAAGCTGACAATTATCTTGATCAAGCCAGACGCGACCCAACGTCGGACCCCGCGCGCAGGACAACTCGTCCGCGCGCGCTTTCATTTCCGGCCCCCGCGCCCGGCCGGAGAAAGTCCATACCCATGACCCGCCGCAAGAAGATCTACGAAGGCAAGGCCAAGATTCTCTACGAGGGCCCGGAGCCGGACACGCTCATCCAATATTTCAAGGACGAAGCTACGGCTTTCGACGGCCAGAAAAAAGCGGTGCTTGAGGGCAAGGGGGTCATCAACAACCGCATCAGCGAATATGTGATGACCCGGCTCAACACCATCGGGGTTCAGAATCACTTCATCAAGCGCCTGAATCTGCGCGAGCAACTGATCAAGAAGGTCGAGATCATTCCGCTTGAGGTCGTTTGCCGAAACATTGCTGCGGGCTCGTTGTCAAAGCGTCTGGGCCTGCCCGAAGGCGAGGTCCTGCCGCGCTCGATCATCGAATTCTACCTGAAGGACGACAAGCTCGGCGATCCGATGGTCGCCGAGGAACACATCACCGCCTTCAACTGGGCCGCGACCCAGGAGATCGATGACATGATGGCCACCACCTTGAGGATCAACGACTTCCTCACCGGTCTGTTCGGGGCCGTTGGCATCACCCTGGTCGATTTCAAGATCGAGTACGGGCGTATGTGGGACAACGACTTCTCGCGCATCGTGCTCGCCGACGAGATCAGCCCCGACAGCTGTCGGCTGTGGGATTCCTCGACCAACGAAAAAATGGACAAGGATCGGTTCCGCCGCGATCTGGGCGCGGTCATCGAGAACTACACCGAAGTCGCCCGGCGGCTTGGCATCATGAAGGAGATGCCGACGGTCATTCAAGGCGGTATCGCGTGACTCACCGAGCGGGCCGCCGATCATGAAGGCGACCGTGCATGTCTTTCTCAAACCAGGCGTGCTCGACGTGCAAGGAAAAGCGGTCGAAGCCGCGTTGCATGGCCTGGGATGGCCGAAAGTGAGCGAGGTGCGTATCGGTCGGGTGATCGAGTTCGATCTGGACATCCACGATCAGAACGCCGCCGAAAGCCAGGTGGCAGCGATGTGCGAAACCTTGCTGGCCAATCCGGTCATCGAAGGCTACCGCGTGGAGGTCTCCTGACGATGAGGGCGGCCGTCATCGTCTTTCCCGGCTCCAACTGCGACCGCGACTGCAGAGTGGCGCTTGAGCGGTCGACGGGCGCGGACGTCGAGATGGTCTGGCATCGCGAAACCGCCTTGCCCGCGATGCTGGACCTGATCGTACTGCCTGGTGGTTTCGCCCATGGGGACTACCTGCGCTGCGGGGCGATGGCCGCACTTTCTCCGGTGATTGCGGAGGTCCGGTCGGCGGCGGGTCGCGGTGTGGCAGTAGCTGGCATCTGCAATGGCTTTCAGGTGCTCTGCGAAGCTGACCTCCTGCCAGGGGCGCTGCTGCGCAACGCCGGAATGAAGTATGTCTGCAAGAGCGTCGCTCTTGAGGTGGTCAATCTGCAGACCCGATTCACCGCAGCCTTTCAGGGCGGCAGGCGGGCAATGATGACTATCGGCAATGGCGAGGGTAACTATTTCGCCGACGAAGCGACGCTCGATCGCTTGGAGGGCGAGGGCCAGGTGGTCTTCCGCTATTGCGACAATCCCAACGGCTCCGCGCGGTCAATTGCCGGCATCGTCAGCGAGGCAGGCAACGTGCTGGGCCTGATGCCCCATCCGGACCGGTCCTTCGAAATCGATCTAGGTTCGGCGGATGGGGCTTTGCTCTTTCAGAGCGTCATGGCCAGCGTCTAGAGCACGGTGAGTTTTGTCGGAACCGACAAAACTTTGAATTGTGCTCACAAACTTTGGGATCGAGCCTGTTCTCCCCGTTTCGATGATTCCATCAAAACAGGGCAGGATCTAGCGCGAAGCCGTGCCGATGGTGGCGGGGCCGCGCGCGGCGGTGTTGCATTTGGCCAAGGCTTTGGCATCCAGCGTCTTGTACTGGCCGACGTAGGCGCTCAGAGGTCCAACCTTTTTGGCCAGATCCTGGCAGGCGCTGGCGCTGACTGCGCTGACCGCCTCGTCGGAGGCGACGGATGCGACACAGGTGGCGCCTTGGCAGTTCCACACCGCGTGAGCCGCGATGAGCTTGCCCTGGGTCGATTGCGGACCATCCAGAGTGGCGACGATTCTGCCTTCGGCGGCCGCGGAGCCGGCGAAAGCCAGGGTGATGACGGCGCAGGCCGTCGCGATGGTGCGTTTCATGAGAAGGTCCCTCCAAGGGTTCACGAGTTCGATTCCAAAACGCGCCCGGCTTGACCGTCGAACCGCGTTCAGAACTTAACACTGAATAGATATCAACGATCACCCAACTGGCGAGCGAAATCTGAACGGTGTTAGAATGTTTTTCTCGTGCGCTGGGGAGCGGTGGGGCAAAGGGACTTGGCCCTCCCGACGGCGGGTCGCCGATGGCGCGCGCCCGGCCTAGCCGCTAGAAAGCGCGGATGACCAGCGAGGCCGCCAAATCCCTTCCCGAGCTGGCCCTTGAGCAGGGCCTGAAGCGGCAAGAGTACGATCTGATCGTCCGGCGACTGAACCGCGAGCCTAACCGCCTTGAGCTGGGCATCTTCTCGGTGATGTGGTCCGAGCACTGTTCCTACAAGTCTTCACGGCGCCATCTTGCGAAATTCCCGACAACAGGCGCGCGCGTAATTCAGGGACCGGGAGAGAACGCCGGGGTTGTCGATATTGGCGATGGCCAGGCAGTGGTGTTCAAGATGGAGTCCCACAACCATCCTTCGTTCATCGAGCCGACCCAGGGCGCCGCCACCGGTGTCGGGGGCATCATGCGAGATGTTTTCACCATGGGCGCGCGGCCCATAGCCATCCTGAACGCCCTCCATTTCGGTGATCCAGGTCATCCAAGAACCCGCGCTCTAGTGGCTGGCGTCGTCAGCGGCATCGGCGGATACGGCAATTGCGTCGGCGTGCCGACGGTGGGAGGCGAGACCGGTTTCCACGCCGGCTATGACGGCAACATCCTGGTCGGAGCCATGTGCGTCGGCCTGGCCGACGCCGACAAGATCTTCTATTCCGCCGCTCCGGGACCGGGCTTGCCGGTCGTCTATTTCGGCTCAAAAACTGGACGCGACGGCATCCATGGCGCAACCATGGCATCGGCCGAATTCGACGACCAATCGGGCGCCAAGCGGCCGACGGTGCAGGTCGGCGATCCCTTCGCGGAAAAGCTGCTTATCGAAGCGACGCTTGAGCTGATGGCGAGCGGCGCGGTGGCGGCGATCCAGGACATGGGGGCGGCCGGCCTGACCTCGTCGTCGGTCGAAATGGCAGGCAAGGGTGGGGTCGGCATCGACATCGACCTCAACCAAGTCCCCCAGCGTGAACAGGCGATGAGCGCCTACGAATTGATGCTGTCGGAAAGTCAGGAGCGGATGCTGGCGATCCTTAAACCAGGGCGGGAAGAGGACGGGCGGCGAATCTTCGCAAAGTGGGGCCTGGATGCGGCGACCATCGGCCGGACGACCGACACGGGCCACATCGTCCTGCGACACTCGGGGCAGGTGGTCTGCGATCTGCCGCTCGCGCCCTTGACCGAGGACGCGCCAGTTTATGACCGACCATGGATTGAGCCCGTTGCACGCGCGCGCCTGGATCCAGCCGACGTCCCCTGCCCCTCTGACTGGGTGGCCGCAGTGCTACGGCTGGTCGCCTGCCCCGACATGGCCTCGAAGCGCTGGCTTTGGGAGCAGTATGATCGCCATGTGATGGCCGATACTCTGGCCGCCTCAGACACTGGTGCTGACGCTGCCATCGTGCGCGTTCATGGCTCGAAAAAGGCGCTGGCCATGACCAGCGACTGCACGCCGCGATACGTGCAGGCCGATCCGTTCGAGGGCGGCAAGCAGGCCGTGGCCGAGGCGTGGCGTAATCTCACCGCCGTCGGCGCCGAGCCCATCGCCATCACCGATAATCTCAACTTCGGCAACCCGGAACGTCCCGAAATCATGGGCCAGATTGTCAGAGCCATCGAGGGAATGGCGCTGGCGTGCCGAGCCCTGGACTTCCCCGTCGTCAGCGGCAACGTCAGCCTCTACAACGAGACCAACGGCGCCGCCATTCCACCGACCCCCACAGTGGGCGGTGTCGGCCTGATCACCGACTACTCCCGGCGCGCCAGCTTTTCTTCGATGAAGGACGGTGACACCCTGTTGCTCATCGGCTCCAGCCGCGGCGAACTTGGCGCCAGTCTCTACTTGCGCGAGTGCCTGGGCCGCGAGGATGGCGCGCCGCCTGCGGTCGACCTCGCCGGAGAACGTCGCAACGGTGATTTCGTTCGCATGCTGGTCCAGTCCGGCGAAGTCCGCACCGTGCACGACCTCTCTGACGGTGGCCTGGTCGTCGCGGCCGCCGAGATGGCCATGGCCTCGAATGTCGGCCTGACCCTGGATGCAACCAGCGGCGAGCATGCCCACAGTTTTCTGTTTGGGGAGGACCAGGCCCGCTACCTGGTCACCACTGCCGAGCCGCAATCGATCATCGCCGTCGCCCGCAAAGCGGGCGTCGATGTCGCCCGCGTGGGCGAGGCGGGGGGCACTGCGTTCGCATCCGCAGACCTGTTCAGCATCCCGCTGGCCGATCTGCGTGGCGCGCATGAGGGATGGCTGCCCCGCTACATGGCGTCGCCCGCGATGGGTCCAACCGCCTAGGGCGCGCCAGGCGCAATCCATGCGACGCGGGAGAGTTCCGCATGGTCGTGCAGTGTGGCGAAGGCCAGCTTGCGGATCGCCGCAGGAGACTGGCTGGCGCAGCCGCTGACATTTGGGGACACGCTGATTGCACCGTCGCTCGGCGGGGGGCATGCGAAGGGGACACCGGCTGCCGAGACCAGCCTGCCCCGGCTGTCGCGCGCCAGTTCCGTCAAAGCCAGATAGAGGTATCCGGCCCGGTCATTGCCAACTTGGGCGATCACCGGATTGCCAGCGGCCAATCGGTAGTCGGTGCGGTAGCTGTGATCAGGGGTTAGCCGCCGGGGACCCGCCACGGTCCGGACCACCACGGCGGAATCGCGATTGATCCAGAACGGCGAAGCGCACTTCGGCCAGCGCGGAAAGTTTGCCTGCGCCGGCTTAGGGCAACCGGGATCGAGAATGGCCCATAAGCCGTCAGCCGGCTTTGGGGCCAGGGGTGTGGCCACGCTGGCCATCACCGGCGCCCCGCCACGGCCATGTATCCAGGACGCCAGCCGCGTCCGGATGCTGGCGCAACCGGCCAGCGACACCATAAGAGTCAAGATAAGGAATCGTGCCGCCACCGCCCGCCGCCTCCAGCAAACCACACCATATCCGGTATCGCAGCGCTTTGCACCCTCAAAGGATGGTAAAGTATTCGGCAACCATAGAATCTGCGGTCGACGCTCGCCGACACCCGGCGACGGACATGCTAAGAGGCTAGCGACCCGTTGCGAGGATGCCTTTGGATGCCGATGCCGCTCGCCGATCTCGAACACCATCTGCGGGCGGCTTTCCCTGAGGCCGAGATCACCATCGACGATCTCGCGGGCGACGGCGACCACTATCGGGCGAGGATCGCCTCCCCGGCCTTCACCGGTCTCTCCCGGATCGCCCAGCACCAGCTCGTTTACGCCGCACTAAGGGGGAAGATTGGCGGGGAACTGCACGCCCTGGCTCTTGAGACGCGAGCCGCGCCTTGACCCTGGCCGGCCGCCTCCCTAGCTCTCCCTAAGCTGACCGATCCTGCGAAGGCTTTTCAATGACCGAGACCCTGCACACGAACACCACTGGCGACTTCATCGCCAACACGGTGGCCGATAACCCGGTAACGCTGTTCATGAAGGGCACGCCGGAACAACCCGGTTGCGGCTTCTCGGCGATCGTGGTGCAGATTCTCGATCACCTGGGCGTCGACTTTGTCGGGGTCAATGTCCTGCAGAGCGATGCGCTGCGCCAGGGCATCAAAAGCTATTCTAACTGGCCGACCGTTCCGCAGCTCTACGTGAAGGGCGAATTTATCGGCGGCAGCGACATTGTGCGCGAGATGTTTCAATCAGGAGAACTGAAGACTCTCCTGGCCCAACAGGGAGTTATGCCCGCCGCTTCCTAGGAAGCGTAAAACTCGACCACCAGATTTGGTTCCATCTTCACTGGATAGGGCACTTCGGCCAGCTCCGGGGAGCGGAGGTATTTGGCCGACATCGCCTTGGCGTCGACCTCGACATAGTCGGGAATGTCGCGCTCGGCGAGCTGAAGCGCCTCCAACACCAAGGCCATATTACGCGACCGCTCCCGCACCTGGACGGTATCGCCGACCTTGACGCGGTACGAGGCAATGTTAACCCGCTTGCCGTTGACCATCACGTGGCCATGATTGACGAACTGGCGAGCCGAAAACACCGTCGGCGTGAACTTCGCCCGATAGACCACGGCGTCCAGGCGGCATTCCAGAAGCGCGATCAGATTTTCGGAGGTGTTGCCCTTGGCTTTGGCAGCGTCGGCATAGGTACGCGCGAACTGCTTTTCGGTGAGATTGCCGTAATAGCCTTTGAGCTTCTGTTTGGCGCGCAGCTGCAAGCCGAAATCCGAAACCTTATTCTTGCGGCGCTGCCCATGCTGTCCGGGGCCGTATGAGCGCTGGTTGACCGGCGACTTCGGCCGGCCCCAGATATTCTCGCCCATACGGCGGTCGATCTTATACTTCGCCGCGTGGCGCTTGGACATGATGATCTCTTCCAGTTCGACACGGTCCGGCGCGTCCGTGTCTGGAAGCGCGATTTCAACGGCGGTGACGTGTCACCCGTCATGGTCCCGCAAACGCCAAGCGAACCAGGGCTGCGGGAGGCGGGGTATGGCCCAATCGGACGCCGCAAGTCAAGGCGAGCCACCCCCGGGGCCCCCGGGGCACGATAGTCAGTCTTGCTGGCCGCCCGCGCGTTCGGCGAGTTTGGCGAGCACCCGGCCCCTCCCCCTTGACAGGGCCGTGACCACGCCGCGAAAGGTACGCACCTCCTGATCGGACAGGCGCGCGCGTCCGAGCGCCACCCGCAGATTGCGGACCATCGATCCGCGTTTTTCGGGCGGGTGGAAGAACCCGGCTGCGTCCAACTCCTTCTCCAGCTGCCCGTA
Source organism: Caulobacteraceae bacterium (assembly GCA_043746375.1). Lineage (GTDB taxonomy): Bacteria > Pseudomonadota > Alphaproteobacteria > Caulobacterales > Caulobacteraceae > Acaudatibacter. The sequence continues at coordinate 6,135 of JAYTRF010000042.1, read as the reverse complement.
GAGGCCGGTGATGGCGCTTTGAGAGGCCGGCGGTTCGCCGCCGCCGAAGCCAACGGGCGGGACCGCCGATTGGCATAAGCGCCACTCATAGGCATTTATGGCCACGGCCTGGGCCAGATTGAGGGAGGCGAAGCGTGGATCGATCGGCACCGTGACGATGGCCTGGGCAAGCACGGTATCGTCCGCCGTAAGGCCGGCTCGCTCGCCGCCAAAGACGAGGCCGCAGGCCCAGCCGCGATCGCAGGCGTCGTTCAGCTGTACCGCGCCTTCGCGCGGGGTGAGGACAGGCAGGGAGGCTCCGCGAGGGCGGGCTGTGGTGGCGAACACTATTTGCAGATCGGCGAGCGCCTCTCCCAGGGTTGAAAAGACCCGCGCGTTGTCGAGAGGCCAGTCGGCGCCGGAGGCGCTGGCCCAGGCGCGCGGCTGCGGCCAGCCGTCCCGCGGCGCAACGAGGCGCAGGTCCGCCAGGCCGAAGTTAGCCATCACTCTGGCCACAGCGCCGATGTTTTCGGCTAGCTGCGGCGCGCAGAGGATCACAGATGGCGCGGTCGGGTTCATCAAGGGGCCTTAGGCCCTAGGCCAAACCCCAGGCAATCACGTATTGCTTCGGCTTTCGGGAATAAAGGAGGCTCGATGCACGCGACTCGACGCTTCCTGGTGACCGCCCTTGGAGCCTCTCTGGCCGACTGCGGTCGCTCCGCGCGGCGCGGCGCTAAGGCCTCGATCCTGGACACCGGTCTGCTTGACAGGAAGTTCCCGGCCATCGCCAACCGCGCCTTTCCAGGGGTGTTCAATGCGGGGCTAATCGATCTGCGGAGCGATCGGAACTGGTACTGGAACATCGACAGGGTCTTTCCAATGGAAAGTGTCGCCAAGGCGCCGATCGCCGCCGCGGCTCTGGCCGAGGTCGACGCAGGAAGGCTTTCGCTGCAGGGCCCAATCACCCTCACCGCCGATGACCTTTCCGCGCCGTTCAGCGCCATCAATCAGGCTTGGCCCACGCCGCCCGAGGGCCACACGCTGACCCTGACCGCAGGCAAGCTGATCTCCTTGGCCTTGCGCCTGAGTGACAATACCGCCGCCGACGTAATCATGAAACGCATCGGCGGGCCGGGAGCCGTCACTGCGTGGCTGCAGTCGAAACAGATTGTCGACATGCGCGTCGACCGCTACGCGCGCGAGATTCAGCTGGCCATCAGCGGAATGGCCTCGTTCAGACCCGCCTGGAAAAGCGAAGCCGCCTGGCTGGCTGCCCAAGGAACCGTCCCCGCGATCGAACGTCAGGCGGCGATGGATGCCTATCTGGCCGATCCTCGCGATTCCACGACCGCCCAGGGAGCGATCAACTTCCTTGGCAAACTGGCGCAGGGAGATCTTCTGTCGGGCGCATCCACGCGGCTGATCATAGGCCTGATGACTGGCGGCCCCAGTGGCGCCATGCGCCTCGAGGCCGGACTTCCCGCCAGTGCGGTCTTGGCCCACAAGACCGGGTCAACCGAAACGGACCTTGGCTTCACGCCTGTGACCAACGACATCGGCATCATCACCCTGGCGAACGGGCGCCGCTTTGCCGCCGCCGCATTCCTGGCCGGCGCCACAGCCACCCTGGCCGAGCGCGACCGCCTGTTCGCCGACACCGCGCGCCTGATGGTGCGGGCCTTCGGCTAGGCGGCCCACGCCATGGCGCGGCGGCGCTTTCCCGTCGCCATGTAAGCCTCTATAGCGCTTCAAACGCGCGTTCGACCCGCCGAGCCCCGCCCTTCGTTCGACCCGCCAACCTCCCGGAGCCAACCCTCGCCCATGGCCAAGATCAAGGTCGCCAATCCCGTCGTCGACATCGACGGCGATGAGATGACCCGCATCATCTGGCGGATGATCAAGGACAAGCTGATCCTGCCGTTCCTCGACATTAGCCTGGACGAATACGACCTGGGGATGGAGCATCGCGACGCAACCAATGACCAGGTGACCGTCGACGCCGCGATGGCCATCAAGCGCTGCGGAGTGGGGGTTAAGTGCGCCACAATCACACCCGATGAAGCGCGAGTGACCGAATTCCGCCTGAAGAAAATGTGGAAATCGCCCAACGGCACAATCCGCAACATCCTGGGCGGCGTAGTTTTCCGAGAGCCGATCCTATGCAGGAACGTGCCGCGGTTGATACCAGGCTGGACCCAGCCAATCATCATCGGCCGCCACGCTTTCGCCGACCAATACCGGGCAACCGACTTCCTGATCCCGGGGCCGGGCCGGCTGACCATCACCTGGGAGGGCGCAGGCGGCGAACGGATCGAGCACGAGGTCTTCGATTATCCCGCCTCTGGCGTCGCCATGGCCATGTACAACCTCGACGAGTCGATCGAGGAATTCGCCAGGGCCAGCCTGACCTACGGCCTGGCGCGCAACTATCCGGTCTATCTCTCGACCAAGAACACGATCCTCAAGGCCTATGACGGGCGCTTCAAGGACATCTTCCAACGCATCTTCGAGACCGAGTTCGCTGAGCGCTTCAAGACCGCGTCGATCACCTACGAGCACCGCCTGATCGATGACATGGTCGCCTCGGCCCTCAAGTGGTCCGGGGGATTTGTCTGGGCATGCAAGAACTACGACGGCGACGTGCAGTCCGACCAGATTGCCCAAGGCTTCGGCTCGCTTGGCCTGATGACGTCGGTGCTGATGACGCCGGACGGTCTCACGGTCGAGGCCGAGGCGGCGCACGGCACGGTCACCCGCCACTTCCGCGCCCATCAGCGGGGCGAGAGCACGTCGACCAACTCCATCGCATCGATCTTCGCCTGGACGCGCGGGCTTAAGCACAGGGCCAAACTCGACGACAACAGCGATCTGGACCGCTTCGCCGAGACGCTCGAAAAGGTCTGTGTCGACACCGTCGAGGCGGGGTTCATGACCAAGGATCTCGCCCTGCTGGTCGGCGACCACCAGGGGTGGCTCACCACCGAGGGATTCCTCGACAAGGTGGCCGATAACTTGATGGTCGCTCTGGCGGCCTGAGGAGCATCCAGGAAGGTCACCGGTCGATGGGCGCGCAGCCTAACCAATGAGCGCCGCCCTAACCGCCGCGACCCCTTCCGCAGCCCGACTGCCGTCGGGCGCGCCGCCTTGGGCGAAGTCGGGTTTCCCGCCGGCGCCCTGGCCGCCCATGGCTGCGACGGCGGCGCGGGCAAGAACGGACGCATCGAAGCGGCCGACCATGTCGGCGGTCAAGGCGACGGCGATGGAGGCCTTTCCCTCGTTGACCGCCGCGTAGGCGACGACGCCGCCGGATCCCAGGCGCTTGCGCGCCTCGTCGACGAGCGACCTCATGTCCTTGGCCGAAACGTTCTCGACTACCTTGCCGTCGAATTTCACACCTGCGACTTCCTCAACCGGCGGGGCGACGGCGCCTGTGTTGACGCCGAGTGCGGCCTGCCTACGGACCTGGGCCAAATCACGCTCAAGTTTACGGCGTTGAGCGTCGAGAGCCTCGACGCGGGCCAGGACTTCGCCGACTGGAACCTTGAACTGGTCAGCCAGGGCTTTGGCGACCGCCGCTTGCTCAAGCAACCATCGCCGCGCCGGCTCCCCGGTCAGGGCCTCGATGCGCCGCACCCCAGCGGCGATGCCCTGCTCGGAGACAATTTTGAAAAGTGCGATATCGCCGGTGCGCGAGACGTGAGTGCCACCGCAGAGTTCGACCGAATAGTCCCCCTCCCCGTCCATGGCGCGCCCGAGAGTCAGCACGCGAACCTTGTCGCCGTACTTCTCGCCGAAAAGCGCCACGGCGCCGGCCTCTATCGCCTGCTGCGGAGCCATTTCCCTGGTTTGGGCGGGCAGGTTCTGGCGAACGACGGCGTTGACCTGAGCGTCGATGGCTTCGATCTCCTCAGGCGTAAGGGGGGAACCGTGGCTGAAGTCGAAGCGCATCCGGTCGCCGTCCACCAACTGGCCCTTCTGCGAGACGTGCGGGCCCAACACATGGCGCAACGCCGCGTGCGCGAGGTGCGCCGCCGAGTGATTGAGGCGCGTGCGAGCCCTGCGGCCTGCGTCAACCGTCAGGGTGACCTGCTCACCAACCTTCAGGCGCCCTGAGGCGATTTCAAGGACATGGGCGTGGAGGTCGCCGGCCTGCTTTCGCGTATCGACGATGCGGGCGGCCCCGCCCGGCCATGTCGCTTCACCGCGGTCTCCAGCCTGACCCCCGCTTTCGGCATAGAACGGTGTGCGATCAAAGAGCGCCTCGACGGTCTGGCCGGCCCCTACCGCTTCAACCGTGGCCCCCTCATTGATCAGGGCGAGGGCGGCAGCCCGGATCTCTGTCTCCTCATAGCCGGCGAAATCGGTGGGGCCGAGGGCGTCGCGGAGGGTGAACCACACCGCACTCTGGGCAACCTGACCCGATCCAGTCCAGTTCTCCCGCGCCATGGCTCTTTGAGCCTCCATGGCCGCCTCGAAGCCCGCCAGATCAACGCCGACGCCCTTGGCCCGCAGGACGTCCTGGGTAAGATCGAGGGGAAAGCCATAGGTGTCATAGAGCTTGAACGCGGTCTCGCCTGAAAGCACATCCCCTGCGCCGAGCCTCGCGCTGGCCTCATCGAGCAGCGACATGCCGCGCCCCAGAGTCGTGCGAAAGCGTTCCTCCTCCGCCCGAAGGGTCTCGATGATGGTCGCTTGTGCGCGCCGCAGTTCTGGATAGGCGTCGCCCATTTCCGCGGTCAACGTGGGAACCAGCCGGTGCATCAACGGGTCCTTGACCCCCAGCAGGTGGGCATGGCGCATGCCCCGCCGCATAATGCGCCTCAGGACGTAACCACGGCCCTCGTTGGAGGGGGTGATGCCATCGGCGATCAGGAACGTTGCCGCCCGCAGGTGATCGGCGATGATCCGGTGGGAGGGCGCCGCGTTGGTTCCGGCGACACCTGTCGCCGCTTCGCTGGCCGCGATCAGGGTGCGAAAAAGATCGGTGTCGAAAACGCTGGTGACGCCCTGCAGCACGCAGGAGGTGCGCTCGAGGCCCATGCCGGTGTCGATGCACGGCTTGGGCAGGTTGGCGCGCCGCCCATCGGCGAACTGCTCGAACTGCATGAAGACGAGATTCCAGATCTCTACGTAGCGGTCGCCGGCCTCATCGGCTGAACCCGGCGGGCCCCCCGAAACCTGGGGTCCATGGTCGAAGAAGATTTCGGTGTTGGGGCCGAAGGGACCGGTGTCGCCCATCGACCACATGTTCTCTTCGAGGCGAATGACCCGATCGTCCGAAAGGCCCGCGATGCGCTTCCAGAGGCCCGCCGCTTCCTCATCGGACGGATGGACGCTGACGATGAGGCGATCGGCAGGCAGGGCCAGAGTCTTGGTGACAAACGTCCAAGCATAGTCGATGGCCCCTTCCTTGAAGTAGTCACCGAACGAGAAATTTCCCAGCATTTCGAAGAACGTCAGGTGGCGGGCCGTATAGCCGACGTTGTCGAGGTCGTTGTGCTTGCCGCCGGCCCTGACGCACTTCTGTGATGACGCGGCCCGGGACGCGGGCGGCGTTTCCGCGCCAGTGAAGATGTTCTTGAAGGGAACCATGCCGGCATTGACGAACAGCAGCGATGGATCATTACGCGGCGCGAGGGGCGCGGAGGCGACGATCCGGTGATCGCGCTCTGCGAAGAAGTCGAGAAACTGCGCGCGCAGATCATTGAGGCTGGGCATGGCGCCGTCTAACACCGGCGCCGCCAGCGATAAAGCAAAACGGGGCGCCCCCATTGCGCGTGGTAGGAATCCGCCTCGCGTTCGGTCCCCTCGCGTAACGCCTTGGTGTTCTTCGTAACCCTTCGTGTTCTTCGCGTCGAAAAGCCGCGCTCACCTTAACCGGAGCGCTCTTTGAGGCAGCGGCCGGGAGTTCATCCTGCGGCGCGACTGAAGCTTCGGCCGCCGTCTTTCGACACAAAGATCACAAAGGGACACCAAGCACACAAAGGTCGGGCTGGTCTTGCCGCCTGTATCGGGCTCGACCGATGTTTTTTCTTGCGCCTCGAGGCGCGACAAGAACTTATACCAGCCACGCTAATGGCTGACACATGCCCATTGGCGGGTTCCGATGGATTGGATGCGGTGTGGATCGTTGATCAGGAATCGCCAGGCGCTTTG
>JAYTRF010000041.1:0-3579 GCA_043746375.1 Caulobacteraceae bacterium | reverse complement strand
GCCGGCGGCGTCTCGGCTTTTCTCGTCCCCAGCAAACTTGCCGGTCTCTCGATCGGCAAACCCGAACGCAAGATGGGTCAGCACGGGGCTCACATCTGCGATGTGGTCTTTGATGGAGTTCGCGTGCCGTTTGAAAATCGCCTGGGCGCGGAGGGAGAGGGGTTCAAGGTGGCCATGCAGGTCCTGGACCGCGGGCGCCTGCACATCTCGGCTGTTTGCGTGGGAGTCGCCGAGCGTCTCCTCGTCGACTGCGTCACCTACGCCAGCGAACGCAAGCAGTTCGGCCAGGCGCTCGCCGGCTTTCAGCTCGTCCAGGCGATGATCGCCGATTCCAAGACCGAGGCTATGGCCGCCCGAGCGCTGACGCTTCACGTCGCCCGCCTGCGCGACGGGGGCGCCGGCGTCACCCTGGAGGCGGCGGCGGCAAAGTATTTCGCCTCCGAGATGGTCGGCCGTGTCGCCGACCGGGCGGTGCAGATATTCGGCGGCTCTGGCTACGTCGCCGATCACGGCATCGAGCGTCTCTACCGCGACGTGCGCATCTTCCGCATCTACGAAGGCGCCAGCCAGATTCAGCAACTGATCATCGCCCGGGAGACGCTCAAGCGCGGCGGCTAGGCTCTTGTCGCTGACATTGACCCGCGGCCCCTTCGATCAGATTCTGATCTCGCAGGCGCTGTGCGAAAATTTGATGTTGATGACCCACGATCCGCAGATGGCGCGATACGAAGCGCCCATCTTCCGCCACTGAGCCCTTTTACCGCCCGCTGCGCCGATACGGGCCGATCCGCGCCCATCGCGGCATTTACCGGAGCCTGAGTTCCTCAAGTGAAACTTCGATCCAACATCGCCACCGGCTGGCTGATGGCCGCGGCTGCGTCCGTGCTCGCGCCGGCCGCCGGTGCGCAAACCACGTCTGGTGTCGCCCCGGCGCCCGCTCCGCCGGCCACGCAGCCGGCCGATACCGCAACGTCGGAGCTCATCGTCACCGCCCGTCGGTTAGACGCCGCGCGGGCTTCGATCCAGCCACAGCTCGGCGCTTCGGCCTACACCATCGATTCGAAGGCCATCGAAGCCCTACCCGGCGGCGACAACACGACCCTCAGCCAGGTCGTTCTGCAGGCGCCCGGCGTCGCCCAGGATTCGTTTGGTCAATTGCATGTGCGGGGTGAGCACAACGGGCTGCAATACCGGCTGAACGGGGTCATTCTGCCCGAGGGTCTCAGCGTATTCGGCCAGGCCCTCAATCCCAGACTGGCCGACAAAGTCGAGCTGATCACCGGGGCGCTCCCAGCGCAGTACGGATTGCGCACCGCGGGGATCATAGACATCACCACCAAGAGCGGAATGTTCAAGAACGGCGGGGCGGTGTCGATCTACGGCGGAAGCCATGGCGAAATCGAGCCGAGCTTCGAGTTCGGAGGAAGTTCCGGCAACATCAATGTCTTCGCTTCCGGCAGCTTCCTGCACAACGATCTGGGGATCGAATCTCCGGACGGCAGTTCGACGCCGCTTCACGACCGCACCGACCAGTTCGCCGGCTTCGTCTATCTCGAAGACATCATTGATCCGTCCAATCGGGTATCGGTGATCGCGGGCACGTCCGACGACGCTTTCCAGATCCCGAACCGGACCGGTCAAACGCCCTCTCTGTTCTTCGGGCCAAACGGCGATCAGCCGCTCATCGTCGATGGCCAGACCAGCTTTGCCAGCGCCGCCCTGAACGAAAGCCAAAAGGAGATCACCCACTATGGCGTGGTCACCTGGTTGCATGCGGCTGATCGCTGGAGCACGCAGCTATCGCTGTTTGGGCGCTATTCGACGCTGAAGTTCACCCCAGATGCGCTCGGTGACCTTCTATTCAACGGTATCGCTCAGGCCGCAGCCAAGAAAGATGTCGCGGGCGGGATTCAAAGCGAGGGCGTCTATCACGCCGGCGATGCCCATACCTTGCGCGCCGGACTTATTGTCGAGGTGGATCGAGCGACGAGCGCTACGAGTTCGCAGGTCATCGCTCTGGGGGGGAACAATGCCCAGCTCAGCGACCGACCCGAGACCATCCTCGACGCCGGCGCCCGGACAGCCACGACCGTCAGCGCCTACCTGCAGGACGAGTGGAAGCTAAGCCAGAGCCTGACGGTGAATTATGGCCTGCGGTTCGACCAGTTCGATGGCTTTCGCAACGAAAACCAGTTGAGCCCGCGCGCCAACCTCGTCTGGCAGCCGACACTTTCAACGACCATTCATGCCGGATATGCCCGCTACTTTTCACCGCCGCCTTTCGAACTGGTCGGCGAACAGACGATAACGCGCTTCGCCAGCACCACGGCGGCCGCGCCAAACACGCTGGATACGACGCCCTTTTCGGAGCGGGCCAACTACTTCGATGTCGGCGCCTCGCAGGAGATCACCCATCGACTGACCATCGGCGTCGACGGCTACTACAAGACCTCCCGCGACCTCATCGACGAGGGCCAGTTCGGTGCGCCGATCATCGAGACCCCGTTCAACTATGCCCGGGGTCTGCAATACGGGGTCGAACTGGACGCCACCTACAACCGAGGCCCGCTGGCCACCTACGCAAACTTTGCCTACGCCAAGAACCAAGGCCGGGACATCGTTTCCAGCCAGTTCAACTTTTCCGCAGCCGATCTGGTCTATATCGCAAGTCACTCCATCTACCTGGATCACGACCAGACCTACACCGCCTCGGTCGGCGCTTCGTACCTGTGGCGAGGAACCCGCATCGGCGGCGATCTGATCGTCGGCAGCGGCTTGCGCGCTACGGGCGCCGACGGCGTCCCGAATGGCGCACATCTACCGGCCTATGCGCAGGTCAATCTGGCGCTCTCGCATCGGTTCGCGACCTCGCCCCTGGGCGCCGTCGAGATTCGCCTCGATGTGATCAACGTCCTCGACCGCGCCTACGCCCTGCGCGACGGCACCGGCATTGGCGTCGGCGCCCCCCAGTTCGGGCCGCGGCGAGGCGTGTTCGGCGGTCTCACCAAGGACTTCTAAAAGGCAATCGGTTCGACCGGCCTGTCGCTTCGGCCTATGCCGAAGCCTATGCCGTCGGAGACCCCATGACTCTTTACCGACACGTCAAACCTTTCCGCGACGGCCGCGAACACCGGCTGACATGACTCCGGGCGCCGGCGCATTCGACCCCCTGCTCATCGCCCTTGGCCTCGCCACGGGGGCAGCGACACTGCTGGGCGGCTCGCTGGCGCTGCGGTTTGCAAATCGCATCCATTTGATTCTCGGCTTCAGCGCCGGGGCGGTGATAGGGGTCGCCTTGCTCGACCTGTTGCCGGAGGCGCTGGAGCTAGGCGGCGCTCACGCTGCGCGCGGCCTGGCTGGCATGGCGGCGGCCGGCTTCATCGGCTATTTTCTCGTCGACCGCGCGATGCTGATCGGCGCGGCGGCTCGCCCAGGCAACCGCGGCCACATGGGCGCGGCAAGCTTGACGCTGCACAGCTTTTTGGACGGCCTGGGCATCGGCCTCGGTTTCCAGGTTTCGGCCGCAGTCGGAGCCGTGCTCGCCGTTGCCGTCCTGGCCCATGACTTCTCCGATGGCGT
>JAYTRF010000040.1:0-1533 GCA_043746375.1 Caulobacteraceae bacterium | reverse complement strand
GCTGAGATGTCGGCGGTGGCCGATAGCACGGGCCGGTCGTTCAACTTCACCCCCCCCTGCTCGATGAGGCGGCGTGCCTCGCTTTTGGAGGCGGCCATGTGCAGCGCCACCAGCGCGTCCAATACCGGCAGGTGCGACCCCGCGGTGAGCGTCAGGGTGGGAAGGCCGTCGGCCGTACTGCCCGCAAAGGCCCGCGCCGCTGTTTCGCTAGCCGCCCGCGCCGCCGCTTCGCCGTGGCAGAGGCGCGTCGCCTCGGTGGCGAGGACCTGCTTCGCCACGTTGATCTCCGCGCCCTCGAGTGCCTCGAGGCGGCGGATCTCCGGGAGGGCCAAGTCGGTGAACATGCGCAGGAACCGCCCGACGTCGCCGTCCTCGGCATTGCGCCAGAACTGCCAGTAATCGTAGGCGGACAGGCGATTGTCGCTGAGCCACACGGCGCCGCTGGCCGTCTTGCCCATCTTGGCGCCGGAGGCGGTAGTGATGAGGGGGGATGTAAGCCCGTACAGCTCCTGCTCGCGGACCCGGCGACCGAGCTCGACCCCCTGCAGGATGTTGCCCCATTGATCCGAGCCGCCCATTTGCAGCGCGCAACCGTAGCGCCTATTGAGCTCGACGAAATCATACCCCTGCAGGATCATGTAATTGAACTCGAGGAAGCTCAGCGGCTGCTCGCGTTCGAGGCGCAGCTTGACGCTGTCCATGGTGAGCATCCGGTTGATGGAAAAATGTCGGCCGATGTCGCGCAGGAAGGGGATGTACTCGAGGCTCGACAGCCAGTCGTCGTTGTTGGCCATGATGGCGCCGGTGGGCGAGTCGTCGAAGCGCAGGAAATGGCCAAAAATTTCGCGAATGCCGCCGATATTCGCGTCGATCTGCGCATCGGTGAGCAGCTGGCGCGTCTCGTCGCGCCCCGACGGGTCCCCGACCTTGGTGGTACCGCCGCCCATGAGCACGATGGGGCGGTGACCCGTCTGCTGCAGGCGGCGCAGCAGCATGATTTGGACCAGGCTGCCGACGTGCAGGCTGTCCGCGGTGGCGTCGAATCCGATGTAGGCCGTGACGATGCCGGCCTGCGCCCGCCGGTCGAGTGCGGCGGCGTCGGTCTGCTGGTGGATGTAGCCGCGCTCGGCCAAGGTGCGCAGGAAATCGGACTTAAATTCAGTCATGGTGGGCGGATGAATGGGCTCAAAAGATAATGATACACGCGGCCTGCTACCATCGCGCACGTGTCCGCAGCCCTTCCCGAAACCCCATCCGACGTTGCAACCGCCGACCTAGCAACCAACGACCTTGCAACCGCCGACCTTGCAACCGCCGATGTCGAAACCGTCGATGTAATGATCGTCGGCGCGGGCCTTTCAGGGATCGGCGCCGCGGTTGAGCTCGGCCGCCGCTGCCCTGCCAAAAGCTATGTGATTCTCGAGGCTCGGGACGCGATCGGCGGCACCTGGGACCTGTTCCGCTTTCCGGGCGTGCGATCGGACTCGGATATGTACACCCTGGGATACTCCTTTCGCCCCTGGACGGGCTCGC
>JAYTRF010000039.1:0-8023 GCA_043746375.1 Caulobacteraceae bacterium | reverse complement strand
ACGTTCCGCAAGGCCTCGATCACCGCCATCTGCATGCCAAAGCAGACGCCGAAGAACGGCACCGACCGCTCACGCGCGAACCGTGCCGCGCGAATCTTCCCCTCTGAGCCGCGCTCGCCAAAGCCGCCAGGCACCAGGATGCCGTGAACCCCCTCCAGCCGCGTTGCGGCGGCGGCATCCTCTCCCTCGAAGGCTTCGCTCTCGACCCAGTCAAGATTGACCCGCACGCGGTTGGCCATGCCGCCATGGATGAGCGCTTCGATCAGCGACTTATAGGCGTCCTTCAAAACCGTATACTTGCCGACGATGGCGATGGTGACTTCGCCGTCGGGATGAAACAGGGCCTCAGAGACTTCCTCCCAGCGACGAAGATCAGGGGCCGGCGCGTCGCGAATGGCGAACACGTCGAGCACCTCGGCGTCCAGACCCTGCGCATGATAGGCCAATGGCACGGCGTAGATGTTGGGCGCATCCATGGCCTCGATGACGGCCGAGGCGCGCACGTTGCAGAAAAGCCCGATCTTGCGTTTCTCGTCCGGCGGAATGGGCTGTTCGCAGCGGCAGAGCAGAACGTCCGGCTGAATGCCGATGGAACGCAGCTCCTTGACCGAATGCTGCGTAGGCTTGGTCTTCATCTCCCCGGCGGTCTTGATGAACGGCAGCAGGGTCAGATGCACAAAGCAGGCATGGTCGCGCGGCAGTTCCTGGCCGAGTTGGCGGATCGCCTCGAAGAACGGCAAACCCTCGATGTCGCCGACCGTTCCGCCGATCTCGACCAGCACGAAGTCGACGCCTTCGCCGGGGTCCGCCAGGACGAAGCGTTTGATCTCATCGGTGACGTGCGGGATCACCTGGACCGTGGCGCCGAGGTAATCTCCGCGGCGCTCCTTCTCGAGGATGGTCTTGTAGATCTGGCCGGTGGTGATGTTGTCGGCGCGCGTGGCCGACACCCCGGTGAAGCGTTCATAGTGGCCAAGATCGAGATCGGTCTCGGCCCCGTCATCGGTAACGAAGACCTCGCCGTGCTGGTACGGGCTCATCGTCCCCGGGTCGACGTTGAGGTAGGGGTCGAGCTTCCGAAGCCGAACGCCATAGCCGCGCGCCTGCAGCAGCGCGCCCAGAGCCGCGGAGGCGAGCCCTTTTCCCAATGAGGAGACCACGCCCCCGGTGATGAAGATGTACCGGGCCATGGGAGTTCAGGTTAGCACCGATTCGCGGCCATGGGCGCCGCCTTGATCGGCGTCCTCGATCAGGGCGTTCCCGCCGTCGCAGGCGACGGGGCCGGGGGCGCGGCTTCCTTGGCCGCCGGCGGCGAGGGAACGGTCAGAGGCTTGGGCGTGATGTCAATCTTCGGACTTGGCGCGGCCACCGGGGCGGCGGTCGGCGCCGGCGCCGCGGGCGCCGATGCAGCGGCCTGGGTCGGCACGTGCACAGTGGGTAGCGGTGCGGAGAGCGCCTTCGACGGCGCGGGCGCGGCGCGCCGGGCTCTGGTCGGAGCCGCCGCGGGTACGCCGGCTGGCGGCAGCGTTGCTGACGGCAAGGCCGGCGTCGTTGCCGGGGGATTTGTGAGCGGCGCGCCGGTGATGGTTGGAGTGGGCGCTACCGGAGCCGCGGGCAAGGCAAGGGCGTCCGGGTTAACTGACTGGCCCTTGAGGCGATTGAGAATTGCCTGGGATGAGCGTTCGCGACCACCGAGCAGCGTCAGCGCCAGGCTGATGACCAGAAACAAAGTGAACAGCACCCAGGTCGTGCGGGTCAGCAGATCGCCGGCGCCGCGCGTGGTGATCAGCCCCGTCGGACCTCCCGTGCCAAGTGCGCCGCCCTCGGACCGCTGCAGCAGCACGACCCCGACAAGGGCAAGACAGATCAGGATGTTCAGGGTCAGGAGCAGGCCGAGCAACATGCAGGATAAACGGCTTTCAGAATCCGCGCGTTGGCGAGGCAGTGGGGAGAAGGCGCCCCTTTATCATGGAAGCCTCACCACACGCCATAGCCGACCCGCCTAGAGAGCGTCCAGAATCGCGGTGAAGTCAGTGGCGCGCAGCGATGCGCCGCCAACCAGCGCCCCGCCCACCTGCGAGGCGTGCAGGATCGGGCCAGCATTCGCCCCGGTCACCGATCCGCCATAGAGAATTGGCGCCTGCTGGCCGTCATCGCCGAACAGAGCTTCCAGGGTTTCACGAACGGCGCGATGGATCTCTTCGATCTGCTCAAGCGTGGGGGTAATCCCCGAACCGATCGCCCACACCGGCTCATAAGCGACAGCGAAGGTGTTTTCGCGCAAGTCGGACGGCAGCGATCCGCGCAGCTGTGCGACCACCACCTCCAGGGCGCAGGCGCTGCGGCGTTCCTCGGCGCTTTCGCCGACGCAGACGATGGGTTCCAGCCCCGCGCGCAGGGCGGCCGAGACTTTCGCGGCCACCGTCGCATCACTCTCGCCATGGCCGCGCCTGCGCTCGGAGTGTCCAAGGATCACCAGCCTCGCGCCCGCATCGAACAGCATCTCGGCCGAGATATCGCCGGTGAACGGTCCGTGCGCTTCGGACCGGCAGTCCTGCCCTCCGACGAGGATCGACGATCCTCCCAGCAGGCCGGCCATTCGCCAGATCAAGGTCGCGGGCGGGCACAGCGCAACCCGCGCGGCCGGCGGCTGCGCGTCAACGGCGGCCATCAGTGTGCGCGCCTGGTCGAGACTGGCTTCGAGACCGTTCATCTTCCAGTTTCCGGCTATAAGCGGGCGAGCAAGGGGCAAGATGTTTTCGAAACTCCGGGGCCGAACGGCAAGGAGCGCGACCTAAGCCAATCGCCGGAGACTGTCACGCGCGCTTGCGGCAAGCGAGCGGGCTCAACTATACCGCACCTGCCCAGAGCGCCCCGATAGCGCCTCAACACATGGACCTTGCCCTCGATGACCGGCTCCCTGCGTCCCGCGGCCAAAAACCCGCTCGGCATCGCCTTGATGGGCCTCTTGATGCTGGTCTTCCTGCTCCTGGGGGTTGGCGGCGGCGGAAGGTTTCCCGACGCTTTCGGGGCCGCCCATACCGACGCGGTGATCGTGGCCGGATCCCATTCGATAAGTTCGCGTGATTTCAAACGCATTTTCGACCAGCAGAAGCAACGCCTCGACCAGCAGGCCCAGCAGCAGGTTCCAATGGAACTGTTGCTGCAGAACGGGTTCGACCAGCAGCTGCTGAACGGACTGGCCCAGGATCAGGCCCAAGCCGAACTGCTCAGCCGGTCGGGAATCGCGCCGGCGCCAGCGCTGATCGACGCCGAAATCAAGAAATTGCCCTTCGCCTTCGACCGGGTCACCGGGAAGTTCAGCGAGGAGCAGTTTACCCAATTTCTCGCCGACCAGGGGATCACCCCCAGGCAGGCAGAGGCCGAAATCACCGACGAAATCGCCCAGAACCAGTTCGCCGGCGCCCTGGCCGCGGGCTTCCGCGCGCCGCGCATCTATGCGGCCCTTAGCGCCCTCAAGGGCCTGGAAAACCGCGACGTTTCCTATTTCACGCTTACACCCGCCTCCGTGCCTCAGCCCGCGCCCCCAACCGATCCGCAATTGCTGGCATTCATGAAGGCTCACGCCGCCCAGCTCACGCTTCCCGAGATGCGGGTATTCAGCCTCGTGCGGTTCTCGGCTAGCGCCCTTGCGCCATCGATCGTGCTGGATCCAGCTGCGGTGCAAAAGGCCTTCGACTTCAAGAAGGATGCGTTGTCGACGCCGGAGACGCGTTCCCTGGTGGAAATCCCGGTGAAAAGCGCGGCGCAAGGCGCCGAAGTCGCGGCGCGCCTGGCCAAAGGCGAAGATCCCGCCACCGTCGCCGCCTCTCTGGGCTCCGAGCCGATCGTCTATGCCGACAAGCCTCAGACCGCCATTCCCGATGCCAAGCTCGCCGCCGCGGTCTTCGCCCTGAAGGCCGGCCAATCGGCTGGCCCCGTTCAGGGCGACCTGGGATTGGCTGCGGTGAAGATTGTCAAAGTGACCCCCGGCGTTGTCGCCACCTTGGCCACAGCTAGGCCGAAGATCGAAGCCGACCTGCGCGCCAGAAAGGCGCAGGATCGCGCCTATGCGCTAAGCCAGACCTTCGACGACGCGCGTCAGAGCGGGGCAAGTCTCGCAGCGGCGGCGCAGAAAGCCGGCGTGGCCGTCATCCAGGTCGGCCCAGTCACGGCGACGGGTCTGGATGAAAACGGCAAGGCCAATCCATTGCTTAACGACAAGATCCTGAAGAGCGCTTTCGACCGCGCCGCCGGCGAAGATGCCGACATCACGGACGCCGGGCCCGGTGAGTACTATGCGTTGCATGTCGACCGCGTCGTTCCCCCCGCCCTGCCCCCGCTCGACAAAAAGCGAACCGAGCTGACTGCGGCCTATATGCGCCAACGTTTCGTTGAGGCGCTCACCGCGCGCGCGGATGCCCTGATGGCAACCATGCGTAAGGGCGCCAGCATCGAACAGGCCGCTGCCCAGGTGGGCGGCCACGTCACCCATCAGCTTGGCATGCAGCGCGTCCGCGCCCAGCAGTTCAAAGACTTCGGGCGCGACTTCCTGGAAGGCATTTTCGCGGCCAAGCCGGGCGATGTGTTCGCAGCGCCTGGCCCCAGCGGCGTCTTTATCGCCAAGCTGGACGCCGTCCGTCCGGGGGACGTGACGCAGATGGCCACGGTCGTCCAGGGCATCGGTCCGCGGGTATCGGAAAATTACCTGCGCGACCTCGACGAGGCGTCAAAGGCGGCAGCGCAACAAAAAATCAAGGTCGTCATCCATCTGCGGCAGGCGCGACAGGCTCTTGGTGTAGACCCCGCGCTCATCGCCAAGCTCGGAGGCAAGGCGCCGGGCGCGGCCAAGTGATCGTCGAACCTTCGGCTGCGGCGTTCGAGCGAGCCTATGAGACGGGCGCGGCGCAGCTAGTCTGGACCCGGGTGATCAACGATCTGGAGACGCCGGTTTCCGCCTATCTGAAGATCGCTCATCCGCGCCCCTACGCCTTCCTGTTCGAGTCGGTGGAGGGGGGTGCGTGGCGCGGGCGGTATTCGATCGTGGCCATGAACCCGGACCTCGTCTGGCGTTGCCGAGGCAACAGGGCGGAGGTGGCGCGGGGCGAGGCCATCGGCGCCAGCGCCTTCGCCGCCGAGGAGAGCGATGTTCTCACCTCGCTGCGGGATTTGGTTGCGCAATCGCGGCTGGAGGCGCCCCCTGGCTTGCCGCCGCCCGCAGCCGGACTGTTCGGCGTGTTCGGCTACGACATGGTTAGACTGGTCGAGCGCCTGCCCAATATCAATGTCGATCCGCTCGATCTTCCCGACGCGGTCCTCATCCGGCCCTCGATCGTGGCGATTTTCGATGCGATCGCCCAGGAGATTATCCTCGTCACCACCGTCCGGGTCACGGACGCCCACGCTGGCCAGGCTTACGCTGACGCCAAGACTCGCCTCGAAACCGTGATCGACGACCTGAACAAACCCCTGCCTCCCACACCGCAGTCCGCCCCGAATCAGAACGCCGAGGCCTTCGCCTCACCGGTGAGCCGGCAGCGCTACTGCGAGATCGTGGCCAAAGCCAAGGAATACATAAGCGCCGGCGACGTGTTCCAGGTCGTGCCGAGCCACCGTTTTCGCACCCCGTTCGCGCATCGGCCGTTGGCGCTCTATCGCTCGTTGCGGCGCACGAACCCCTCGCCGTTTCTGTTCTTTCTCAATTTTCCCGATTTTCAGCTGGTCGGCTCTTCGCCTGAAATCCTCGTGCGCCTGCGCGACGGCAGGATAACGGTGCGCCCCATCGCCGGAACCCGGCCTCGCGGCGCGACGCCGGCGCAGGACGCCGAGCTGGAAAAGGAGTTGCTGGCCGACGAGAAGGAACGCGCCGAGCACCTGATGCTGCTGGATCTTGCGCGCAACGATGTCGGACGCGTCGCGGCCCTCGGCGACGCGGGCGCCAACCGGCTTGAAACGGACCTCGGCCGGGCCAACGTGCGGGTAACCGAAAGCTTCGTTGTCGAGCGCTACAGCCACGTCATGCACATCGTTTCCAACGTCGAGGGGGTTGCGCGCGAAGGTGTCGACCCGGTGGATGTCCTGATGGCGGCGCTGCCGGCCGGCACGCTTTCGGGCGCGCCCAAGGTGCGGGCGATGGAGATCATCGATGAGCTCGAAACCGAAAAGCGCGGAGTGGGGTATGCGGGCGCGGTCGGCTATTTCGGAGCCGACGGATCAGTCGACACCTGCATCGTTCTGCGCACCGGTCTGATCAAGGACGGCATGCTTTATGTCCAAGCCGGGGGCGGCGTCGTCTACGACAGCGATCCAAACGCCGAGTACGAGGAAACGGTGCACAAGGCCCAGGCCCTGCGCGTCGCGGCCGAGGAGGCATGGAGGTTCACCTGAACGTCGACCACGCGCCCGCGCTTGGCGCACCGCCGACGAACGCCTAGAAGCGCGGCCCATGATCCTGGTCATCGATAACTACGACAGCTTTACCTACAACCTCGTCCACTACCTGGGGGAACTGGGTGCGGAGACGCGGGTCTATCGCAATGACGCGCTGTCGGTGCAGGACGCCTTGGCGCTGCGGCCGGCGGCCATCGTCCTTTCGCCGGGACCATGCGCCCCTGACCAGGCCGGTATCTGTCTGGAACTGGTGCGCCAGGCGCCATCCGATCTCGCCATCCTTGGCGTCTGCCTGGGCCACCAGGCCATCGGCCAGACGTTCGGCGGCGAGGTGGTGCGCGCGGTAAAGCCGATGCACGGCAAGGTCAGCGCCATCCACCACGCGGGAGGGGACCTCTTTGAAGGCTTGGCCGATCCTTTCACCGCAGCCCGCTACCACAGCCTGGTGGTAGCAAAGCAAAGCCTGCCGGACTGCCTTGAGGTCACCGCCTGGAGCGACGACGGGGAAATTATGGGCCTTTCTCACCGCGCCCGGCCCGTGCATGGCGTGCAGTTTCACCCCGAGTCGATCGCCTCGGAGGGAGGTCACCACCTGCTCGGCAACTTCCTCGACATCGCCGGCGTTCGGCGCCTGGCGCGGGCCTAAGGGCTCCGACAATGTCCGAGGCGTTCAAGCCCTTGCTGGCCCGCCTGGCCGATGGCGCGACCCTGACCCAGGAGGACGCCGAGGCTTTTTTTGCCGCCTGCCTTCGCGGCGAGCCGACCAGCGCCCAGATTGCCGCCGCCGTGACCGCCATGCGCCTGCGGGGCGAGACGCTGGGCGAACTCATCGCCTGCGCCACGGCCCTGCGGCAGGCCGCTGTCACCCTCGACCACCCCTATGACGTTGTCGACGTCTGCGGCACCGGCGGAGACGAGGCGGGAACCCTGAACATTTCGACGGCCGCAGCTTTTGTCTGCGCCGGGGGCGGACTGAAGGTGGCCAAGCACGGAACGCGCGCGGTGTCGTCGCGGTCGGGTTCGTCCGACGTGCTCGCGGCCCTCGGCATCGACATCGAAGCCGACGCCAAACGCCAGCGACGAGCTCTTGACGAGGCCGGCATCTGTTTCCTGTTCGCCCCCGCCCACCATGGCGCCATGCGGCACGTACTGCCGATCCGCCGCGAGCTCGGCTTCCGGACGATCTTCAACATTCTCGGCCCCCTCTCCAATCCCGCCGGAGCGAAGCGCCAGGTCGTCGGCGTGTTCGACGCGCGCTGGGTCGAGCCGGTGGCCCGTGCGCTAGGAGCACTGGGCGCGGTGCGCGCCTGGGTGGTGCACGGCCAGGGGCTCGACGAGATCACCACGACAGGTTCCACTCAGGTCGCCGAATGGCGCGATGGGGGGATCCGCCTGTTTACCGTCAATCCCGAGGCGGTCGGTCTTCCGCTTGCCCGTCTTGAAGACCTGCGCGGCGCCGGGCCCAACGACAACGCGGCGGCCCTGCGCCACCTCCTGGCCGGAGAAGCCGGCGCCTATCGCGACATCGTGCTGATCAACGCGGCGGCGGCCTTCCTGGTCTGCGAACGCGCCGAGACCCTCCGCGAGGGGGTGGCCTTGGCGGCGGCGTCGATCGACAGCGGAGCGGCGAGCC
>JAYTRF010000038.1:0-1675 GCA_043746375.1 Caulobacteraceae bacterium | reverse complement strand
GCCCCAAGGCCGGCGGCCCGCACTATCTGCCCCGCTTCGCCGTCGAACGCACCTGGACGGTGGACACGACCTCGGCGGGAGGGAACGCGAGTTTGCTGGAGCTGGAGGATTAGGGGGGCAAGGCGCCGTCTCGCCAAGAGCGAATCACGCCGAGCCCGGCCGCGCCGCCAGCTTCTTCAACAGCCTGCTAGCGCGCGCTCCAGGCCTTCAGCGTCCGGCCGTCTATCCGGTAAAACCAGAGCTTGCCGTCGCGTTCGGCCGCAGCGGTGACCTTCGCGGCGCTGGGCCACGGGGTCGACGTAAGGGTGCGCAGATCGACGAGCGCCGCCTTCGGATCCCCCCGTCCATCATTCGGGTGATAGTGCACCGCCAGGGCATTCACCGAAAGGCGGGCGATCCAGTTGACGAAATAGCCGGGCGGCCCGGCGACTTCGCCCGTCGGGCGAAGGTCGGGGACGCTCAGGATGCGCACACGGCCGTCCGCTGAGCCAATGGCAAGGCGTCCGCCATCTATGAACAGCGCGACAAAGGGCTCGATCGCGAGGCCGTCGAACTCCGCGCGCGGCTTCCACGTCGCGGTGTCATAGAGGCGCACCTTGGTGTCCGCACCGGGAACGGCGGCCAGGCTGCCGTCGGGCGAGATGGCGACGTTTTTGATCGTGTCGAAGTCGGTGACGAGGTGGGCGCGCACCCGCAGCGGCCCGGCCAGATCGAGCAGGACTTCGTCGGCGAACAGGCCCCGCCCGTCCGGGGTGAACACCAGGGTGTTGGGGTAAAATCCGGCCTTCCAGATGCGCGGCGGACCGGCCTTGGCGAGGCTCCAGACCCCGACCCATCCGTTGCGGAAGGCCAGGGCGACCTGGCCGCCGTCCGGCGAAATCGCCGAGTTGCTGCGGTGCGCGCCGCCGGCGAACCCGAAGTCCGCCGCAGAGAATTTCCGCACAAGCTTCCCGCCCTTGAGGTCGATGACCGCGATGGAGCGGTCATGGCAGACCACCAGCATGCGCTCTGAAGCGGCGGCCGGCTCTAGGTAGTCGGCCTGACAAGGGAGCGGCGCCTGGTAGGCCGCGGCCGACGCCAAGCGGGTCCAGGCGACGATGACAGCCGCGAGCCCGGCGGCAAGGGCTCTCACAGGGCCTCCAGGACGAGGTTGAAGCTGGTGCGCGCTGTCTTGGTGGCGCCGGTCGCGGCCATCGTGACCGGGCGCACGAGCTCGCGGCTGCCGATCAGCGGATCGCGGTTGAAATTGTGGTCGGGATCGCCGGCGAACGCCGGGTCGGTCGCGAAGTAGAGCTGGGTGACCAGCGGGCGGCAGCCCTCCGCGCGGACCAGGAAATGCACGTGCTGACACACCCGGTCAGGATAGTGGCCGGGCATAATGGTGCTGACCGAGAAGCGACCGTCGGCGTCGGTGGTCAGGTCGGCGCGGAACCGGTCGCCGGTGACGTCATAGTGGCCCGCGTCGTCGGCGTGCCACAGTTCCACCCGTGCGTGCGGGACGGCCTCGCCGGTCGAAAGGAACACCCCACCGGCGATGATCAGCGGTTGGCCGGCATCGCCGGGGCGGACCAGCAATGACTCGTGCGGTGCGCCGCGCCGATAGAATGGGCCGAGTTCATTGCGCGGGGTGAGCGGCTGCGGCGTCGCCGCTTTGGCAGAGCCCGCCGCCAGCGCT
>JAYTRF010000037.1:0-6296 GCA_043746375.1 Caulobacteraceae bacterium | reverse complement strand
TTTATCCGTCGGCCTGGACGGCCGGTCTCTATCGACAGCGTGTCGGGGGAATGTCCCGAGCGGCAAAGGGGGCGGACTGTAAATCCGCTGGCGTACGCCTTCGCAGGTTCGAGTCCTGCTTCCCCCACCACGCGTTGTCGATGGCGCCGGCCGCCGCGGGCACAAGGGTTTCGCCGGAGCGGGGAGTGCGGGTATAGCACAAAGGTAGTGCAGCAGCCTTCCAAGCTGAGGATGCGGGTTCGATTCCCGCTACCCGCTCCAGACCGGCTGACCCAACGGCGAATGGGGCTGTGCGGATCGTCGCCATCCGATAGTCTGGCGGCTCGCGTCCATGGAGATCCTCATGTGGCTTCGGCTCACCGTGGGCCTGCTCGGCGGCGTCCTCTCGGGCGGCCAATCCGCTAAGGCGGCCCCCGCGCTTGAGATACGATCCGCCGCGGCCAGGGTGACGATCATTCCCGAAGCCAGGGCGGACATCGCCGTCACTCTCCTCCACGCCGATCCAAGGCTCCCGCTCCGGATTCGAAAGCTGGGCGACCGCGTGTACATCACCGGTGATGTAGGGCATCGCGTTCGCGGCTGCCGCCTCGACGGCGGCCGGCGCGGCGTGGTCGTTTGGGGCCGGGGCTCAGTACCGTACGAGCAACTTCCCGTGCTGGTGGTGCGCACACCGCTGACGGTCCGCCTCGCGGCGGGAGAGGCGGTATTCGGCGAGATTGGACGAAGCGCCAGCGTCGATTTCACCAACCAGGGTTGCGGCGACTGGACGATCGCGAACGTCCATGGCCGCTTGAGATTGAACCAGGCCGGGGCGGGAGACGCGCGGACAGGCACGGCCGGCCCCAGCGACCTGAGCGTCGCGGGATCTGGCGGGATCTCCACGGGCGCGATTCTTGGGGGGCTGACCGCCGTGTCGAGCGGATCCGGGGCCATAACGGCGGCGTCTGTAGCGGGGCCACTCGACGCCCGCGTCGCCGGCCCGGGGGGGGTCACCGTTGCCGCCGGCTCGGTCGGCGCGATGACGGTGTCCATCGCCGGTTCAGGCGCGGTGACGTTGAGGGGCGTCGCCCAGAGTCTCAGAGCTTCGATAGCCGGCTCGGGTGATGTGACGGTCGATCGGGTGGTGGGCGCCGTCACCAGGCAGGTATTTGGTTCCGGCGCCGTGAGGGTGGGCCGCCGAGACCCGATCACCCCGCCAAAAGTCGCCGCCGGTCGCCCCGGTCCGACCTGACGCGCTGCTGACCGTTGACGTCTCGCGCCTTCGCGCGTAACAGGCGCGCTTGTTTCGAGGCCCTAGGTCAGATCGGCCCCGATAGACGCGAAGTCCCGCGGGCGGATGGCCCGACGCGCCGAGGTCGCCCACAGCGTTTCGGCGCCGTTTCGTGTTTATCGGATGATCGGCGTTGACGTCCCCGAATGTCTGGAAATGCCGCCCGCGCCGTCCTTCGGGATGTCGCCCCGTCAGTCGAACGAAAGAGCCAATGCCGACAGTCAACCAGCTGATCCGCAAGCCCCGCGTAAACAAGGTGGCCCGTAACAAGGTGCCGGCCCTGAAGGGCTCGCCCCAGCGCCGTGGCGTCTGCACGCGCGTCTACACGGTGACCCCGAAGAAACCGAACTCGGCCCTCCGCAAGGTCGCGAAGGTGCGGCTGACCTCCGGCATTGAGGCGGTGTGCTATATCCCGGGCGAGGGCCACAACCTGCAGGAACACTCGGTGGTCCTGATCCGCGGGGGCCGCGTGAAGGACCTTCCCGGCGTTCGCTATCACATTCTACGGGGCGTGCTCGACACCCAGGGTGTCAAAGACCGTAAGCAACGCCGCTCCCTCTATGGCGCCAAGCGCCCGAAATAAGGATTTTACGCTATGTCACGCCGCCGCCGCGCCGAAAAGCGCGATGTTCTACCCGATCCCAAGTTCGGCGATCTGGTGCTCACCAAGTTCATGAACTACGTCATGTATGAGGGTAAGAAAGCCGTCGCCGAAAACATAATCTACGGTGCGTTCGACCTTATTGAAAACAAGCGCCGCGACCAGGGACCGTTGGAAACATTTCACGCCGCGCTGGAGAACGTTTCACCCTCGGTAGAAGTGCGTTCACGAAGAGTCGGCGGCGCGACCTATCAGGTTCCGGTGGAAGTGCGCCCCGAGCGCCGCCGCGCCCTGGCCATCCGCTGGCTGGTCAGCGCTGCCCGCAAGCGCGGGGAAAACACCATGACCGAAAAGCTCGCGGGCGAACTGCTCGACGCCTCGAATAACCGTGGCTCGGCGGTGAAGAAGCGGGAAGACACCCACAAAATGGCGGAAGCGAACCGCGCCTTCTCCCATTACCGCTGGTAATCACCATATCGCGGTCTTATCCGGCGGACCCTTCTCGGCGCGGGCGGTTTGAGATAGACCGCGCGCGCCTTTCGTCGGGTCCCCGATCCAAACCCTTTTCGTAGAACGCCGCCATGCCCCGCACCACCAAGATCGCTGACTACCGTAATTTCGGCATCATGGCCCACATCGACGCCGGCAAGACCACGACCACCGAGCGCATCCTCTATTACACGGGCAAGAGCCATAAGATCGGCGAAGTCCACGATGGCGCCGCGACCATGGACTGGATGGAGCAGGAGCAGGAACGGGGGATTACCATCACCTCCGCCGCAACCACCGCCATGTGGAACGGCAAGCGTCTGAACATCATCGACACCCCGGGGCACGTCGACTTCACCATCGAGGTCGAACGCTCCCTTCGTGTGCTCGACGGCTGCGTGGCCGTACTCGACGGTAACCAGGGCGTCGAGCCCCAGACCGAGACGGTCTGGCGGCAAGCCGACCGCTATGACGTGCCGAGAATCGTGTTCGTCAACAAGATGGACAAGATCGGCGCCGACTTCGAGAAGTGCGTCGAATCCATCCGCGACCGCCTCGGCGTCAAGGCCGTGCCGATCCAACTGCCGATCGGCGCGGAGAACACCTTCAAGGGTGTCATCGATCTGGTGCGCATGAAGGCTGTGGTCTGGGAGAGCGAGGGCCTCGGCGCGAACTATCACGACGAGGACATTCCAGCCGAGCTCAAGAAGGGCGCGGACGACGCGCGCCACTTCCTGGTCGAGAGCGCCGTCGAACTCGACGACGAGGCGATGGAAGCCTATCTGAACGGCGAGGAGCCGGGCGCCGAGGTGCTCAATATGTGCCTGCGCAAGGCGGTGCTCACCAGCGCGTTCTACCCTGTCCTTTGCGGTTCCGCGTTCAAGAACAAGGGCGTGCAACCGCTACTGGACGCGGTTGTGGAATACCTGCCCTCGCCGGCGGACATCCCTCCGACCCCCGGGCTGGACTACAAGACCGAGGAGCCCGTGGTTCGCCAGGCCTCGGACGACGAGCCCCTGGCGGTTCTGGCGTTCAAGATCATGGACGATCCCTTCGTCGGATCTTTGACGTTCTGTCGGATCTATTCGGGCAAGCTGGAGAGTGGCATGGGGTTGCTCAACTCGTCGCGCGACCGAAAGGAGCGCGTGGGCCGCATGCTGCTGATGCACTCCAACAACCGCGAGGACATCAAGGAGGCCTACGCCGGCGACATCGTCGCTTTGGCCGGCTTGAAGGACACCCGCACCGGCGACACCCTGTGCGACCCCAACAAGTCACCGATTCTGCACGACAAGATGGACTTCCCCGAGCCGGTGATCGAGATCGCCATCGAGCCGAAGTCCAAGGCCGACCAGGAAAAGCTGGGTGTCGCCCTGCAGAAGCTGGCCTCCGAGGACCCGACCTTCCGCGTCTCCACCGACCAGGAGTCGGGCCAGACCATCCTCAAGGGGATGGGCGAACTGCACCTGGATATCAAAGTGGACATCCTCCGCCGCACCTACAAGGTCGACGCGAACATCGGCCAGCCTCAGGTCGCCTACCGCGAGACCCTCGGCCGCAAGACGGAGATCAACTACACCCACAAGAAGCAGACCGGCGGTTCGGGCCAGTTCGCCGAGGTGAAGATCATCTTCGAGCCCGTCGAGCCCGGTATGGGCTATTCATTCGAGAACAAGGTCGTCGGCGGATCGGTCCCACGGGAATTCGTGCCCGGCGTGGAAAAGGGTCTGCTTCAGGCGAAGGAGAACGGCCTGCTGGCGGGCTTCCCGGTGATCGACTTCAAGGCGACGCTCGTCGATGGCAAATACCACGACGTCGACTCCAGCGTGCTGGCTTTCGAAATCGCCGCCCGGGCCGCGTTCCGGGAACTGCGCGACAAGTCGCAGCCGAAGCTGCTCGAGCCGATCATGAAGGTGGAAGTGACCACGCCGGAAGATTATGTCGGCGACGTGATCGGCGACCTCAACTCCCGGCGGGGGATGATCCAGGGCACGGACCAGCGAGGCAACGCCCAGGTGATCATCGCGATGGTGCCGCTCGCCAACATGTTCGGCTACGTGAACACCCTGCGGTCGATGAGCCAGGGCCGGGCGAACTTCCACATGGAGTACGATCACTATGAGGCCGTGCCGCAAGCGGCCGCCGACGAAGTGATCAAGAAATACGCTTAGAGTTATCCACCCCTAACCTGTCACACATAAGCCCATTGAGGGCTGGAGCTTGAAAAATGGGTAAAGCGAAGTTCGAACGGAACAAGCCGCACTGCAACATCGGCACCATCGGTCACGTCGACCATGGGAAGACGACACTGACGGCGGCGATCACCATCGTGCTGGCCAAGGCCGGCGGCGCGGAGGCGAGGTCCTATGCGTCGATCGACGCGGCGCCGGAAGAGAAGGCGCGCGGCATCACCATCAACACCGCCCACGTGGAGTATGAAACGGCCAACCGTCACTACGCCCACGTCGATTGCCCCGGGCACGCCGACTATGTGAAGAACATGATCACCGGCGCCGCGCAGATGGACGGCGCGATCCTGGTCGTGTCCGCGGCCGACGGCCCGATGCCTCAGACGCGCGAGCACATCCTGCTCGCCCGTCAGGTCGGCGTGCCGGCGATCGTCGTGTTCATGAACAAGATGGACATGGCCGATCCGGAGCTGGCCGAGCTGGTCGAGATGGAAATCCGCGAATTGCTGTCGAAGTACGATTTCCCCGGCGACGACATTCCCATCGTCAAGGGCTCGGCCCTCGTCGCGCTTGAGGATGGCGACCCCATACTCGGCGAGAATTCGATCCTCGAGCTGATGGAAGCAGTCGATATCAGCATCCCGCAGCCGGAACGTCCGATCGACCGTCCCTTCCTGATGCCGATCGAAGACGTGTTCTCGATCTCGGGCCGCGGCACCGTGGTCACGGGGCGCGTTGAGCGCGGCATCGTCAAGGTCGGCGAGGAAATCGAGATCGTTGGCCTGCGCGATACCCAGAAGACCATCGTCACCGGCGTTGAAATGTTCCGCAAGCTGCTCGACCAGGGCCAGGCCGGCGACAACATCGGCGCGCTGCTGCGCGGCACCAAGCGCGAGGAAGTCGAGCGCGGTCAGGTGCTGTGCAAACCGGGTTCGGTGAAGCCGCACACCAAGTTCAAGGCCGAGGCTTACATCCTCACCAAGGAAGAGGGCGGACGTCACACCCCGTTCTTCACCAACTATCGGCCGCAGTTCTACTTCCGCACCACCGACGTGACCGGCGTCGTGCATCTGCCCGAAGGCACCGAAATGGTGATGCCGGGCGACAACATCGCGATGGAAGTGCACCTGATCGTGCCGATCGCGATGGAAGAGAAGCTGCGCTTCGCTATCCGTGAGGGCGGCCGCACCGTCGGTGCAGGCGTCGTCGCAAGCATCATCGAATAAGGACGCGAATAGGAAGTGGCGAGTAGCGAATAAGAAATTTGCTACTCGCTATTCGCTACTCACTACTCGCTCTTAAAGAAAGACAACGGCAATGAACGGCCAGAATATTCGCATACGTCTCAAGGCGTTCGACCATCGAATTCTCGATGCATCGACCCGCGAGATCGTCAGCACGGCGAAACGTACCGGTGCACAGGTTCGCGGACCTATCCCGCTGCCCACCCGCATCGAGAAGTTCACCGTCAACCGTTCACCCCACGTCGACAAGAAGAGCCGCGAGCAATTCGAGATGCGCACCCACAAGCGTCTTCTCGACATTGTCGATCCGACACCGCAGACCGTCGATGCTTTGATGAAGCTCGACCTGGCTGCCGGCGTCGACGTCGAAATCAAGCTCTAAGTTTTCAGATCCCGTCCGAAGTTAGCGGACAGAAAGAACAGGAAGCACGCCGATGCGCTCCGGAGTGATCGCACAAAAGGTCGGGATGACGCGGGTCTTTACGGAGACCGGCGAACATATC
>JAYTRF010000036.1:0-1860 GCA_043746375.1 Caulobacteraceae bacterium | reverse complement strand
GCGCCGAGTTTGGCCCAGACGATGTCCGGGTCGACCGCGCCAAAGCCGGCGAAGGTCGAGAAACCGCAGTCGGTTCCGGCAATCACGCGGTCACGCCCGACGATGTCGGTGAAGACGCGGATTCGCTGGGCGACCACCTTGGGATGCTCGATGAAGTTCGTGGTGGAGTCGAGCACGCCGGGGATCAGGATCTTGTCTTCCGGGATCGCCGCTTTCTGTTCGACGAAGGCGCTCCAATCGTGTTGGTGACGCGGGTTGGAGGTTTCGAACAGCAGGCCTTGCGGCTTGGCGCGCATCAGCATGGGCAGGATGACGCCCATTTCCACGTCATGGTGATGGGGCCCCTCGTAGTTGCCCCAGCACACGTGCATGCGCGTCTGTTCAGCGGGCACATTGCGCAGCGCGTGGTTCAAGACGTCGACGTGCACGCCGACGAGCGTGAGGTAGTCGGCCTCGGAACGATCCTTGTACATCATGTGCCGGCCGAGCCCGAGATCCGGGCTGTCGAGCTGCAGGATCAGTCCGGCCGCTGCAATCGCTTCATATTCAGGCCGCATCGCTTCGGCGAGCGCTTCCAGATAGGCGTCGCGGGTGGGATAGTATTCGTTGGGCTGGAACAGCGCGATTACGCCCGGTGACGCGGCATTCATGAACCCGCCGAGGCTGGGGCAAGCGCCCATGGCGGCGCGCAGGTGACGGACGTCGTCGTGGAGGGGTTCCAACGTCTTGGGCCCGACCTCGCCGACGCACTTGGGTCGCCGATAGGTGGGGGTGCCGCCCCCCTTGGCCTGTCGCTCCAGAAAGGCCGGAAATTCCGCCAGATCGCTCGGCGGCGAACGAGGGCTGTCGCCGTCGAAGCCGGTGATGCGGTCCTTGATGTAGGTGGCGTAGGAGATCTTCGACATCTCGCCATCGCTCACGAGATCGACGCCGTGCTTCACCTGCGCGGCCACCACGTCCATCACCGCCGCCCCGATGACCGACTCCCACAGGGCCGGGTCGATCACCTCGCCGCGCTCGTGGGCGAAGACGAGGTGCGTCACGGCCGCGCTTCGGGGAAGGGACCCCACGTGCGTGGTGGCTATCCGCCCCAGGCTCTTGTTCAACACGCAACCTCCTTCATCACCGCACTAAGCCGAGGCCAGAACAGCCGACCACGCGCAGCAATCTCCGGAGAACAGCCGCCGTTCGGGTCTGAGGGTGGGGTCTTCGATCCGCTCAAGCAGCATGGCGACCGCCGACTGAAGCACCGCCGCCTTTAAGGCGACCTCGTGGTAGGTTTCGCCTCGCCATCCTCGCGCCAACTTAAGCCGCCTCTTGTTTTCCGTAACGTCTGACACGGATGTCCGCCTGTTCCTTGTGCCCAGCGAACCCTTCGATGGCGCAAAGGCGGGAGCAATATTCTCCGACCATGACGCTGGCCGCGTCGGTCAGAACCCTCTGATAGGTACAGGTCTTGATAAACTTGCCAACCCACAGGCCGCCGGTGAACCGCGCGTTCTTGCGCGTCGGCAGGGTGTGATTGGTGCCGATCACCTTGTCGCCATAGGCCACGTTGGTGCGCGGGCCGAGAAACAGGGCTCCATAATTGTGCATGCGGTCCAGGAACCAATCCGGATCGCGCGTCATCACCTGGACGTGTTCGGAAGCGATATCGTTGGCGATCGAAAGCATCTCCTCCTCGCTATCGGCGAGGATGATTTGGCCGTAGTCGGCCCAGGCCTTCGATGCGATGGCCGCGGTCGGCAGGATGGTGAGTTGGCGCTCGATCTCGCGCATCGTGTCCCGGGCCAGTTTTTCGGACGTGGTCAGCAGCACGGCGGGCGAGTTTGGGCCATGCTCGGCCTGGCCGAGCAGGTC
>JAYTRF010000035.1:0-6965 GCA_043746375.1 Caulobacteraceae bacterium | reverse complement strand
GAGCGCGCAGCGCTGGGTCGATGTGTTCGTCGCTGCTGGATTGCCCGCCACGGTCGAACCCGACATGCCGCTTTGGCTACGCTGCCATGTTCCGATGTGCGTGGCGTTCGAAAGCGTCTCGACGGCCGGTGAGCGGCGAGGCGGCGGCGCATCGTGGGGGGAAGCGGTCATCGTGGCGCGGGGCGTCCGCGCCGGCTTCACCCTGATCGCGGACCTCGGCTATTCGATCTATCCGAAGGCCAAACGGCGGATTTACAAAGCGCCGCTCAGCGTCGTGGCGGCTGTGCTGTGGTTCTTTTCGCGCATCCGTCCGTTTCGCGAGTTACTGGCGACGGGGAAGGCCGAATGTGTCGCGCTGGTCGACGCCATGTTGACGGCCGCACCCGCCGCGACCGCAGCGGCCGTCAAGACGGCCATTGGGGCGATGAAGCCCGCGTGAGGCGGCAAAGTCGCTACGCGCCAATCCACCCCAACGGAGGGAGGGCTCAGATCGCTTAGTTCCCTCCCCTCTATGGCGAGGGTCGAGATGAAGCGAAGCGTAGTCCGGGCTGGGGAAAACTGGATCGCTTACCTTCAGCTTGAACTCTCGGCTGAAACTTCGTCCGTCCTCTGGGGGAATCGGTTCCCCTATTTTCCTGTCTCACCCCAGGGGTTCACTCCAATACCAAGCGGCAGTCATTTATGCACTATGTCCCCTTTTATTGAGCAACAAACTAACTACCACCACCATGGTCCGGCTCAGCTCTTTTTCCCTCAAGGAAGGCGTCGCCTTTGCGGGACCGCGTCATTGCTAGCTCGACAATTCGATCAATGAGCCGATCGGCGGTTTTCCATTTCAGCGCCAATTTCCCAGGGTCCATTCCGTAATCTGCAACAACGTCCTTCAGTTGGTCGACTGATAACGGGGCCAATTTTTCACGGAGCGTGGTCTCTCCCTGGCGCGCAATATCAATCGGATTGAGGAGAGCCGGCGCACGCCGGTTCTTAGCTCTTTCTGCTTGCGCCGACGGTCGGCTTTGCGGGCCTAGTTTTGTGCCATGGATCGAGTTTGTGACCGGTGGCTGGAGCACAGCATCGAGCCGAGCTGCAAATTCGGGGTTGCGCTCTGCTTCCTCCACTATCTCCCGAAATAGCGCTCGCAATGCAGGATTTTTCTTCACGCTTATCCCTCCAGTTTGACCAAGATTTCCGATGCCAGACTTCGGAAATTCTCTGCGAGGCCGTTGTAGCCCCACTTCTGCTTAAAGGTCATTTTAGAGCCAAACTCCGCCGCAGCTGCCGTCTGGTTCGCTTGTGGGATAACAGTGTGAAACAACGGTGGCAGTTTTGAGTGGCTTTTCAGCTGCCGAATCGTGTTTTGATGGAGCGTAGAATTTGCCTGATACTTGGTAATAACGATCCCCATTGGATCTATTGGTTCGGCAATTTCGTCTGAAAACTCCTTTATCCGCCTGACAATCTGTGGAATTCCATAGGTTGAAAGTATATCAGGAATCGTAGGGATGATGAAGCCTTGCGAGATTCGAAGCCCGTTCAGCGTGATGATGCCGAGGTTAGGCGGGCAATCCACAATGACGATATCATAGTTGTCCAAGCGAGACTTGACCGCTTTCCACAACAATTCGACTGGTTGGACGGCATAGAACCGGCCACTTGGAATCGTTGCAAGTTGATCTTGAACGTCGATAAGGTCTAGGCTCGATGGTAGTAGATCGACAGTGCGAGCAGTGCTTACGTTTGAGACACTCGTCTGCAAAGTAGCGTCGAAATCGAACTTTTTCGTGGATCCATCGAGCGCATCTTTGAACAACCTGGCGAGCGTGTGGTCCTTTTCATTTAAGGACTCCCAGCGTTCTTCGCCTATGAGCATCGTTGTTGCATTAGTTTGTGGATCAAGATCGATCACGAGCACGCGCTTTCCCATTTCGGAAGAGAACGTCTCGGCCAATGCGACTGTTGTCGTGGTCTTCCCGACGCCGCCTTTCAGATTAATTGTTGCGAATACGTGAGCCATTGGAACTTTTCTCCTCCGAAGCCATGTGCGGATGTGGGACCTTCGAAAGACCGGCCCGGATGCAAGCTCGGTGATGGGGCGTGGAAAATCCGTTGCCCGCACACGCCAGTTCGCAACGGCCTGCCGCGATACGGAGGCCATCTCGGCAATTTCATTTATGCCGACCAGATCGCTTTCGTTGTCCATCTCATCCCTGTGAGCGGTGTAAACACATACTGTTACCATCGTTCACAGATGTCAAGGCCGGGAAGCTGTGCCCAAAATTGAGGTGGTACGCTTGGAATCCCAGGGGACAAAAAGTCTACCTTTCTCCTCTTCCTCACTCGATCACCATGATCGACGTGCGATTGATAGCCGGCATTCTCGCCACCCCGACGTTTGGTGTTTAGAGTGACCGGAAAGACGATCGGGGGCGCCGATGAAATTCGTTGTGATTGACGTTGAGACGGCCAACCCGCAGATGAGCAGTATCTGTCAGATCGGTGTGGTGGGCTTTGATGGCGGGCGGAGTGTTTTCGCCGACAGCTTGCTCATCGATCCGGAAGACTACTTCGATCCGTTCAACCAAAGCATCCACGGAATCGGCCCGGACCGCGTCGTCGGCGCGCCCACTTTCGCCAGTGCGCACGGCTGGATCGCCGAAAGACTACAAGGCCAAATCGTTGTTTCTCATAGCGCGTTTGATCGAACCGCGCTTCAGCGAGCATGTTCGCGATACGCGGTGGACGATGTTGTTTGCCGTTGGCTGGACAGCCTGAGGGTCGCTCGGCGTGCTTGGCCTGACCTCCCTTATGGGTACGGACTCAAAAACCTCGCCGATAATTTCGGAATCACGTTTCGCCATCATGACGCGCTGGAAGACGCCCGCGCCGCCGGGCTAATCATGCTCAGGGCGATTGAGGACAGCGGCATCGATGTTGACGGCTGGTTTGACCGCTGCGCCGCGCCGGTTTCCGGCCACAGGTCGGTCGCCCGCGCGGGCGACGGTGACGGTCCGCTGTTGGGCCAGGTCGTGGCTATCACCGGAGCGCTCTCGCTACCACGCCAGGATGTCGCGGATCTGATCGCCCATGCGGGCGGCGACGTTGGCTCGTCGGTTACGAGGCACACCACTATGCTCGTGGTCGGAGATCAGGACGTCTCAAAACTCGCGGGAAAGGATCGGAGTGCGAAGCATCTGAAGGCTGAGCATCTGATGGCTGGAGGTCAACCCATCCGGATCGTCCAAGAGACAGACCTTCAAGCCTTGATCCAAAGCGGTCGAGCATACGGAGGCATCGCATAATTGAGGTAGGCCCACCCTGCTTTGGGCACGATCCTGTCCTGCGCCTTCGGACGAAGGGCTGTTCACATTCAGCGCGCGATGTAGGGTCCGGCCGACCCTAGGCGGTTGGCCGGCCCTGCGGGTAAGAGGAGGACAGATGTCGCTCTGCGTTCTATGCAATCAGGAGTGTTCCAACGGCAGCCTTCTTACGAACGGCCGGTTTTTTCACCCCGAATGTCACGCGCGAATCAACGACTTAATCCGCGCCAAGACGGACGAATTGCGCTTCGCGCGCCAATCGAACACGGGCGTCGGCGGCGCGCTAAATCGCATTGTCGAACTATTTGACCCTTCAGTGATATTGCATCATGTCAAACGTCCGCGCACGCAAATCGTGGATAATCTACAGGCTGGCGTTGATGAACTTATAAAAACACGTAGTCGCATCTACGACTATTGGCCCACCTACCCTCCCGACTGGTTAGATCGGCGATCAATGGCGCTTCGCGCGGCCCGCAGATGCACCGGCGTTGGCCCTCACAGAGAACCTCTTCACGTTCATCATCGAACTCCGATCTTCCGCGGCGGGTCTCACCAGACCGAAAATCTCCAGATACTTTGTGAAGCCTGTCACTCTAGCGAGCACGGAGGCAAGAACTTCGCCTACAACGACCGGCAAGCGGAAACGTCGTTTCAGCGAAAGATTGTCACGCTGTCTGAAGCGTTATCGACCGGATCGGTCATTAAATTTCGATACGAAAAATACTCCGGAAACGTAACCAGGCGCACCGTTAAACCGCTTGAAGTCGGCACCGTCCGCGACTTCTGGGATGGATCCGCTCGCATTCCTGACGTCATGTGTGTTCGCGGCTATTGTTATCTACGAAAAGCCGACCGGGTATTCAGGATAGACAAAATGCGCGGTATTAAGCTGATCATCGATCGAAGGTAATTGTTAGTCGCGCATATGAACAGCCCCTCGATTGGGATAGCCAGAATAACGGACGTTATACATATATATCTAACCCCCTCACCCACCCGTCTTGGCGCTGCGCGCCAATCCACCCTCCCCATGCAAACGGGAGGGACAGGAAGGGAGGACCCAGAAGGCTGTCTTTCTGCCCCCACCCCCAAGACAATCGCGCCGGGCCGCGTTAAGAACCCGGCCCTATGATCGCCGCCGCGCCTCTGTCGTTTCAGGACATCATCCTCAGGCTGCACGCCTTCTGGGCGGCGCAGGGGTGCGTGATCCTGCAGCCGTATGACGTCGAGGTCGGCGCCGGCACCCTGCATCCGGCGACGGTGCTGCGCGCGCTGGGCCCCAAGCCGTGGCGCGCGGCCTATGTGCAGCCCTCGCGCCGCCCGTCCGACGGCCGCTATGGCGAAAACCCCAACCGCCTGCGCTCGTTTCACCAGTATCAGGTGATCCTCAAGCCCAATCCGCCCGACATGCAGGCGCTCTATCTGGAGTCCCTGGCGGCGGTCGGCGTCGATCCGGCCCGGCACGACATCCGCTTTGTCGAGGATGACTGGGAAAACCCCACCGTCGGCGCCTGGGGCCTGGGCTGGGAGGTGTGGTGCGACGGCATGGAGGTCAGCCAGTACACATACTTTCAGCAGGTCGGCGGCCTGGATGTGTTTCCGGTGGCCGGCGAGATCACTTACGGCCTGGAACGCCTGGCGCTGTATGTGCAGGGCGTCGACAACGTCTATGACCTCGCCTTCAACGACCCGCAGAGTCCGGCGTTCAAGACCTACGGCGAGGTCTTTCTGGAAAACGAGCGCGAGTTTTCGGCCTTCGAGCTGGAGGCGGCCGACGTCACGGTCCTGGCGCGTCAGTTCGAGGACATGGAGCGCGAGGTTCCGCGTCTGCTGGGCCTGACCGGACGGGGGGGCCAGCCGCTGGTGCTGCCGGCCTACGACCATGTGCTGAAGGCCTCGCACCTCTTCAACCTGTTGGACGCGCGCGGGGCCATCGCTGTGGCCGAACGGCAAAGCTACATCGCCCGCATCCGCGACCTGTGCAAAGCCTGCGCCCGCGCCTGGCTGGCGCTCGAAGGCGCGGAGGCTTAAGGACGCCATGGCGCAGTTTCTGCTCGAACTTTTTTCCGAGGAAATCCCCGCGCGCATGCAGGCCGGCGCGGCCCGCGATCTCGAGCGGCTGGCGCGCGCGGCTCTGACCGACGCCACACTGGATTTTGCCGACCTGCGCGCGTTTGCCGGCCCGCGCCGCCTGACCCTGGTCATCGACGGCCTGCCCGGCGCCCAGGCCGACCGCAGCGAAGAGCGCAAGGGCCCGCGCGTCGGCGCGCCGGAGGCCGCCGTCGATGGCTTCCTGCGCTCCACCGGCGTCGCCCGAGACGCCCTGATCGCGCGCGACGGCGCCTGGTTCGCGGTCCTGTCGCACACCGGGCGCCCGACGGCCGACATCCTCAGCGACATGACCGGCGACATCGTTCGCAAATTCCCCTGGCCAAAATCAATGACCTGGGGCGCCGGGAGCCTGCGCTGGGTGCGGCCGCTGCACCGGATCCTGGCCCTGTTCGACGGCAGGATCGTCCCGATAGACATCGACGGGGTCGTCGCCGGCGATATCAGCGAGGGCCATCGGGTGATGGGCTCGAAGCGTCCGTTCGCCGTGCGCGATTTCGACTCGTATCGCGCGGCGCTCACCGAAAACTTCGTGGTCCTGGACGCTGAGGAGCGCAAGGCGCGCATTCTCGGGGGCGCCCGCGCCCTGTGCGCCGCCAAGGGACTGGCGCTGGTCGAGGACCCCGGCCTGACCGACGAGGTCGCCGGCATGGCCGAATGGCCGGTCCCAATTTTGGGCGACATGGACGCCGCCTTTCTCACCCTGCCGGCCGAAGTGATCCGCACCAGCATGCGGGTGCATCAGCGCTATTTCGCCGTGCGCGGCGCGGACGGGGGCCTCGCGCCGCATTTCATCGCCGTGGCCAATCTCGAAACGCCCGACGGCGGCGCCCTGATCGGCGCCGGCAATGCGCGGGTTCTGGCCGCGCGGCTGAAAGATGCGCAATTTTTCTGGGACGAAGACCGCAGGACGACCCTGGAGGGCCGGCTTGAGACGCTCAAGGGCGTCACCTTCCACGCCAAACTCGGAACCATGTTCGCGCGCGCGGAACGACTGGAAAACCTCGCCCGCGTTTTCGCCGGACCGGCGGGCGCCGATCCCGATCTCGCCGCGCAGGCCGGCCGCCTCGCCAAGGCCGACCTAGCCACCGGCATGGTCGGCGAGTTTCCTGAACTTCAGGGCGTGATGGGCGGCTATTACGCGAAAGCCGAAGGCCTCAACGGATCGGTCGCCGCCGCTCTGGCCGAACATTACAAGCCGCAGGGCCCCGCCGACGCCCTGCCCGCCGATCCGGTCGCCGTCGCCGTCGCCCTGGCCGACAAGCTGGACACCATCGTCGGCTTTTTCGCCATCGGCGAGAAGCCCACCGGCTCGCGCGATCCTTATGCGCTCAGACGCGCGGCCCTGGGGGTGATCCGCATCGTCCTGGACCGCAGGCTGCGCGTCGGCCTGCGCGACCTGACCGCCATGGCGGGGGCGAACGCGGCCGTGGGCGACGAAATCCTGGCCTTTTTCGCCGACCGCCTGAAAATCGCCCTGCGCGATCGCGGCGCGCGTCACGATCTTGTCGACGCCGTGTTCGCGCTCGGCGACGA
>JAYTRF010000034.1:0-2120 GCA_043746375.1 Caulobacteraceae bacterium | reverse complement strand
CGCAGCATCTCCGCCTCGGTCTTCTGGATCAGATCGCCGATGTAGACGATGTTGTCGTTCTTCAAGCAGTTGGCCGAGCGCACCGACAGCTCCAGTTCGTCGACCTTCTTCAACAGGGCCGGGTTGAACGGTAGTTCGGGCTTGGCGTCGCCATCGAGCTTCTTCTTCGGCTCGTCGAAGGTGATGAACACCTGCAGCTGGTCCTGGAGAATGCGGGCGGCGTAGGCCACCGCGTCGACGGGCGACACCGCCCCATTGGTTTCGACTTCCATGACCAGCTTGTCGTAATCGAGGCTCTGGCCCTGGCGGGTCGGTTCCACCCGGTAGGCGACCCGCTTGACCGGGCTGTAGAGGGCGTCGACGGAAATCAGGCCGATCGGCGCGTCCTCGGGGCGGTTGCGTTCCGACGGCACATAGCCCTTGCCGTTCTGGACGGTGAACTCGATGCGCACCGACGCGTCAGCATCGAGCGTCAGGAGTACGTGCGAGGGGTTGAGAATCTCGATATCCGACGGGGCCTCGATCTGCTTGGCGGTCACTGCGCCCGGACCCGTTGCGCGCAGGGTCATGCGCTTGGGGCCCTCCGAATGCATGCGAAGGGCCAGTTGCTTGATATTGAGAACTATATCGACGACGTCCTCGCGCACCCCCTCCAGCGGGGAGAACTCGTGCACCACCCCATCGATCTGGATTGCAGTCACTGCGGCGCCCTGGAGACTGGAAAGCAGCACGCGGCGCAGGGAATTGCCGAGGGTAACGCCAAAGCCGCGCTCGAGCGGCTCGGCCACGATGCGGGCCTTGCGGGCGGCATCGGCGCCCTGCTCGATCATCGGCTTTTCGGGACGGATGAGTTCGTTCCAGTTACGTTCGATCACGGGCGGATATTCCTAAGAGACGCGGAGGCGACGGCCGCGGGGGGTCGGGCCGGCGAGGTTTATGGACAGTCGGTAGTCTAGACGCGCCGGCGCTTGGGCGGCCGGCAACCGTTATGCGGTATCGGAGTGACGTCGCGTATGGTGGTGATGGTCATGCCGGCGGCCTGGAGGGCCCGCAAGGCCGACTCGCGACCTGAACCGGGCCCCGAAACATTGACCTCCAGCGTCCGAACGCCGTGTTCGGCCGCCTTCTTGCCCGCATCTTCGGCCGCCATTTGCGCGGCGTATGGGGTCGATTTGCGCGAGCCCTTGAACCCCATGGTCCCGGCGCTCGACCAGGAAATCGTGTTGCCCTGGGCGTCGGTGATGGTGATCATGGTGTTGTTGAACGAGGCGTTCACGTGCGCCACGCCCGAGGTGATGTTCTTGCGCTCGCGTTTCTTTACGCGCGCCGGTTCCTTGGCCATGTCGGTTAAAAGCTCTTGCTACTTCTTTTTGCCGGCGATCGGCTTGGCCGGGCCTTTGCGGGTCCGGGCGTTGGTGTGGGTGCGTTGGCCGCGGACCGGCAGGCCCTTGCGGTGACGGAGGCCGCGATAGCAGGCCAGGTCCATCAAGCGCTTGATGTTCACCGACGTTTCGCGGCGAAGGTCGCCCTCGACGTGGTGGTCACGGTCGATGGTCTCGCGGATCTGGATCACTTCGTGGTCGCTGAGCTGGTTGACCCGGCGCCCCTCCTCGATGCCGACCTTATCGACGATCTGGCGGGCCTTGGCCTGGCCGATGCCGTGAATGTATTGCAGCGCAATAACTACACGCTTGTTGGTCGGGATGTTGACGCCGGCGATTCGAGCCACGTTTCGAATGTCTCCTGGTCACGCCGATAAGCGCGAAAAGCGCCTCCGGCCCTGCCGCCATGACGGCGGAAAAGCCGGCGCACCGATCGCGCCTTCGCGGAAGAAGCTTGTTATAGGGCTCG
Source organism: Caulobacteraceae bacterium (assembly GCA_043746375.1). Taxonomy (GTDB): domain Bacteria; phylum Pseudomonadota; class Alphaproteobacteria; order Caulobacterales; family Caulobacteraceae; genus Acaudatibacter. Next base: position 269 of record JAYTRF010000034.1, on the reverse strand, counting down.
CCCCGCGAAGGTCAAGAAGAGCCCCGGAAAAAGGGGCGGTCCCCTCCCCGCCCGATCGCTGGCGCGACCGCCCCCCCCATCACGGGGAGGGACGGTAGCCTTCGTTACCAGTCGTATCGGAAGCCGAGGGTGGCGGTTTCTTCCTGGTAGCGGGTCTTGAACTTGATCCCGCCATTCAGGAAGGCCGAGAAGCCAGATTGGTCCTCGAACACATTGGCCTCTGCCTGGACCTCGCCGAACACGCCGCGGATGCGGTTGGTGAAGTCGAC
>JAYTRF010000033.1:0-13284 GCA_043746375.1 Caulobacteraceae bacterium | reverse complement strand
GGCCATCCCTATCTCCCCTGCATTCAGCAGGGTGAATCACTGTTCGCCCATCTTGGGAATCCCACCCGAGTCATAATTACGGGCTTTTGGTATAAGGCGTTCCCTCCCCATAAAGGCTACGGGATTCACACATCTGCGTTGGTCCGGGCGATGACCACGCCGGCCAGGGTGGCGCTGAAGCGGAGCCAGCCGTTGGCCATGGTCTTTGGCCCTGGGGGTTTGCCGTAACAGTTCCAGCCACCGTATCTGGCGACGACCCAGGCCAACCAGGAGAGCGAGCCTTCCGGGTGCGGGTTCTTCTGCCTTAGGGTCGCGCCCTCGCGATCTCTGACCAGGATCGCCACCTCGGCGACGAGGCTGGCGTCCAGCACATCGCTCATTGGCTGGGAGCTGGCGTCCCGGGCGTCGACCAGCTGGATTGTCCTGACCGCGGCTCCGAGCGCCATGGCGCTAAGGCGGAAGAGCCGCTGGGCCTCCTGCACCTGGGTCTCTTCGATGCGCAGGCCGTCGCTCTTGAGCGCGCGGAAGACCTGCTCGATGCGCCAGCGCAGACGGTAGAGCCGGACCACGTCGTTGGCCTGTTCGGCGGTAGCTACGGGAAGCGTTGTCGCCAGGCGCCAGAGCAGCGGCTTCACGCCAGGGGGCGGCGCCTCCTCGACCACGGTGACAATGCCGATCTCCACGAGCTTGGGATCCTTGCGCGGGGCTTTGGCGGGGCGGCGCAGGTGAACGGTCCGGCTCCGCAGCGTCACCTGCGCCACCCGACCCTTGTCCCCGGGCCCTCGCGGCGCGACCACGACTTGGCTAGTCGCCAGCACAGGGGTCGCCGCCAGTGTCTCGAAGAGAGGTTCGCCGTCCTCGATGGGGCGGTTGTGACGAGCGCGGATCACCAACTCCACGCCCTCTGGCGTGTGAGCCAAGTGGTTCCAGATATCGCCCTCGCGGTCGCAGACGCTGATCACCTCTCTGGCATGGCCGGTCAGCAGTTCCCCGGTAGCCACGCTGCCGGCGAGCCAGCGAGCGCTCTCCTTCTCGTCCGCGGCGCGGCCGTGGCGCGGACTCACCTTGCCGGCCTCACGCGTCCAGATCTGCGCCCCCGCCAGACCCAGAACCGCCTCTTCATCGGCGTCGATCGCAACGCTGGCATGGATGAAGAAGCCGGGCGCACGACCATCGCCAGCGGGACCAAGGCCGCGCCGACGCGCGCCGCGGCCGGAGAAGTTCACCTCGGTGGTGTCCTGCGCGACAACCACGCGGCGCCCGCCGCACGCCTCACGCGCCCGCGCCGCGAACGTCTCCACCAGCCCCTCGGTGGTCACGTACGGCGAGGCGAAGAACCTCTGCGCGCCCACCTCACCGGCCCGCGTGCCGGTCACCTGCCGAAGCACCAAAGATCCACAAGACACGATCCGCTCAAAGATCGCCTCCCCACGAGCAGACGTCCGGACGTCACCCTTGCAGAACTCGCTCATCACCGCCTCCGCATCCGCGCAGACGCAGTGAATCAGCTCCCCGACCCGCCGGGAATCCCCGAAAGACTCAAATCCGTGCATCGGGTAGCCATAAAGAGGAGGGACGAAGAAAAACCACTTCCCTCCCTTTTATGGGGAGGGTCGGCCTGAAAGGCCGGGGTGGGGCCTCTCGCCGTCAGTTGGACTTGGTCGCCGGTGTCGGAGCAGCCGCCCCGGGTTTCAGGGTGGCGCCGTGGGCTGCTCGCAGCACGGCGGCCTCGCTCAGCGTCGCCGTTGGTTTAGCGAGCTTAGGCGTGGCGGCGACCGATCCGTATTTCAGCACGTCGAAGGCGCGAGTGAGCTGGAAGTCGCCCTTCTTGACGTCAAAAGTCGTCGGCGGTTCTTCGGCCGGCTCGTGAGGGCCGACACGCACCTTGCCGTCTTGCGCGTCCAAGGCGTTGTGGAAACTGGCCTCGCTGAACTGGAATGCCTCGTTGGCCACCTGCTGGGCCTCCTCGCGCGTCTCGGCGACTTCCAGGTCCGGCTGGATTCCCGTACGTTGAATAGAACGGCCCGATGGCGTGTAGTAGCGCGCGGTGGTCAGCTTGACCGCCCCGTCCAAGCCGCCGCGTAGCGGGATCACTGTCTGCACCGAACCCTTGCCGAAGCTGGTCAGGCCGACGATTTGCGCCCTGTGGCGATCCTGCAGGGCGCCGGCGACGATTTCGGCCGCCGATGCTGTGCCTGAATTGACCAGGACCACCACCGGAAGTCCGTTCAGCGCCGCTCCTGGCTTGGCGTTGTAGCGCTCGATATCCTGCGGATCGCGCCCGCGCTGCGAAACTACCTCGCCGCCGTTGAGGAACAGATCCGAAACGCCCACCGCCTGGTCGAGCAGGCCGCCGGGGTTGTTGCGCAGATCGAGCACCAGACCCTTCAGGTGCGGGTCCTTGGCGCGCAGGGCCGCGATCCCGTCGCGGGTCTCTTCGGTGGCCTTTTCATTGAAGCTGGCCAGACGCAGGTAGCCGTAGTCGCCTTGCAGTTTGTAGGTCACCGACTTGGGCTGGATGATCTCGCGCACGAGCTTGACATCGAACGGATCGGTTTTCTCGCGGGCGATGGTCAGGACCACCGTCACGCCGGGCTTGCCCCGCATCTGCTTGACCGCGTCGTTGACGCTCATGCCAAGCACCGTCTGCCCGTCGACGGCGGTGATGTAGTCGCCCGGCTTCACCCCCGCGCGCGCGGCCGGGGTTCCGTCGATCGGCGAAATCACTTTGACCACGCCATCCTCGCTAGTGATTTCCAGACCAAGGCCCCCGTATTCGCCGCGGGTCTCATCCTGCATGTCCTGGAATTCCGCGGGATCGAGATAATCGGAATGCGGATCGAGCGACGTCAGCATGCCATGCAACGCCGACTCGATCAGCTTCTTGTCGTCGATCGGCGTCACGTATTGGCGCTCGACCGTGTCGAGCACGTTCCCGAACAGCTCAAGCATGTGGTAGGTTTCGGCGCGAGGCTCCGGCGTCGCCCGGGCGGACTGGCTCAGGTAAGCCATCGAGCCGGCGCCAAGCACGAAGGCCGACGCTCCGATCAAAAGATATTTGCGCATTTGATCGCCATGACTCCCGGGCCCGCCAAAAATAAGGCGCGCGCATTAACGTTCCCTATCACGCCATTAGCCGCTTGCCGCCCCCTTCAAAGTCGTTCCCGGCGAAGGCCGCCCGGTGCTTCGGCCGCGCGGGCGATGAGCGGCGCGGGATCGCTCGGCTTCGCACCCGGGCGGTATTCGAAATAAAGGCCGCTAGGCCCGGCGCCGCCGTCGGACGTGAGGCCGACCTTCTCGCCGGCCCAAACCTGCGCGCCGCGGACAGCGGAGACGGCGCCCAGACCGGAGAGAATCATGTGGCAGCCCCCCGGCCCCCGGATGATCAGCACCTGGCCCCACCCCGCGAGCCGGCCCGCGTAGTCGACCAGACCCGCGACCGGACTGGTCACCGGCGCACCTGGCCGGGCGCTGTACCAAAGGCCATGCGAGGGGGTTCCATCCGGCCCCCGGCGCCCGAACGCGGTGGTCACCGTCCCGCTCACCGGCGCGAGGAGTGCGTGGGGGACGGCCTCGCGGCCCGCGTCGCCGGTCGAGCGCGCCTCGGGCGGGGTCAGGCTGTCAGCATCGGCGGTCACGCTGTCCAGGCGGACCTGACGGTCGGCGATGGCGCTCTCGGCGGCGAACAGCTCGCCGCTCGCCGCCGCCGCCTTGCGGCGCACGAGGCTAAGCGCCCGCGCCTGATCGCTCAATGCCCGGGCCCGGGCCTCTAGAGCCGGCGTAATGGCGCGGATCAGAATCATCGCCCTCACCGCCTGCCGTGCGTCTCCCGGACTGACCAGCAGGGCCGGCGGTGGGTCGCGGCCGTAGAGTTCGAAGGCGCTCAGAAGGCGGGCCAGTTCGACGCGGGTTTCGCCGATCCGCCCCTCGAGGGCTGCCTCCTCTGCATCGACCTCGGCCAGGGTCTTGCGGGCAGTGGCGATGTCCGGGCTCACGGCGGCCGTGCCCGCCCAACTCACGTCGCCGAAGGTGGCGACGCAGGCCAGTCCGACGAGGCTGAGAAAAACGCGGTTCACGCCCGGGTTTTTGACCTTTCCACGGCGCGCGCGATCGCCTCGACGATCTGGTCGTAGAGTGCGGGGGGCAGGTCATGGCCCATGCCCGCTATCACTCTCAGCTCGGCGCCTGGAATGTGCGCGGCGGTGTCGCGCCCGCCCTCAACCGGCACAAGCGGATCGTCGGCGCCATGCACAACTACGGTCGGGGCGGTGATGGTCTTAAGCTTGGGCCGTCGGTCGGGCGAGGCCATGACCCCGGCATACTGGCGGGAAAAGCCCGGCGGATAATGGCTGCGCTGGAAATCGGCAAGGGTGCGCCGCCGATGTTCCGCCGCATCGGGAGGATAGCTGGGCGAGCCGATGGTCCGCGCCGAAGACAGGGCGTGGGCGAGGAAGCCTTCCAGGTCGGCGTGCGGATCGGGACCTCGCTGGTTGAGCACCGCGATGGCTTCGGGCCGGGCGGTCGGCAGACCACGGCCTCCGGAAGTCGACATGATCGAGGTCAGGGAGAGAACGCGGCCGGGATAATCGGCCGCCACCAGCTGTGCAATCATGCCGCCCATCGAGGCGCCGACGATGTGGGCTTTGGCGATGCCGAGCGCGTCGAGCAGCCCAACGGCGTCGGCGGCCATTTCGCCCAGGGTGTAGGCGACGTCGGGTTTCCTGCCTTCGCTGACCGCCTTGATGACTGCGCCTACGTCCGGCACGCCGGCGTCGTCGAACTTGTGCGACAGCCCCACGTCGCGGTTGTCGAACAGTATAACGCGAAAGCCGCGGGCGATGAGCTTGTCGGTCATGGCGGCGGGCCAGCGCGTCATCTGCGCGCCCAGGCCCATGATCAGCAGGATCGCTTCGCCGGTCGCCGGCCCGCGGCTCTCGTACTCGAGATCAATGCCATTGGCTCTGATCTGTGGCATGCCATCATCTCCGTCTGTGTTCGCCCATCGATAGGGCCTTAGCGGACGGCTTCCAAGTCTCGCGCTTGCCGCTATTAAGTGAGCGGATGAAACACCACCGTACCGTCGCCGTCATCTCGCTGATCGGCCTCTGTGCCAGCGGCTGCGCCGGCGCCTACATAGGCGCGGACACCGGAGGGCATCGAGACCGCATCGCCGCCGCTCAGGCGTCAACCCCGATCGCCGGCCTGACCTCGGCGCCCAGCAGGAAGTCGGCCGGGTTGGGCGCGACGGTGGCGTTCCAGTAGTCGACGAGAGGAAACGGCCAGTTCTGCGACACGCGGCCAGTGGCGTTCTTGTACCAGCTCGTCACCTGCGGCGCCCCCCAGGCCATCAACGCGTTAGCGGCGTCCACTTTCAGATTGAAAGTGTCATGCACCTCTCGCCGGACTTCGAGCGTCGGTGCGCCGGCCATGGCCATGAGTTTCAGGCAGCCCAGAATGTAGCGGGCCGAACACTCCGAAAAGAAGATGATGCTGCCGTTGACGACTATGTTGGTGTTGGGCCCATACAACATGAAGAAGTTGGGAAAACCGGGCGTGGTCATGCCCAGGTAGGCGCGCGCGTCGCCCCTCCAAGCCTCGTCCAGCGACACCCCGCCGCGGCCTACGATCCGCATCGGCCACAGGAACCGGCTGGCGTGAAACCCGGTGCCGTAGATGATTACGTCGGCTGGGTGTTCGGCGCCGTCGCCGGTGACCACGCCGCTTGGCGTAATCTTGGCGATCGGCTCGCTGATCAGGCTGACGTTGTCCCTCTGCAGGGCCGCAAGCCAAAGCCCGTTGTCGAGAAGCGCCCGTTTGCCGCCGACCGGATAGTTCGGGACCACCTTGGCGATCAGGTCGGGGTTGTCCGGCGCCTGCGCGGCCATGGCCGCGGCCAGCATCTCGCGTATCTCGGCGTTGGCGGCGCTGACCGCGCCCGATGAGCCGCTCCAGGCCGGGTCGGCCTTGACCTGGGCATAGAAGCCGTCGGTAAGCATCCAGAACAGCCAGAAGCGGTACCACTTGGCGTAGAAGGGCGCGTGCTCCAGGAGCCATTTTTTCCCCTCTGGAACATCATGGTGATAGGTCGGGGCGGGGAAAGTCCAGGGCGGCGAGCGTTGGAAAACTTTCAGGTCGGCGACCTTGGGAGCGATCTCGGGCACGAATTGGAAAGCGCTGGCGCCCGTGCCGATCACGGCAACCCGCTTGCCGGCGAGTTCGACATCGTGAGCCCAGCGCGCCGAGTGAAAGCTTGGCCCGGCGAAGCTCTCCCTGCCCTCGATATCGGGAAAGCGCGGCCGGTTAAGTTGGCCGACTGCGGTGATCAGGGCTTCGGCCTCAAGGACTTCAGCGGTTCCGTCCCGCCGCTTGACCTTTACCCGCCAAAGCGAACGCGCCTCATCGAACACGGCCTCATCGACACTGGTTTCGAAGCAGATGTGGCGGCGCAGGTCGTATTTGTCGGCGACCCCGCGGAAATAATCCAACAGCACCTTCTGGGGCGAATAGTACTGCGGCCAAGCGTGGTTCGGCTCGAAGGAATAGGAATACATGTGGTTGGGATTGTCGACGCGACAGCCGGGATAGACATTTTCCAACCAGGTGCCGCCGACGTCGGCGTCCTTTTCGACCACCGTGAAAGACACCCCCGCCTGCTGAAGGCGGATGGCGGCCAGCAGGCCGGACATCCCCGCGCCGACAACGATCACCCGCAGCTTCGCGGCGGCGGACTTCAATATCGGCGTGCTCCAGTCGGGAGTCTTGGTGTCGCTCGCGCCAAGGCCGAGTTCGTCGGCCAGGAAGGCGGCGTAGTGGTCGGGAATATCGGCGCCGGCGATGAAATCCATCATCCTCCTCACGGTCGCCGCAGATGGCGGCGGCGGGAGCGGGGCGCCGGCCAGATGCGCCAGGATCGCGGCCCTGGCGCGCGCGCGGATGTCCTCGCGGACCCCGGGCGGATAACCGCCATCCTTGCCGTCGGCCAACGCGACATAGGTCGGGCGCCGCTCGGGGGTCAGCAGACCCACATCCCCGGTCATGTGGATCAGCGACATCAACAGGGCCGGCAGATGCGCCTCGGCGACGGCCTCATCGAGATTGGCGGATATGTCGGTCATGGAGCTTCCCTAGGGCAGGCGGCGCCCAAGTTTAACGCTGATGGCCGGTCGTGTCCTCAGGCCGAGCGGCCGCGGGCCTCGATCGGCCAGATTCCAACCAGAGTATCGCCCCGGACCGCGTGATAGGCATCATAGAGGTTCACCGTCGGGTCGCAGTGGGGCGCCGCGAAAGTCACAACCTCGCCCAGTCCCGGCGCCGCCACGCCGCGCGGTGGGACGACGCCCCCGTGCTCGTCGCCCATGAAGTGATAAGCCGATCCTTCAGCCGCGCCGGTAACGATCGGCGGCGCGCCGGCCTCGGTGGCGAACGCCTTGAAGCCCGCGTCGACGGTGGCCATGAACGGATGGTTCTTGCTGATCACCCGCGCGTCGATCATCAGCGCGGTCTCGAACGGCGCCTCGCCATCGGGACAAAGCGCGCAGTCGGCGTACTGGCGGTCCATGAACACATAAGAACCGACCTGTAGCTCGGTCAGCAGGCCAAGCTCGATGTCGATGCGGTGGGTTCCCGTGCCGCCGCCGGTGACGATCGGGGGCGCGAGGCCGGCGGCCTCCAGCCGCCGCACGATCGCCCGCAGATATTCAGTGCGCTCGACGATCGCTTCGCGCCGAGCCTGATAGGCTTCGATGTGCTGCTGCGCTCCGCAATAGAACTGCACCCCGCCGAAACTCAGGGACTCGCTGGCCGCGATCCTTTGCGCTAGGGCCACCGCCGCATCGCCGTCGGCGACGCCGGTGCGGTGGATGCCCGGATCGATGTCGACGATGACGGTCAGCGCCGCGCCGCTGCGCGCCAGCGCGTCGACCGCGTCCGGGTGGTCGGCCGTGGCCATCAGGCCGCTTGCGCGGGCGGCAAGGGCCGCCAGCCGCTCGACGCCAGCGGCTCCGACGACGGGTGACGTGATCAGGATGCCCTCGATGCCTCCGCTCGTCAGCGCCTCAGCTTCGCCCAGCTTGGCGCAGCAGACTCCCACAGCGCCGGCGGCAATCTGGCGCCGCGCGATCTCGACGCTCTTGTGAGTCTTGGCATGCGGCCGCAGGGCGAGCCCGGCTGCGGCGGAGATTCTGGCCATGGCGGTGATATTCCGCTCAAGCGCGTCGACATCGACGACCAGCGCCGGCGTGTTCAGGTCGCGCCGAGATCCCTGCCGCCCGATCAGATGCTGGTGAAGCGCGAGCGCCTGCATGGTTTCGAGCTCCCGAAAATTATTACGCAGTCAATCTTAATGGGCGCGCCGAAGCCCGGTCTAAAGCGAAAACGAGAACAGCTCACGCAGGTGGCCGTTCAGGAACTTGGCCGTCGGATCGAAGCGCCTGCGGACCTCCCCCCAAGGCTTCGCCATTGGATAGAGCCGCAGCACGTCGGCGCTGGAAAGGGTGTGGCGCTTCGCCCAATGGGGACGCCCGCCGTTCGCCCGAAACACCGCCTCGACAAATGCAAAGGCGTCCTTCCACGGCATCTTCGCGTACTGGTGAAACGAGATCGACACGCAGGGGCCGGCGTTCATTGGCGAGAGCCAGATATCGTCGCCCGCCACGGAGCGGAACTCGAAGGGAAAGATGATCGGCAGGCGCCGCGCGCGGACCTCGGCGATGGCGGCCCGCAGCGTTTCTGCCCCGACCGTAGCCGGCATCTCGTACTCCATTTCCTCAAAGCGGATGTCGCGTTCGGACGGAAAGATCCGCCCGGACGGCGCAGCCCGCTGCGATGACCCAATGGCCCGGGTCAGCAGCCGCTGCAGGGTTGGCGCCATGCGCGGCGAGAGCGCGGCCAGGTCACACACCGCCTGGAAGACGCCCCGGCCCGGATCCTTTTCGACCGGATCGTCGCCTGCTTCGACCACATCGAGGATCTTCAGCGCCACGTGGTCAGAATAGGGAAAGACGAAGAACTCCACATGACGGTGGGCATCGGCCAGCGCGTCCCACTCCCCCAGCACCTGGGCCAGCGGCGCGCGGCGCATGGTCTCGCGCAGCCGGTAGCCGGGCATCACCGCCAGGCGCACCCGCGCCATCACGCCCAGCATGCCAAGGCTCACCCGCTGGGCCTGAAATAACTCTGGCTCATGCTGCGCATCGCACTCGACCACCGAGCCGTCGGCCAGCACCAGCCGATAGGCGAGCGCGAAGGTCGACAATGATCCGAGCGTGCGGCCCGTGCCGTGGGTCGCCGTGGCCAGCGCGCCGGCGATAGCCTGCTTGTCGATGTCACCCTGGTTGGCGAGGCTCAGCCCCTCGGCCCAGAGCCTCTGCGTCAATCGCCAGATCGGCCAGCCGGCCGGAACCCATACAGACTGGCGGTCGGCCGCGACCTCGATCTCACCTTCCATCTCGGACAGCGAAACCAGCGCCCCGTCGGTCTCGCAGAGCGGCATGAACGAGTGGCCGGTCCCAGCCACGCGGACCCGCGCCGCCCGCGCGACGATGGCGCAAAGCTCGCCCTCTGTGCGCGGGCTCGCCAGCTCCGCGGGCGACGCGACGACGCTTCCCGACCAGTTACGCCACTGCGCCATGTTACGCTCCGTCGCCCTATGCTAGGCGGGCCTCTCGTGCGCTAGGTTCGCCTACACGGCCCGGAGGAACAAGCCATGGCGTTCGCCGAATACGGCCAATACGACGGGGTCGGCTTGGCGGCCCTGGTCGCCAAGCGCGAGATTTCCCCGGCCGAGCTCGTCGAAGCCGCCATAGAGCGCATCGAGGCCTGCAACGGCCAGGTCAGCGCGGTTATCCACAAGGCCTACGACGAAGCCCGTCGGGCGGCGGCCGGCGATCTGCCGGACGGGCCGTTCCGCGGCGTCCCGTTCCTGGTCAAGGACCTCTTGATCGCTGTCGCTGGATGGCCGCGCACCAGCGGCAGCCGTTACTGCCTTGGCGTCACCGATGCCGCCGACGACGGACTGATGCGCCGCTATCGCCAGAGCGGCGTCGTGCCGCTCGGTAAGACCAGCTGCTCGGAATTCGGCATCGCCGGAACCACGGAGACGGCCCTTCATGGCCCCTGCCGCAACCCGTGGAACCTTGACCACAGTGTGGGTGGATCGTCGGGCGGCTCAGCCGCGGCGGTGGCGGCGGGGATCGTGCCCATGGCCCACGGCGGCGACGGGCGAGGCTCGATCCGCATTCCGGCCTCATGCTGCGGCCTGGTCGGCCTCAAGCCCACCCGAGACCGCAATCCGCACCTTCCCGACGGCTACGACTTCGCCCAAGGCTTCGTTGTAGAGCACGTACTGACCCGCACGGTGCGCGATTGCGCCGCCATGCTCGACGTCACCGGCGTGCCCGAACCCGCCTCGCCTTACGCGCCGCCGGCCAAGACCCGTCCGTATATGGAGGAAATTGACATTGCGCCCGGGCGCCTGCGCGTCGCCCGGTCGTCGGAGACGGCCAACGGCCGCCCCGTCCACCCGGAAGTACAGGCCGCGCTCGAGGCGACGGCCCAGTTGCTCGAACGTCTGGGTCACGAGGTGGTCCACAGGGGCCTGGGCGTCGACCAGCGCGCTCTGTGGGGAGCGCAGAACGCCTTTTCCGGCGCCAACTTCGCCGCTGGCATGAAGCGGCTGGTCGACCAGGTCGGCCGAGAGCCCCGGCCCGAAGAGCTCGAGCCGCTGACCTGGGCCAGCTGGAAAGGCGGACAGCGGTTCACCGGCGCCCAGGCCCTCTGGGACGCACAGGAGTTGCGCATGCTGGCCCGCGGCGCGCTCGCCCTTTACGAGCACTTCGATGTCTACCTGACGCCGACCCTCGCCGCCCCGCCGCCCAAACTCGGCTACCTCGATCCCGTCGCCAACGCGCCCCGGGACATCGGCCGTCGCAATGGCGAGTTCTTCCCCTTCCCAGGCCCCGCCAACATGACCGGCCAACCCTCGATCTCGCTTCCCCTGGCGATGTCCGCCGATGGCCTGCCGATAGGCATGATGTTCACAGGCCGGTACGCCGACGAGGCGACCCTGTTGCGGCTCGCCGCCCAGCTTGAAAAAGAGGCGCCCTGGAAGGGGAGGCGCGCGGGGCTCCGCCTTCATGACTTGGCGCCGGCGCGCGGTCTCGTAAGGTGACGCCATGACCCAGCCGACCAGACCCCGCGAAGCCGCGCTCGAACCCGAACTGCCGATCGTCGATCCGCACCACCACCTGTGGGACCGGCCGGCGGCGCTGATGGCACGCATGCCGGCGCCGACCCACGGCTTCGAGCATGTGATCCGGATGTCGCCGCGTTACCTGCTCGACGAGCTGAACGCCGACCTGCAGACCGGCCATAACGTTCGCGCCACGGTCTATATGGAGTGCGGCGCGATGTACCGGGCGGACGCGGCCCCGGCGATGCGGCCTGTGGGGGAAACGCAGTTCGTCACCGGCGTCGCGGCGATGAGCGCGAGCGGGCTCTACGGCGAGGCGCGGGCCTGCGCGGCCATCGTCGGCCACGCCGACCTGACCTTGGGCGCGGCGGTCGCGCCAGTGCTTGAGGCGCACATCGCCGCCGGCGGCGGGCGTTTTCGCGGCATCCGCCAGAGCTGCTCGTGGGACGCCGATCCCAACGTGCTGGGGCCGCTGCACCGCGGCGCGCCGGGGCTCTATCTGCGGCCCGACTTTCGGGAAGGGTTCGCGCGTCTCGCTCCGCTGGGGCTGTCCTTCGATGCCTGGCTGCTCGAGCCCCAGCTGGGCGACGTGGTCGACCTGGCGCGAGCGTTTGCAGACACATCGATCGTGCTCGACCATGTCGGCACGCCTCTCGGCATCGGAGCCTACGTTGGGCGGCGCGAGGAACGTTTCGGGATCTGGCGCGACCACATCCTGGCGTTGGCCGCATTGCCCAATGTGTCGGTGAAGGTCGGCGGCCTGGCGATGGTCTTCCCCGGCTTTGCTTCGTTCATGGCCGATCCGCCCGCGTCATCGGCCCAGCTGGCGGCCGAGTGGAAGCCCTATGTGGAAACCTGCATCGAGGCCTTCGGCGCTGGCCGCTGCATGTTCGAGAGCAACTTTCCGGTCGATATCGGCAGCTGCGACTACGCGACGCTATGGAACGCCTTCAAGCGGCTGGCGCACGGCTGTTCCGCCGACGAGAAGACCGCTCTGTTCAGCGGCACGGCGACGCGGGTCTACGAGATCAAGTTCTGATCACTGGCACGGCGCTGCAACACAGCTGAGGGGCTCAAACGAAGCTCGGGTTCGTCCACAGTTCTCAATCAGACAATTCGCGCAGCGGCTGGCGTCAATGGGCTCAATGGACTCACGATCGCCGGCGGCTCACCGACCCCACCGCTCGCACGGCCACTCGTAGTCTTTGGCGCCACCGTCGTCGAAGAGTTGCGCCAGGACGTAGGCGAGCACGCGGGCGCTGTCGAACAGGGCCCATGTCCTGCGCCAGCCACCGCCCGCGATGGCGCGCGCCTGCGCATCATCGGCGAGCAGGCGCCGCAGGGCAGCCCCGAGGCCGTCGAGATCTTCGTAGAAGATCGCTTCGCCGGGGCTATAGAACCGCTGAAAGCCGCCGCGCGCGTCGGTGGCCACCGCCAGCCCGCAGCCGAACATGTGCGCCATGCGATCGGAGGCATAGAGGGGCAGGGACCCGCGTCGCGACAGCGCCCAGCCCATTCGGGCGGATTCGAGCGCGTCCAGATAGGCCGCTCCGCCCACGCGCAGCTGGCCCCCGACTCCCGGCATTGCGACGCGCAATCCAGGCGCGCGCGCGGTCAGCCCGGCCACCGCCTCGGCAGGCGTGAGGGAAAGGGGTCCCACCTCGCGGGGGATTTCGCCGGCGGCGGGCAAGAGCAGGTCGAAAGGCAGCGCCGCCTTCTCATGCGCGCGCCCCGTCTCGATGGCCGGATCGACCGGATTGGGCAGGTAGGCGGCGAAGGCGCCGGGGCCTGCGTGCGCGCCCAGAGACGGCTCGGCGGTGGTCACGAACAAGGCGTCGGCGGCGCCGGTCCGCAGCGCCAGGCGGCGCCGGTTCTTGGGCATGTCGATCAGGTCGATGTTAATGTCGGCGATGACGACGCCGGGCGCCAGTCGCCGCGCCTCATCAAGCGAGGCGTTGGAGATGCGGTCGGCGAAGTGCAGGAGGATAAGGTTCGGCTTCAGTTCGTCGACGGCCTGCAGGAAACGGCGGTTGGCCCAGCGGGCGCCAAACCCCCCGGTGCGTGCAATCCCGGCGCGCGCCACTGCCCGATCGGAA
>JAYTRF010000032.1:0-16525 GCA_043746375.1 Caulobacteraceae bacterium | reverse complement strand
TTCTCTTGCGTCCACATCCTGTCGCTCCTGCGAATCGAGGCTGGAGCCATCGAATCACAGAAGATTCAAACGATTCAAGATGTTTTCGGACAGACACTTAGCATTCAATCTGCTCATGAGCCGAAGCTAGAGCAGATTCCGATCACTCTGGCTCATACCCAGCTGCCGTGAAGTAGCCTGCACAATCCTGTGGCGTGAACATGGGGATTGCATCTCGAATAGCGTCCCAGAGATCATCGATGGTTCGGGGACCGCAGTTCCAAACTGCGATCAAGTGCGTGCTCCGCCACGTTAACATCGAGATCGTCAAACGATCCGACGCAGCCAAGGGCTTCATCGTGTTGCCGGGCATCGTCGATGAGGTCCTGACGTTGGCCGAGATCAAGGATCAAACCGGTCCGCCGTATCGAGCTTTCGTCTGCCAGACGCTGAACCCCTGGGGGTTCCCGGCGAAAGATCGCAGCGGGCGGCTTGATCTCATGGAAGAGCCGCATCTCGGACGTCTGTTCGAAAAGATCCGAGGCCCCGCCCGCTCGCCGGCCGATCGGCTGGTATTCGGCCGCCCCGCGGCGTCCGCACTTCCCCCCACCGACACTCAATCCTGACGCGAGGAGCACACCGCTATGGCTCTCTGGAACGACTATAACGATGTTAAAACGAACCCGAACCTGATCCCCAAGGGTACGCTCGCCAAGGTCCGGCTCACTATCCGCCCCGGCGGCTTCGATGACGCCAGCCAGGGTTGGACCGGCGGCTACGCGACGCGCGGCACGACCGGCGCCGTTTATCTCAGCGCCGAATTCACCGTGCTGGAAGGCCAGTATGCCAAGCGGAAGATTTGGTCGCTGATTGGTCTCTACAGCCCGAAGGGGCCGGATTGGGCGAACATCGGCCGTAGCCTGATCCGCGGCATGCTAAATTCGGCGCGCGGTCTGTCGGACAGGGACGTGTCGCCCCAAGCGCAAACGGCGCGGCGAATCAACGGATTCGCTGACCTCGATGGGATCGAATTCGTGGCCCGGATCGACGTTGGCAGCGACACCAACGGCGACGAAAAGAACGAGGTCCGCGGCGCCGTCACCCGAGACCATCGTGACTATGCCCAGTTCATGGGTCAAGGCGCAGCGCCGATGGGTTATGCGGCAGCCCCTGCTTATGCCCCGCCGCCGGTGTCGCCCGCATATGCACCAGGCGTCGCCCCGCAACCTGGTTTTGCCGCCCCCGCTGCACCGCCGGGTGCGTTCCCCGCTGCCGCACCCGTTACCGGGGCTCCAGCCGCCGAGCCCCGCCGGGCAGAACCCGGGCGGGGCGGAGCAGCGTGCGCTGCCTCAGGCAGCGAATTCTCCGCGCAGGTGATGGGCGTCGGTAACCCGGACGAGGATGGCGTTCCAATGCTGCAGGGTGCCGGCGGTGCCCCAAAGAACACTGTCGGGGTCCGCGCCAATGTGGTCGTCAGCCATCGCCTGCAGTTCGGCGACGTGGCCCCGGAAGACCTCCATCTGCTTCATGAACTCGGTCAGGCTGGCCTCTTGGTTCTTCTGGCTGCGGGTGCTGCTCACCGTTCGGTCTCCTGTTTGGCGGGGCGTCGTCCCCTGCGCGTGATGGACCATTCGCGCTGCGGGCCAACCGAGCCAAGCTCAAAGCAGGCTCACATCATTACGAATTTCGACGAGCCAGGATCATCGCATGGCAATGGGCCGCAAGCCGAAGCCGACCCACCTCAAGCTGGTGACCGGCAACCCCGGCCGGCGCCCGCTGCCGGCCGTCGAGGCGCAGGTGGTGCCCGCGTTGCCGTCGCCGCCACCGCATCTGAGTGATGATGCTAAGGTCGAATGGGGCCGGGTGTCAGAGGAACTCTACAAGATCGGGCTGCTGTCCAGCATCGATCGCGCCAGTCTCGGTGCCTACTGCCAGGCCTACGGGCGTTGGGCCCAAGCCGAGCGAGCGATCGCAGAGATGGGCAAGCGGGACCTGCTGACTGGCGGGTTGATGATCAAGACCAGCAACGGCAACGCCATCCAGAACCCGCTGGTCGGGACCGCAAACAAGGCGATGGGCGACATGGTTCGCTACGCCGCAGAATTTGGGATGACCCCCAGTGCCCGCAGTCGGATCACCGCCGCGCCGCCGAGTCCGGAACGCCAAGACCCCGTCTCGGCCTACTTCTCCTGATGATCCGGTTGCGGCCTGGGCGCACGACGTGATCGACGGGCGTGTGGTGGCCGGGCCGCATGTCAGGAACACCTGCCGGCGCCACCACTCCTGTGCGAACCGTTCTCTCCTTGGCTGGGGGCCGTAAAAACCGCAGGTTTCCTGCGGATTTGCCCTGGTCACACAGGGCTTCGCGAACGAAATGAACGGCCAAATATCTGACCGAACGACCGATTCTTTCTGCGAACTGGGGCTATGAGGTTTCAGGCCCAAGTTGGAGTGCGTTGAAATAACGAATTTTTACGATGCTATTTCAAATCATGATTTCGAAACCCGATCGGGCGGGCGATTGCGACTGGGAGCAAATCTCCGATCCCAGGACGGTGAATTCCCACTCAACGCTCAAAAAATCCCGCGCCGGTTACGGCCATTGTGTTGACTAGAAGCCCCCGATCCAGATGCAAATTCCTGGCCTCACAACTCGTTTCTGCAATCAGCAAGCACCCGTGGCAAGCAGCACCATGGAGCGCCCGGTCATCGTTACGCGTGGTGGGATTGTGATCAGCGCAGATCGGGTCCCCCGAGCAAATCCGGAGGTGCTCAAGGGCCGATTGGAGCACGTGGCTGAAGCGGCCGGCGACTTCCACGAGGCCCCCAAGGGTCCCTTGGGTCCCGGCGGTCGCCGTGTAGATCAGCAGGCCGCATCTGGTCGGGTCAGCTGGGTTGATCGGCGGGAAGGCATAGATGCGCTCCTTCAGGGCGCTGGCTGGATAGCCGCAGTCGAGGGCGATCTCGGTCATCAACGCGTGCGCAAGGCTATGGGCAAGCATGTATGGGCCTGAGCTCCGGAAACCGAGGCCGCGCTTGGTCTCACTGGCCCACTTCTGAGCTCCCACCTGGAGGGCCGTGAGGCGTTCCTTAGTAGCAGCCCGGTTGAGCCAGGCGGCGATCGCTGCGGGATCGAGGTGCATAA
This sequence comes from Caulobacteraceae bacterium, assembly GCA_043746375.1. Classification (GTDB taxonomy): domain Bacteria; phylum Pseudomonadota; class Alphaproteobacteria; order Caulobacterales; family Caulobacteraceae; genus Acaudatibacter. Next base: position 13,401 of record JAYTRF010000032.1, on the reverse strand, counting down.
ACAGGCCCTCGCCATATTGCTCGATGGCCGGCAGCCAATCGTTGTTCACACCTAGCGACGCCCCCCGGATTGCCAGGCCAATATCCTCGATCCCGTCGTCAGCCATGGGGGCCGGTTCGAACCGAGTGAACCCGTATAGGCACGCGACCTCCCGCAGCCGATGGACCGCCACGAGCGATGTAATCCCTTTGCAAACCGCGTCCCTCTCGGGGTCCCATTTGTCACGCTGAAGGGTCTCAGCGTGCAGACGCGCGTCCGGCCGATTCTCCCCGATCAGGGTGCGACCACTGGCCAGCAGTTCAAACTCGGCAAGCTTAGGGTCTTTGGCCGAGTTGGCCTGTAGGCCCTGCTTGATCTGGCCCAGCCGCTCGAACACCTCGGCATCCGAGTAACTCTTCAAGTTCTCGGCAACGGTGGGGTTGAACTTACGGGCCATGGCGATCTCGGCCGGGTCGTTCGCCTGGTCGATGAAGGTCTTCACCTCCGTGATCCGCTTGGTGAGCAGGTCCTCGGCCAATGGCAGGGAAATGACCGTCGCGACCTGGGCGAAGTAGGTGTTCGTAGCGCTCCGTGTGAGCAGCTTCAGGTCGTCGGTGCATCCCTGCTCGTAGTCACCGATCCATGGCCGGTATCCCCTGCACCTGCCCAGACGCCCCTTGATGAATAGTTCGTCCAGAGCGACCGATTTGCCGCACCCGCACCGGACCCTTGTATCACGGGGCTCGGCGCTGGTGCCTGTCTCCTCGAGCCACATAGGCTCTTGACAGGGCTTGGATCCATGGATGACCCACTTCCAGTCGATGTCTTGAAGATGGCCCCCCTCACAGCCGCAGACAAATCGGATAGGGGTGACCGGCTGGCGTTTTTTAGCCTCGTCAATCCAGTCTCGTCGGCGCGTCGGGTCTAGTTGCTTCCAGCGGACCATCCGACGCCGCCGCGCACTGTCGGCGGTGGGGGCATCGCAGGTGAACCAACTGGGGAACACGCGTACCTGCACGGAGGGTGAGGGCAGTCGTGGGTCATTGTTGCCCATTGGGGGTGTGCGGAGCGAAAGCGCACGATCCGCCGGCCATCGCTGGTCCATGGTCAATCGCTCTCTCAGGACCTCAGCCAGCCTCGGCTCCTCAATCGTCCTGAAGGCCAGCGGCCCTCGCATGTTCCACTCATCGAGGCCCGAGATGATCACCGAGCGTTCCGGCAGGTCCACCATGGACCCAGGGCCGAACAAGCCCACCACCTGACTGAGTCGCAGTACGTCCTTGGCCATCAATTCGCTCCCCGCGGCTGGGTGAGAACCGAACCGTCTGGCTGACAGATATCGAGAGGCACGGTCCACTCAACGTCACGCATCGACCAGCCGGCTTTGAATGCCTGGTGGATCGGCGACAAGTTTGTGAGAGCTGGGTCGAGCGGCTCATGCAGAAGCGCGTGGATAGCTTGACCGTAGGCGAGGTTGCCGCCAGTCGAGACTTGGTCACTGGCGATCTGCAACCACCCATTGAACAGCGCGTCGATCGCGGCCTCAAGGGCGGTCGTCCCTCCAGCGACAGCGCCTGGGGGCGCCCTGGAGACGATCGTCTCCTTCACGATTTTCTGAATATCAGGATGCATGCTCAGCCGGGCCACGGCGGCCTTGGGAGTCATATCAGGCAAGAGGTGGCGGGTGAGAGAGACTACCACGGCCGCCAGGGCGCGATCGAGCGCACGCGATGCCCAGGGGGTTACGCTGGTGGCCTCCACTGCCCGGTAGAAGCAGGCATGAAACTGGCGGAACCGCTCGTAGTGCATGCGATCCCGCGGTTTGTGGACGTTCAGCACCGCCAGCACCAAGCCCGGCCGTTGGGCATCTCGGCCGACGCGGCTGGTGGCCTGGATGTACTCCGCCGCGGTCTTCGGCTGCCCTTGCACGACCATCAGGCCCAGCCGCAGAATGTCGAGACCGACTGAGATCATATTGGTCGCCAAGGCGATATCAACGCCGCTACCGATGCCGTTGCAGGACTGCTCCAGCAACGCCTTCGCCTCGGCAACCTTGTCAGTAGAAACCCGCGAGGTAAGCTCGATGATGCTGTCCTCCTGGCTCAGTCGCCGATCGGCAAACGGGCTATCCTGCGGTTCCAGCCGTCGCCGCTTGGTGCCGTAGTCACGTAGCCGGGTACGAACTTCGTCCTCGGCGATCCGGCGGGCGCCTCCGAGTTCGCGCAGGGCGTTGAAGTAGCAGACCGCCGTCATGTAGGCGTCGGCTGTGGCACCTTCGGATTCCTGGGCCGCCATACTGGCCGCGAGCAGCGTGGTGAGTGCGCGCAGGAAAATCAGCTTCGGCCCTTTGCCCTGGGCCGCTAGGCCCACATACCAGCGGGCAGGCGAGGTTTCGGGGTGTTCGGTGATAGCGAAGAAGCTGTCCTCCCGATCGGGCCCCGGCGGGGGAAACACGTGAGTGTTCTTCCGGTCGAACAGGGCCTGTATCTGCGCCTCCGCCCGCCGCACGGTGGCGGTACTGGCCACGATCTTCGGGCGCACCCGCTTTCCGTCGATCCGTCGGGTCGCGAGGTGGTCCAGCGCCGTCTCGTAGAGGCCTGCCACGGTCCCCAGCGGACCACTGATAAGGTGCAGCTCGTCCTGGATGATCAGGTCAGGTGGATCGAGCACGCTGTCGTTCCACAGCCGCCGGCCTTCGGAGGCGCCGTCATTGGCCCCATAGAACCCCCACTGATCCGCCCGGTTCACATGGCCGAAGAAGGCACCCGTCTCGCCCAGCCAGGGCAGGCCTGCGAACTTATCCACGGTGGCGATCAGGAAGGCCGGCAGGCGCCGATAGATTGCCTCGTCGACCGTCAATACCGGGAGCGCCCGGTCCCCGCTGAAGTCACAATCGAGGTTGGCGCAGCGGATCTCCATGTTTTTCGGCGCTACGTCATTAGGCGAGCACGCGAAGCTCTGCTGGTTGAAGCTGGTGCCGCACCATGGACAGGCCTTGATCGGCGCAGGCGCCTCTCTCCCAGTTTTTTTGAACCGGCGGACCCGGACAACGGCCGTCTTGTCGTCATGGTTCCCCTTTCCGCCCAGGCGGTTCGGGCTGGTCGACGACCCAACCCAAAGTCCGATTTCGATGGGCCAGTCGCCCAGCAGCTTCTTGCCATCCCGCTGCCATTCAGGCTCGCCACGCATCAGCTCCAGGGCGCACACCACACCAGCAGCGCGGGAGAGCTGGTCGAGCGTGAGGAGGCGCAGCGTGTACCGCATCAGTACAGTGACCCCCGCCCCTAGCAGCCCACCGGTAGAAAGCCTGCGATGCGCGATAGTGTAGGCCGCGAGCCCAAGATAGGCTTCCGTCTTGCCGCCGCCGGTGGGGAAGAACAGCAGGTCCACCGTCTCGCGATCCTCATGGGTGCGATCAGTGAGGCCGGCGAGGTTCATCAGAATGAATGCGAGTTGGAACGGCCGCCATGCCGGCGCCCTCTGGGCCTTCGGGTCCCCACCGGGGCCGGCATTGCGCCGCCGCGCCGCACGGGCCACCGACTCGTTCATGGCGGCGAAGGCCTGCCGGGCCCGCGTATCGGTCGCCAGCAAGGCGATGCCGGCGGCGATCCGCGCCTGGGCGGTGCGCATTCGGGTGATTAATTCATGCGCCATCGCCTGACGCGACGTGCCTGGGATCGCGTCGATCGCCGTCTCCTGTTTGGCAATCCAGTCGGCATAGACGACCGGCAGGGCCGCGAGGGCCGCGCGCAGGGTTTCGGCAGCGCCGGCGGCCTTGACCAATTCCTCCATGCCCCAGGCCACCCCGACAATCGCCTGGTTCGGCGCCACCCGGAAGACCTGGGCCAGTGGCAGTGGCTCGGTCCAGGCGGAATCCACCTGGTCCCCATCGGACCAATCGGCCGAGCTGTTGAGGCCCACGGCGTATTCAAACACGTCGCGATACTGCAGGTCGGCCAACCGCCGGTCGAAGTCCCCGTCGGTGAGGCTGGAGAGGTCGGCACGGGGCAGCAGCCCGCCGTGGCAGGTAACAGCGAGACGCACCTGGAACGCCGTCGTCAGATCGGCTGCCCGGTTGCTCAGTTCCGGCCGGCGATTGACCACCATCAGCGTGACCACGCGAACCGACCGCGTGCCGCCATCCGGCTGCGGCAGAGCGTAGGGCCGCGCCATGATCTCGATTTGAAGCGCACCTCCCCGGACAGCCAATGCCGCACTTTCGGGAACCGTGATGGGGGAGCCGCGCCCGCTCGTTGGCACCGCGACGGTCAATGTCGCGGTGCGCGGATGGCGACGCCAATGAATTTCGCCGAACTTACCGGAGGTGTCGGACAGTTCGAGGGAGCCCATCGGTGGCTCGGTGGTATAGTCACCCCAGGAGAGCGACACCTCGATTGTGGTGGTCGTCACCGGCAACTGGACGGTGAGCCCCATGCTGGAGGGCTGGAAGACGCGCCGTGTCGCCCCCGGATCGGCCTCACCCTCATCCTCTGCCCGGCCGCCGCCGGGCAGCGGGTCGGCGCCCTCGGCGGGGTCCCCCAGCTCGTCCATCGCTTCGGCGTCGGCCCCCACAGTATCCGGGGCGGGCACCAGGTAGCCGGTGAGATACCAGCGGCCCGGCCGCTCGGACAGCAGTTCAGTGGCGAGGTCGACATCCTCCGGCCCTGCCCCAACCAGATCGCGGCGCAGCAGATCGACGAGGCGGCGGCGAATTTCGGACACGCTGCCGCGTTCATTTACTGGGGCGGGCATGCTTTCGGTCACTGCATCCTCAAGCGTGGAAAATGCCGTCAGGCGCGGCCTCATCGAGCAATCGCTCGCGATCGTCGCCCGTGATTTCGCCGATGTTGGCGAGATGCTGTATCGCAGCGCGCGCACCCACTTTCAGCTTTTGCGCCATTTCCTGTACGTCAGCCAGTTCCACATCCGCGTTCGACCGCGGCAAGGCATTGCGAACCGCGACCTGCGGCATGAGCAACATCGCCGCGAACGCATTTGCCCGCTGTTCCACCACGACAGGCGCCCATGGCGTGCTTGTATGGGTTACACGCCGCGCCAGATCCCTGTCGTGCAGGAGGTGGCACAACTCATGGGCAAGCGTGAACCGCCGTCCGTAGCCATGCCGATTCTGCGCGTGATCGGAATTAACGAGGATTGCCGGTCCGATGTCGGGACCAGCGAGTGCCACGCCCAACGGCCCCTCCGCGCCGAGATGGCTGTCATGTCGTGCGACACCGAGGCGTGCGAGCATCGCCTCCAAATCGATCGCGATAGCGCCCGCATCCCAATTCAACTCGTCGAGAAGTTGCAGGGCGAGTTCATACCCGTGCTCCCAAGGCCGTTGAGCGCGCCACGCTGGTTCATTGGCAACGAAGTCATCGATTGGGTGCGTCGCCGTCACGTCTCGGCGGCACGAGATCGTGGCAGCAAGGAGTTCGATCGACGCCTCTTGCGACATGCGCGGCGACAGCGCGCCAAACATCGCAACGGCCGGAGATAGTCGCGTCAGGGCATGGGCCTGGAACGTGTCACGGATAAAGTCACCGGCCGTTCCCTCGAACCTGATGACAGCCTGCTGGAACCGTTGGACAAGGTGCCCCGCGGCCCCTTTGCCATCCAGGTACCACGCGAGACAAGCATCGCGGCTCGCCGATGTCGGGCGCGCCCCCAGTTCATCCCGCAAAGCTTGATGCCAGGGATGTGTTTCAAAAGCATGCTGCCGGTCCGCCCATGCGAGTGCGGCATCGAGCGCTGGCGCAACCTCCGCCACCGCGCAATGGGCGATGCCGGGCTCGATGACATAGTCGGCGGCCTCGCTGCCCGGCTGCCAGCGATTGCCCCAACTGCACTCGACATCATCCCCTACACGGCGCAGGAATATATCGGGCAGCATGCCGCCTTCAGCGGCCCAGCGGAGCGAGTGACGCTTCGCCCATTTCTGCCAAGGTTCGAACACCCGCGCGTCATCCATGCGCGTGGCGGCCATGGCCAGATAGGCATCCCGCCCGGTTTGCGCGCCGCGTACCAGGCTGGGCAGACGTTCCTCATGCAGCAGCGGCGCCCAATTGCCAGCGAGCCAGCGCAGCAGCGGGGCCAGATACCACGTCACGCAATCCTGTCGGGCGGCCTCGCCCTTCGCGATTGTCAGCGTGTGTTCCGTAAGGTTCAAGCCGTTGACCCACAGCCGCCATTGGCCCCAGGACCCGATCGACGCAGCGGGCGCAGCGGCGTCCGCATCGGGGTCGGGCAGCAGACGCAAATCGAGTGCGAAGCGTTCGGGCGTGCCGAAGCGCTCATAGCCATCATTACTCGGCATCGTCGAGCTCCTGCCAGGCTCTCTCGATTTCCATCCGGGTCTTCCATTGCCTCAGGTGCTTCTTGCGGATCAGCCCCGCATCCAGCCACCTCGTCCTGATATCCTGATCGATCTTATCCCATGCTTCGGGGTAGCCATGCCAGTCTCCCCCATTCGTCCGTTGGGCGACGAAGGCGAGGCCGTTCCGCGTGGCCACGCGCTTTTCGCCCATTTCCTCGCTGCAATCCAACAATTCCTGGGCGCGCATGGCGCTCCAGCGCGGGCATTTGGTGCCCGGTTTGGCCGCCGTGATGGGTTCGCAATGCTTCGGGCTTGGCACATAGCGCCGAGCCGTAGGGTCATTAGGCGCGTCCGTCATGCCTCCTCCACACTGTCATCGCCGGCATCAGGTGTGAGAGCGGTCAGCCCGGCGGCGCGTTCCTCGGCGGCGCGTTGGGCGTTCAGGGCGAGGAGGCGGGCGAGGGCTTCGTCGCGGAAGGGGGCGGGCCAGAACAGGCGGCCTTGGTAGCGGTGGTCCGGCTCGGTGTCTTCGGTGAGGAATTCGGGGGCGGCGGTGGCGGCGAGGTCGTGCCAGCCGTAGGCGCGCAGCACGACGATATCCATGGCGTGATGGAGGTCGCGCAGGCGCACGATGTCGGGGGCGTGCTCGGATTGGTTGTGGAAGCGGTTGTAGGTTTTGGTCAGGCCCTCGTTGCGGGCGATCATCAAGGTGGCCCGATACTCAAAGTATGATTGCGATGGCTGAACAGCATCTTGGTCTGGGTCTTTGTTGGGGAAGGGAAAAGTAAAAAAACAATCTGCAACATTATAGCGCGAATCGTCCTTGAGCGATGAACCGAACTCGCGTGTCCATGTCTCATGAAGGGAACATGACAGTCTCCCCCAACTAGCCAAATCCGTTTCAACGAATACGATCAGTGTCTGATCGCAAACCATATTGGCCGGAAGAAAAATGAAAGTGCAGTAGTTTGCGCTTGTAAGCGCGCGAACCAGTACGTTCTCCAACCCCGCCACCGCCGCACGCAGGCCTGGCCTGGATCGCAGATGCAGCCACCAAGGCGCGTCCCGCTCTGTCCCCTTCTTGGCCAGCCGCTCCGGCTTCACCAGCCGCTCTACGATCTCCAGCAGATCTGGCCAATCCGCCGCCACCGGGTCGGGATAGTCGGCGGGCACTAGGCCCGTCGTCCGGCAGCGGCCGCGCTCGCGCGCGTCCATCGCCGCCCAAGGCCTCGCCATCGTCTCCCGGCGCAAGGGAAAATCGTTGAAATCGATGCACCAGCGGCGATGGGCGTGGCGCGGGTCGGTGTTGACTTCCTCGCCGCCGAGATAGGGGAAAATCCGCTCGGCGTTGCGCTGGTCCTTGGCGATCAGCCGGTGCATGTCCGCGACAGTGCTGGCCTTGCCCTTGGCGGCCGCGTCGTCGTCGAAGGTGAAGCCCAGGCCCAGGAGATACATGCCCACGAACGCCTTGCCGGCATTGGCCACGAGACGGGCGGGGCTGGCATCGAGATCGCCTTCGACGAGGTAGGCGGAGATGCGCCGCACCGGGCGGCCGTCCAGCACCGGGGCGTCGCCGACGCCCTTGCGGACATGGACGACAGACACCACCACCGCCGCCTCGCCCGGCCAGGGCAGGCGCCTTGTCGCCCGGAGGATGGCGCCGCCGCCTTGGATCACCGCGCGCAGCCCGCTTTCGCGGGTGTCGCCCTGGCCGATGGTGTTGGTGGCGATCAGGCCGAGGCATCCGCCCCCCTGCCCCCGATCAGGGCGGAGCAAGGCGAAGGCGCGGCGGAAGAAATGCGCCACCAGATCGGCATTGCCGTGGGCGCCTTCATGCAGGGTTTGCAGCCAGGGCAGGTAGCCCGGACGGTTGCCGTTGATGAGGGTGTTTTTGCCGGCGAAAGGCGGGTTGCCGACGATGGCGTCAAAACCGGCGGCGGGTCCGGCGAAGACTTCGGGGAACTCGATCTCCCAATGGAACGGCCGCACGGGATGCGGCGCGGTCTTCAGGCCGGTCGCATAGGCTTGGAACCGGCCCCAATACTCCTCAGGGGCCCGGCTGGCCCAGACGCCAAGCTGTTTGCGTGCAATCTCCTGCGCCCTTGGCTTGTCGGCCGAGAAGAAGGCGGCAATCACCGCGTCGCCGAGCAGGCGCACATGGTCAAGCCGGCCTTCGATATGCCGGTGGCGTTGCTCCTGGATCTCGCGGGCGATGTCGTCGGGGGCCGCCTGGATCTCCGCCCGTGCCCGCACCGCCTCGGCCACCCGGTCCCGCAGGAAGCCCGAGAACGGCGCGAAGTCGGCCTGGTCGTCGCGCCAGGCCAGGCGGCCGATCTGCTTGGCGGTAAGGCCCACCAGGGAGTCCCCCGCCTTCAGGGCGTGGTCGAGGAAGGTGAATTCGTGGTCGCGGGCCAGGGTGGCGAGCCAAAGGGACAGGCGGGCGAGGTCGACGGCCAACGGATTGCGATCGACGCCGTAAAGGCAGCGCTGGGCGACCAGGCGGCGGGCCAGCAGGTCCTCGTCCTCGTCGGCCGGGATCGGTGGGCGGGTGCCGGAGTGGCGCGCCCAGGCGGCGATGAGGCGGGTGGCCAGCTGGCGGCAGGCTTCCACCAGGAACGCCCCGGAGCCCATGGCGGGGTCACAGACCTTCAGGGCAAGGACGTCTTCGGCGGTCGCCTCGGCCCCGATGCGGGCGAAGGCGGGTTCCAGGGCGTGGCGCACGATCGGCTCGGTGAGGGCGCGCGGCGTGTAGTGGCTGCCGGAACGGCGGCGCTCGTCGGTGGGTTGCAGCAGCGGCGTGCCCTTGGGCGCGATGGCAGCACCCGGTGAGGCCCGTTCGTCGACGATGGCGCGCAGGGCTTCGGCCATCTCCGCCACGTTGGTCGCCGCCTCGACGGGCCGGGCTTGGGTGGCACTGAGGGCGGCGCGGGAAAATTCCTCCTTGAGGGTTTTGAGGCGATCCTTGCCTTTGGCGGCGACCAGGGCATTGAGGTCCACAAATACCGGCGTGTGGTTGTTCTTGCCGGCCTTGATGGCGAGCGACGGGCCGGTCGCCGGCTGCACGGTGAACCCCATCACCGCCTCGTAAACGCTGCCGATCTGCTCGACATCAAGCGTCCGGTAGGACAGCCGTTCGCCCTTCAGGACCAGCAGGAGGTCGAGCACGCGCAATACAGTGCCATCGGCGATGCGCGGGACGGCGATGGGGGAAACCGCGTCGTTCTGGCCCTGGAGGAAGGGGAAGCGGGCGCCGTCGAACAGGTCACCGCCCCGCCCGCGGATCCAGCCTGAGCCGTCGCCGGCATGGACGAGGCGGAACAGGGCCAGGAGTTGGCCCCAGGAGCCGTAGCGTTCGCCCATGGTGTCGGGGTTGCGGGCGGCGTCCTCCTGTAACCTTGTGTGCAGGCCGCGCACTCCGTAGCTGCGTTCGTAGATAGCACGGGCGGCGGCATCGGCGCGCGACGGGATAAGGTTCCGGTCCTCGGCGTAGAGCAGGAAAATCAAGCGCAGCAGGACCGTCAGCAGGCCTTCATAGACATGCTCTGGCCGGTTCTGCGCGAGGCCGACCAGGCGATCGGGATCGGCGGCGTGCAAGCCCCTCAGAAGCTCATGGAGAGCACCGAGGACTTGCCCGGCGAGATCGGTTGAGACCGCTGCCTGAGCGTCGCGGCTGGCCTGCAACACTGCCGGGAGGCGTCGTGGCGCGGCATCGGCGAACAGGCGGGTAGTATCGAGCAGCAGCTTGAAGCCGCCCAGCATCGCCCGCCCCGCCACGGTGCCCAAAGGGCGCAGTGGGAAGGTGAGCCAGCCGGAGGTCTCGCCGCGTGGGGCATGCACCAGACGCCAGGCGTCATCTGAGAGCAGCAGTCCGGTGGACACGTTGGTCTCGCGCAGCAGCCGCTCGAAGCGCTGATGCGGGGTCGCCTCCCAGCCGGCAAGGGCGCCACGCTTGTCGGGGTCGATGCCGAGGGGGAGAAGCTGAACGAGGAGTTGCCAACCGCCGCCGGGCTTCATCACGGCCCAGTCGGGGACCAGCTCGGTTTCGGCCTCGGGGACGTAGACGCGAAGTTCGTCCTCGGCCAGGGCGGGGCCGCCCGGAGACCCTGCGACCCTGTTGGGCGGCCACCCCAGCACCGTGGTGGCAAGGCGCCAGTGGTCCGCGATGGCCGGCCCTTCCTCGGTCAGCAGGGCCAGCACGTCCTCACTGTCAGCACGGCTTTGCTCGGCGGGGACCAGCCCGTTCTCCGCCAGCACGCGTGGGGCGACGACGAGGCCGATGGGCTGAACGTGGCCGAGCCATTCGAGGTTGGGGTCGATTGCCATGGCGTCAGTTTGTCACGGGCCAGAGATAAACCAGGCCGACCGGCTCGAGGCGCGACGCGCGGACCCGATAGCCGTCGCGAACGCGATCGGGCTCGGTGCCGATCTCGATGTCGAGGGCGGCCAGTCGGTCGCTCCAGTGGCGGCGGTCCTTGCGGCGTTGCTCGCGTTCCTTGTCGGGGATGCCAGGGAGCGTGAGTTGCAGATCATCGGGCTCGGCGGCCTGCTTCACGATACGGGCGCGCTGGTCTTCAAGAAGTTTTTGCAGCGAGCGGGCCTCTGCGTCGCCTCGGGCGGCGAGATCGGCCTCGACCTCAACTCGCCGCGCCTGGGCACGTCGGTCGAGCTCCGCGGCGAGGCTCACGGCATCATTGACCGCGGTGCCCACCAGGCGCCTTCGGACAGCATCGGGAACCCGCGCTGGATTGCTCAGCGCTGTTTCCAATTGCACCAGGGTGGTCTCCTCCCCCCGGCTCCCCAAGGGCCGCAGGGGAGACACCGCGCGGCCGTGCGTGGCCTCCTGCCAGATGGCGGTGACCGGCAGGATCTCCTCGTGCAACCGCGCCGCACCCGGCCCGTAGAGGGCGAGCCGGCCGAGTAGGATGACGCGCGGCTGGGCACCGGGGCCTGCGACCACGCAGCAGCGCGAAAGCTTGTCCTGGAAGCCCTGGCTGGTGAACCGGGCGAGGAGGCGCCGGACCAGGCGGTGCTCCAGATGGAGCTGCACGACGTCGGGCGCGTCGGCCCCATTGGGCAGGATGGCGGGCGAAAAGGCGACCCGACGGATCGTGGTGCTGGCCCGGTAATCCTTCAAGCGCTCGTTACGCCGCCGGCGCCGCACCCGCAGGTCGTCGAAGGCCTCGGCCCAGGTGCCGCCGAGGAACGCGCGATCGGTGGGGTCGAGGGTGTAAAGGTGGGTGCGCTCGAGCTCAGGGGCCGAGCTGGCCGCGAGTCCGGTCCCCATGCGACCAAGCGCGACTCCCGCTACCCGCATGAGCTCCGTCGTGTCCACGCCGACGCGGCGCCGGGACTGTTCGAGAAGCCGCCGGAGTTCGTCGATGTTGCGGGCCTCACGAGTCCGGCGGCGGTCGGTCTCGTCGTCGAGTTCCTCACGGGCGGTGTCGCCGGCTGCGCTGTCATCGGCGTCCGCGATGGTCTTGGCTTGCCTCTCGGCGTCGGCGGCGGTGATACCGGTGCTGTCGAGGTCGTCGGATATCTTAGCGGCGAGCACCTGGCCGGCCGAGCCCAACTGGCTGGCGATCAACTCCGTCTTCCGCACCAAAGCCTCAAGGACGATGTCGGCGGCACGCTGCTGATAGCGGAAATAGCGGCAGAACACCTTAGGGGCCGGCTGAAGCTTGCGGTCGATGCGGCCATTGCGTTGCTCGATCCGGGCGGGGTTCCACGGCAGGTCGAAGTGGATCAGGTCATAGCAGCGGGCCTGCAGGTTGATGCCTTCCCGAGCCGCATCGGTGCAAATCAGGATACGCAGAGGCTCTACCGCAGGGTTGGCGTTGAACGCACGCTTCAGTGTCTCCCGGTCATCAAGGGATGTGGCGCCCGTCAGATGGGCGACCCGCCCCTCGGTGTCGACATCATGCAGGGCCTCGAGTAGGCGGCGCTCTAGCCAAAGGCGGGTGGCTTCCCATTCGGTGAAGATGATCAGACGCCGCTCGTTCCAGGACTGGGAGTCGAGCATGCTGTCGCGGATCCAACGGACGAGCCACGCAACGCGGGCGTCGGCACGGGTGCGGTTTGCCTCCGCGATCTCCATCATGGCGTCGACCATCTTGAGCAGGTCAGCGCGATTCACGACGCCGTCCATGGCCGAGGCGGTCACGGAGGCGGTGGAGGCCTGGTCATCAACTTCGGTCGGGTCTTCGTCATCCTGGCCTGGGGCGCGGAGGAAGTCCTTGGGATCGAGGTGCCGGGCTTGCTCGCGCTTCGCCAAGCTGCTGCGATGCGCCTTGAGGGTCCTGGCGAACGCTTCGATCGACGATAGCAGGCGCTTCTGCAGGCCGGCGAAGAGCAAGCGCGACAGGACCAGCCTCTGCCGCCCTTCAGTCACTGCTTGAGTCCGCAGGGCGCTCCCGTAGGCATCGAGCATCCGCGACAGGGCGAGCTCGGGGGCATCCTCTGGGAGACCACCGATCGGCACCTCTTCGATCACCCGCTGCGGGAAGATCTCGCCGAAGCTGCGCAGATCGGACTTGAGACGCCGTACCATGACGGGATCCAGGTCGCGAGGGCGCACAGGGACCCCTCGGGTGAACCGCTGCGGGTCGAGCATCTCCAGCAGGGACGAAAAGGAATTCGAGTGTCCGTTGTGCGGCGTGGCGGTGAGGAAGAGCCGGTGCTCGAAGCGGGGCGTCAGAGCCCGCACCGCACGGGTGCGCTGGCTGTCGACGGCGTAGCGAGCCCCATGCGAGGGGGCGGCATGATGCGCCTCGTCGAGGATCAGCATGGCCTTGGGGCGGAACTCGCCAAGAAGATCCCTCAGGCCCGCCATGTAGGTCTCATCGGAAAGTAGGTCGTGCGAGATGATGAACCGGCTCCCGGTCGCCCAGGGGTTAGCACCAAAACCTCGCTCGTGCCTCAGGTCGGCGACAAAATCGCGATCCACGATGATGAACGCCAGGCCAAACTTGGCCTCAAGCTCGTCCTGCCACTGTCGCACCATGCCGGCGGGCGACGCCACCAGGGCAAAGTCGACCCGACGGCGCAGGAGCATCTCACGGAGCACAAGGCCGGCCTCGATGGTTTTCCCGAGGCCCACGTCGTCGGCG
>JAYTRF010000031.1:0-1508 GCA_043746375.1 Caulobacteraceae bacterium | reverse complement strand
CGCCTATGAAAAAAGCGGGGCACTCAGCGCCGAAACGCCCCTCCTCCGCGACGGGCAGATCGCCCTCTACGCCGACCCGGTCAACGCCGGGGCCCTGGCCAAGGCGGCGGGCGCCCCAAGTCTCGAAGCGTGGCTCGACGCCCATTTCGCGCGGGCGGGAGCCGGCGACTATATTGGCATACTCGCCTACATCGACCGCACGGCCGCCAACACCGCGACCTTGCAAAGGCTGCGCAAGCGCCTCCGCGACGAGCGCAAGGTCGCGACGGTGCTGGGCTTTGGTCCGCGTTTCCTCCATTCGACCGGCCAGGCTTACAAGGGTGGCCCCAATAGCGGCGTCTTCCTGCAAATCACCCACACGGCGTCGGCGGACATCGACGTGCCCGGCCGCGGCTTCAGTTTCGGCGTCGTCGAAGCGGCTGAGGCGCGCGGCGACCTCGAGGTGCTGGCCGACCGCGGGCGACGGCTGTTGCGCATCGACTTGGGCAAGGATGTCGAAGGCGGCCTGGCGCGACTGGCGCGAGCTGTCGAGCGCGCGTTGGCCTGATCGCAATAGGAGTTCGACCCATGCAGCTTGGCGTCATCGGATTGGGCCGCATGGGGGCGAATATCGCCCGTCGGCTGATGAAGGGCGGCCATGCCTGCGTCGTCTACGATCGCGACGCCAAGGCAGTTTCGGGCCTGGCTGGAGAGGGTGCGAGCGGGGCCAAGGATCTCGCCGACCTGGTGAGCCAGCTCACTTCGCCGCGCGCGGTGTGGATCATGCTGCCGGCCGGGGGCCCGACAGAGGAAACCATCGGCGATCTGGCGAAAGCCCTCAACCGCGGCGATACGATCATCGACGGGGGAAACACTTTCTATCGGGATGATATCCGCCGCGCCAAGATGCTCGCGCAGGGCGGTCTCACCTACGTCGATGTCGGCACGTCAGGCGGCGTCTGGGGCCTCGAACGGGGCTATTGCATGATGATCGGCGGCGACAAGGCGGTCGTGGACCGGCTCGATCCGATCTTCGAGACCCTGGCCCCCGGCCTTGGCAATATTCCCAGAACCAAACGGGCCGCGGGCGCCGACCCGCGGGCCGAAAAAGGCTATATCCACGCCGGGCCTGTCGGCGCCGGCCACTTCGTCAAAATGGTTCATAACGGCATCGAATATGGATTGATGCAGGCCTATGCCGAAGGCTTCGACGTGCTCGCCGGCAAGGGCGGCGCCGCACTGCCGGCTGAAGACCGTTTCGATCTGAATCTCACCGACATCGCCGAGGTCTGGCGGCGCGGCAGCGTAATTTCCTCGTGGCTGCTCGACCTTACCGCGCAGGCCTTGTCCGGCGATAGCAAACTGGCGGCGTTCGCCGGCGATGTCGCCGACAGCGGGGAGGGGCGCTGGACCGTCGACGCGGCCATCGAGGAAGGCGTTTCCGCCAACGTTCTGACCGCCTCCCTGTTCGCGCGCTTTCGGTCGCGCCAGACCCACACCTTTGGCGAAAAGCTGCTTTCGGCCATGCG
>JAYTRF010000030.1:0-2364 GCA_043746375.1 Caulobacteraceae bacterium | reverse complement strand
GCCTGTAATCCCGACGCCAGCCTTGTTGCTTCAGTCCGGCGATCGGTTCGGCCGAGCCAGCGAGTCCGCCACCGCCCAGGCGACACCGGTCAGGGCGAGGCGGCCGGGAAACCCGGTTGGAACCGGCTGGCCTAAATCGTGTGCATGTTTCTCCCTCGGCGGAAGCGCCCAGCCCACCGCAACCTAGAGTCGCAACTTGATCTTGTCGGCGACTCTTAGAGCGTTGGCGATGATGGTCAGGGTGGGATTAACCGCGCCGATCGAGGGAAAGAAGCTGGCGTCGGCGAGATAGAGATTGTCGAGCTCGTGGGCCCTGCAGTCGAGATCGAGCACCGACGTCGCTGGATCGGCCCCGAAACGCGCCGTCCCCGCCTGGTGCGCGGTGCCGCCGATGGGGATGTTCTTGCCCAGGTAGAGGCTGCGTTCCATCAACACCGGATGGCAGTCGGCGGCGGTGAGAATCTGCTTCAACTTGTCCTTCAGGCGATGGTGGCCCTCCATGTTCGCCTCGGCGACGTCCAGCCGCACCCTCTGGCCGTCATAGAAAATACGGTTCTCGGGTCGGGGCAGGTCCTCGCTGGAAAGCCAGAAATCCAGGGAATGTCGGGCCATGACATCGAATGGCATCTGCGGCGCCCATTCGAGCCATGCGGGCAGCGCCTCACCCTTGATCTGGTCGGCGTGAGCCTTGCCGCACATCTGGATGAGGCCAAGCGGGTAAGGCCAGTCATCGGCGCCGAAGTAGTAATCGCTGATCGCCAGGGTCTTTTGAAAGACGGTGAGGTTAGGCTTTCGCATCAGGGCCATGAGCACCGATTGATTGTGGCGCATGTAGTTGCGGCCGACCTGGCCGGAGCCGTTGGCGAGGCCGTCGGGATGCTTGTCGCCGGCCGAACGAAACAGCAGCAGGGCCGAGGAAAGTGCGCCACAGGCGGCGACGACAATGTCGGCGGTGAGGATCTCCTGTTCGCCGTTGCGGCTCACGTGAACCTCCGTGACCACCCGTCCGGTGGGATCGGTTCCCAGGCGGGAGACGTAGGCGCCGGTCATCAGGGTGAAATTGGCGTGCGCCGCGCGGGCGGGATCGACGCAGATCACCTGGGCGTCGGCCTTTCCGTTAAGCAGGCAGGGGAAACCGTCGAACGCGTCGCAACGAATGCAGAGGCTGGTCGGCGCCGCCTTACCTTCAACCTCATCGAGAAGCACGCCGAGAGGAAGGTGGAACGGATGCAGGCCTTCCACGAGCAGGTGATCGCTGAGCGCCTGAATGCGTGGCTCGTGCGAGACCGGCGGAAAGGGAAACGGCCCGCTCGACGGGGGCTCGTTGGGGTCCTCGCCGCGCACGCCATGGACGTGAAACAGCCGTTCGGCCTGGGCGTAATAGGGTTCGAAGGTCTCGTATTTGAGCGGCCACGCCGGCGAGACGCCGTCCTTGTGGACCACCTCTTCGAAGTCACGCTCACGCAAACGCAGCAGGGCCGCGCCGTAAACCTTGGAATTGCCGCCGACAAAATAGTGCAGGCCCGGTGAGAACGCCTCGCCTCCGCTGCCGTACCAGACCTCCTTGGCCTGATAGGCGCCATCGACGAACACCGTTTGCGCGTCCCAGTTCGCCGGCGCCCGCGGCAGGTAGCCGCCACGCTCCACCAGCAGGATCCGCTTGCCGGTGGCGGCGAGGCTTTGCCCAAGGGAAGCGCCGCCAGGCCCGCTGCCGATGACGATCACATCGTAATGGGCATCGGGCATGATTGCCTTTTTGGTGAGGTATGATTGCGGGGCGATGGCCTAACGTCCCCCCCAGACCGCTGTTCCCCACGCTGCTCGCCCCCCGGCCGCGCAACATCTTCCAGCCTCGCGGCGTTGAGCAACGGCGATGATCCCGAAAAGCCAGTCCTTGAAGTCCGCCCTTACCCCAAAATTCGGGCTTCCGTTCGATATCGCTCTGCCTGGGCGCACGAAGAAATCGCCGCCCCGGTCTCTGATGGACCTGGCGCCCCCGTGATCGGCCCGCTCCTCAGCCAACTTATGATCTTCGCGGCGCGCTGCCTGTTGGTGATGCTGTTCCTGCCGTTCAGCGCCCTGGATAAGCTGATCAACCGCCGCCAGGCCCTTGCCCAGGCCAGGCAGGCTGTCGCCTCCCCGGCGCTGGCCAAGGTGATGCTGGCCCTGGGCGCGGCTGTCGAGATTTCTATGTCGCTGGCCATATTGACCGGCCCCGCCGACCGCCTGGCCGCATTCATTTTCGCCGGCTATTGCCTGATGACCGCTGTGCTGTGGAAACAGTTCTGGAAGACGGCTGATTTTCGTCTGAAGGGCGAAAGCCCGGGCCGCGATCTGTTCTGGGATTTTCTCAAGAACGTCGCG
>JAYTRF010000029.1:0-2573 GCA_043746375.1 Caulobacteraceae bacterium | reverse complement strand
CCCACGCCGCGCCTGATCCCGCAGGAACCCTTGCCGCGCGCGCGGGTGCTGGAGTTCGCCAATCTGATCGCCTGCGACATCCACCCGGTCAACAATCTGCGCGTCCTGCGCTACCTTCAATCCGAACTGGGCGTGACCGCGGAGCAGCGGGACGCATGGTACCATCACTGGATCGCCGAGGGTCTGGCGGGCGCCGAACGGTTGCTGGTCCGCTATGGCGCCGGGCCGTTCTGTTTCGGCGAGGCCCCGACCCTGGCCGACTGCTGTCTGGTTCCACAGATCGCCAACGCCGAGCGGATGAAATGCCCGCTGGACGCCTATCCCGTCGTCATGGCCGCCGCCAACCACGCCCGCGCCCAACCGGCCTTCGCCGCCGCCGCGCCGAGCGCCCAACCGGACTTCAGCGGCTAGGCGGCGCCCTGACGAACTCGGCCAGACTCCGCGTTCAGGCGACGAGCCAATGAGCGCGATCGATCCTTAGCGTGAATTCGAGGCGTCTGCTGGGGGGGCGCTGACAGGTCCACCTACTTAATGTAACAACGAACTATGGCATTGGATCTCGGACCTGGGGAGCGGGTGATCTGGCAGGGTCAGCCTGCTCAGGGTTTCCGATTTGCGGCGCAAGACGCTTTCGCTGTGCCATTCGCGGCGTTTTGGCTGCTGACGGTGCTGGTTATATTCGGCCTGATCCTCAGCGGGGGAGCGACAGACGTTGCTCCAGTCGCCTACATTATTCTTCCGGTCTTCATCTCCGTCGGGCTTTACATGCTGTTTGGTAGGTTCATCGTCGATAGGAGCGCGCGCCGCCGCACAAAGTACTACCTCACAAACCAGAGAGCCTTGATCGAGGCGGGGCTCATTCGAGCGACGCTCAGTTCGGTCAGTCTAGCCGCGTTGCCCGAAGTGAAGTTTCGATCTGGACGGAGGGGCCGGGGCACGATTCAGTTCGGCGCGGCGCCCGGTCTTTTCGGAATGATGCCCACTAGCTGGCCCGGTGCGCGTCAATACCTGCCGCCCATGTTTGAGAACGTCGAGGACGGGCAGAGAGTTTTCCAACTTGCCCTTTCAGCGCAGCGGGAAGCTCAGGCACGACGTTAGAGTCTGTTCACCACCCATCTCGGACCATCCCGGCGTCCGTTCGTCGGTTGGACCCCACATCTTCGCCGCACCCCTCGAAAACCGCCCGCATACCTATTCTCCGCCCCATCGCGCCGCGCCGGTCTTGTCAAACCCACCCGTTGCGCCCTACCAAGCGCGCGGTTGGCGGACGCTGGGTCAACCTGGTCGCCTTGAGGGCTACCCCGCCTAGGAAGGGTTCGCGGTCACCGCTTTATGAAGAGCCTGCTGCTGTTCGGCGCCACCGGCGATCTGTCGCGGCGGATGCTGATGCCCTCGCTGTTCGGTCTCGACGGCGACGGGCTGCTGCCGCCTGATCTTAAGATCGTCGGCACGGCGCGCAGCGATCTCGATGACGCCGCCTTCCGCGTCATTGTGGCCGAAGCGCTTGAGGAATTCGTTGAAGCCGACCGCCGCAAGCCGGACGACGTCGCGCGCTTTTTGCAACGCCTGCGCTATGTGCGCCTGGATGTGTCGCAGGCCGATCAGTTTTCCCGCCTGCGCGATGCTCTGGGCGATGCGCCGGGAGGCGATCTGGCCATTTTCCTCTCCACCGCGCCGTCCCTGTTCGGCCCGACCATCGCCGGGCTGGAATGCGCGGGCCTCGCCGGTGGCGGCGTGCGCCTGGCGCTGGAAAAGCCGCTCGGCCACGATCTGGCGTCCAGCCGGGCGATCAACGACGCCGTCGCCTCGGTGTTCAAGGAAAGCCAGACCTTCCGCATCGACCACTATCTGGGCAAGGAGACGGTCCAGAACCTGCTGGCCCTGCGCTTCGGCAACGCCCTGTTCGAACCGCTGTGGAACGCCCAGGGCATCGATCACGTCCAGATCACCGTCGCCGAAACGGTCGGCCTCGAGGGGCGCCTCGGCTTCTACGACGACGCCGGCGCCCTGCGCGACATGGTGCAGAACCACATGCTGCAGCTGCTGGCCCTGGTGGCGATGGAGCCGCCGGCGCGCTTCGACGCCACCGCCGTGCGCGATGAAAAGGTCAAGGTCCTGCGCTCGCTGCGCCCGATCGACGCGCAGACGGCGACCACCCACACCGTCATCGGCCAGTACGCCAGGGGCGCGATCGGCGGCCAGCCGGTCGCCGGCTACGCCGAGGAACTGGGCAAGGCAAGCACGACCGAAACGTTCGTCGCCCTGAAGGCGCATGTCGACAACTGGCGGTGGAAGAACGTCCCCTTCTACCTGCGCACCGGCAAGCGCCTGCCGACGCGCAAGACCGAAATCTTCATCCAGTTCAATGACGTGCCGCACTCGATCTTCGCCGGATCAGGGGCGAAGCTTGCCCCCAACAAGTTGATTATCGGCCTGCAGCCGGAGGAGAATATCCGCCTGGAGCTGATGACCAAGGAGCCGGGTCTCGGTCATACCGGCATGCGCCTGCGCGAGGTGCCCCTCGACATCAGCCTGCCCAACGCCTTCGCCGAATTTCGCCGGCGGATCGCCTA
>JAYTRF010000028.1:0-4394 GCA_043746375.1 Caulobacteraceae bacterium | reverse complement strand
CCCTCGCCGCCGCGATCGCCGCTCTGGCGGGCGCGATCTCCCTGGCGTCGCGCCGCGAGCCGAGCGACTGCGCCGAATAAAGACGCGCGCACGTCCGCCGCGCTCGACGAGTTCGCCGTGGTGGCCTTCCTCGACGACTAGCCGCGAGCGGCGAATGATACGGCGCTGGACTATGGGGACGCCTTCGCCGAGCGACGCGGATTCGTCCGTTCAGAAATCCGGGTCTCGCCGGACATGGCCAACCCGGCTGAGCGCGCGCCCTCTCCCCACTCATGCAGCGGCCCTGCAGCGCCGGGAACTGACCGAGGGCGTGCGCGGCTATGCCTGGGCCTTCGCGGACATGGAGCGGATGCGGCAGGGCGGCCTACCGGTCCTGCCGCACCAGGACATTGCGTTTAAACGGGCTGAGAAGACGCTTTCGGCCGCCAGTCCGGAGGCCGCTCAGGATCTCCGTTCCGCCCTGTCGCGCCAGCGCGGGCTCGCCGGCCGCGTCGATCAGCCGGGGGGGGCTGGCGGCGATCGGCAAGGCCGTGGCGCACGAGGGCCAGGTGCGGCGAGACCCGCAGCTCCGTGCCGAACGCTTCGTGGAGAGCTGGACGCGGTTGAAGACGCAGAACGCCGAATTGTCGGGATGGCAGAACGCCGACGCCCGCCGCAAGGTTGAGGCCCGAATGAAGGGCCTCGCCGGCGGCCTCGCCCGCGATCCGCAGGTGGAGTCGGTGCTTGCCGCCCGTCGGCGCGAGCTGGGCCTGTCGCCGGGCGCAATGCCGGGCCGCAACCTGGTGCAGGACCTCACGCGTTCCCTTAGCTTTGGCCGGGGTCTTGGCCGGTAGGAAGAACGATGGCGGAGGACGAGGCCCACGGGGCCAAGCCCCAGGATGCGGCGGCCGAGGCGTTTGAGGCGCTTAGGGCCGAGGTCGCTCAGCTCCGCACGGCGCTGGAGGGTCTGCCGACCACGGCGCCGGACTACTCCCCTACCCTCGCGGCTATCGCCCAAAGCCTCGCCGCCATGGAGGCGCACCCCGCCCTGCGCCTGACGCCCGACGCCCTGGCCTCCCAGGTCCGCCAGGCGTCGGAGGCCGCTCAGCAGCAAGGCCGGCGGGAGCTGGCGAACGCCGTGCAGCGCGTGGACGCGGCGGGCGCGGACCTGGAGCGGCTGGCCGAGCGGCAGCGCACCGGGCGCGAGCAGGTCCGCTAGGTCGCGATCATGACCGCCGTGGGCGCCGTCGCCGGCGTCATCGTGTGGGTGTGCTTCCCGGGGCCTATCGCGCGCGCCTTGCCGGAGGGCTGGAGCGTGCCGGAACGGATGGCGGCAGCGACTCTGCGGCTAAATCGTTGGGAGGCAGGAGTGCGGCTTATGGGCAGCGCGAACCCGCAAGGGTGGGCGCAGCTTGCGAAGGCCGCTGAATTGGACCGGACGAACAGAGCGGCGCTGGATGATTGTCGAAGGGCCGCTGCTCGAACAGCAAGGCCGCAGCGGTGCGCGGTTGTCGTGGTGGCGGGCTCGACAGAGGAGCCTCGCTAAGCCATTCTGTGTTGTTCGATGATCGGAGGACATGGCCGCAACCAAGATCGGTTGCTATGTCTGCCGCGCCGGTTGAGCAGGATAGAGAAGTAATTGAGCGGGGGCGCACGTGCTTAGAATCGCATTCTTTTGTTCTGGTGCGCTATGGCTGGTTGGGGGCTTTCTGACGAGGGATTACAACGTAAGTAATCGCCTGAATTATCTGCGGCAACTGCAAAATCCAGACCCTTTCATGATCAATCTGAATGGGTTCTTCGTGAACATTTGCGGCAGCATCACTGTCATTCTAGGGATCGCGCTTCTCATCAGGTGGATCGCGAGGCGTGGCCGCGTCGGCGCTACCCCGAAGGAGGAGGGAGGCAGGCCCCTGCCGTCTGCTCCGGAACCGACCGTTCAGGTGCACCCAACGGCAGTCGAGGCGCCCCCGACTGGCCAGCTTTCTGCCCATTGGGTCGGCTGGTTTCGGCGGGAAAACGAGCTTGTGATCGAGTTCACCTTCCAGGGTTCTCAGCTCGCAGGAGGCGAAACAAAGGTTCAGATAAACGCCAGCATCGAAAAAGGCACATTTCAGATATTTAGAATGTTCAACATATTCGTTGTGCCTAGAATTCTCGATGAAGAGGGGTATTTGGCCATTATCCTCACCTCGACTTCTAGTGATGAAAGTACGGGATTTATTCCGGTCAGGACGACTCCCGTTCCTGGTAATGCGACACTGTTAAATGTTGAGGGCCGTGAAGAATCCGACAAGGTGTTCAAGTTCCTCTGTCTTGGTAAGGAAATGGAGTTCCAGATTTGGGGTAAAACTGAGTCTTTGGTGAAGTTGCCCCTCCACAATGACGCGGGATTTTCAAACCTTTACCGTGAGATTGAACAGGAGTTGCGTTCTATGGCCGGTCCCGCCACAGGCTAAACCTTCTATCCACCACGTATTACGGTTATTTTTTGGGGACTGATTGGCGATGACATTCGTCTGCCTTGGGTGGGGTTCCCTGATCTGGGACAAAACACGCACGGTTGAACTGCCAACGCGCGGCGGTTGGGAGCCTGATGGGCCGAGCCTACCAATCGAGTTCGCCAGGAAGTCCGCCGACGGTCGCCTGACCCTTGTGATCACTCCAGGCGCCAAGCGCGTCCCCGCGCTCTGGGCAGTGCTTGACGTTGAATCTATGGAGGATGCCGTTGCCCTCCTCGCCCGCCGCGAAGGGGAGAGGGGCGGAAAGCCCACGCCAGAAAGCAATATCGGTCGATATCCGGGCGGAGAGGCATGGCCCGAGGCCGTCGAGATCGGCGCTTGGCAATCGGGCCGAGGCTTCGCTGGCGTGGTCTGGACGGCACTCAGGCCAAATTTTTCCGACCGGCCTCGCAGTGTGCCGTTGCTCTCCGATGCGAAGGAGCATTTGGCGAGCCTGTCGGGGACAGCAGCGGCTTGCGCCCGGAGGTACATCCGAAACGCTCCGGCGCAGATCGAGACGGAGTTTCGCGCAGCGATCACGGTCGCATAAGGGTCAAAAGGTCTATCTTTCTTCCCCCCTCCCCGGCCCAAGCAAATCAGCGACTTGGAAGGGGAGAAAGGTATTGGAAGAAATGCGATACGGCTACGCACGGGTTTCGACTGAGGAACAGAGCCTTGCCCGCCAGCGCTCGGCATTGGACGCTGCCGGCTGCGATCAGATCATTGAGGAGGTCCAGAGCGGGGGGAAGGCGCGCCATCGCCTCGACAAGCTCCTGGCGGGCTTGCAGGCTCGCGACTGGACGATGTGAGCCTGACGACCGCCGCGGTTCCTGGTCAGGGGACCCTCGATCTTGCCGAGCTGTTCGTCGCGGAAGTAGATCGACCAGCCGAAAGGCGCACCCGTGCGCCGTTTGCAGTTGTCGCAGCCGCAAAGGCCGCTATTCGTCGGGTCGCCCCTCTCGACCTCCCAAGTCGAGCACCAATCGCGACAACGGGTCAAGGGCGGACTCGCTCATCGCGTTGACCCTTGGTGTTCTTAGCGTCCAGCCGGTGCGGTGATCTGCGAGGTGGATCACGTCATGCATATGTATTACAGATAACCCGCGAACGGAGCGCCGCCATGACCGCGAATGCCTTGATCCAAACACGCATCGACCCCGCCGTGAAGTCTCGCGCCACAGAGGTGCTGCAGGCGCTTGGGCTCACGGTGTCGGACGCGGTTCGTATTCTGCTCACCCGCACCGCCCGCGAAGGCGCCCTGCCGTTCGAACTCGTCGCGACCGGCCAGGACTATGAGGCCTGGTTCAAGGCGAAGGTCCACGACGCGCTGGCCGATCCGCGTCCGGATACCGCCAATGCGGACGTCGAAGAGGAGTTCGCCGCCCGCCGCGCGGCCGCGTTGCGCACGTGACCACCGCCCTGCCCGACGCCCGGCCCGCCAATTGGGTGGACCGTCACGCGCCCGCGTCGCTGCGCCCGTGGCTGAAGCTTGGGCGCCTGGATCGGCCGACCGGGATCTGGCTGCTGATGGCGCCCGGTTGGCAGGGAATCGCCTTGGTCGGAGCGATGCGCGGCGCCGGGCCGGATATGTTGTTGATGGTGGTGTTCGCCGCCGGCGCGGTGTTGATGCGCGCCGCCGGCTGCGCCTTCAACGACATCGTCGATCGCGACTTCGATGCGCGGGTGGCGCGCACGGCGGCGCGGCCCATTGCCTCGGGTCAGATCAGCGTGCGTGGAGCGTGGGCGTTCCTGATCGCGTGTGCGCTGGCGAGCCTGGCGATCCTGCTCAGCCTCAACCTCTTCAGCCTGTATCTAGGCGTGGCGTCCGTGGTCCTTGTCGGCGCCTATCCGTTCATGAAGCGGATCACCTGGTGGCCACAGGCGTGGCTGGGCCTGACCTTCAACTGGGGCGCC
>JAYTRF010000027.1:0-2553 GCA_043746375.1 Caulobacteraceae bacterium | reverse complement strand
CAATACCTTCTCGAGGGAAAAATCCGGGCGGACCGGCCTTTTGGGGAGCGGGCGATATAGGCGATCGCCCGTCGCCGCGTCAAGTTCAGGGCTGCTCGCCGCTGTGCGCGCCACTTTGGGATTGTGGTTAATTCTACCAGACATACAATAGCTTGTAGGGAACAAAGGATGAAATTGGCGAAGTCAGCGATTCGGTCACGCTTCGTTTCACCCCTGTTCGCGGGCCCGAGGGCCGGGCGTTAACGGGCGGGCAGGGGCGGTTGCCGGCGCGCGCGTGACCGCCCGAGTGTCCAGCCCATGACCAGCGGGTTTCATGGGACGCCGCCGCGCCTGGTTGCGGTGCTGGGGCCCACGAACACGGGCAAGACCCACCTGGCGGTGGAGCGCATGCTCGGCCATGCGTCCGGGATGATCGGCCTGCCGCTGCGCCTGCTGGCGCGCGAGATCTACGATCGCATCGTCAGGGTTCGCGGCGCCGCCGCCGTGGCCCTGATCACCGGTGAGGAAAAGATCGCGCCCGCCCGCGCGCACTATTTCGTCTGCACGGTCGAGGCCATGCCGCTCACTCGCCAGGTCGAGTTTCTGGCCGTCGACGAGATCCAGCTAGCGGCCGATCCGGAGCGCGGCCACATATTCACCCACAGGCTGCTCCATGCGCGCGGCCGCTACGAAACCATGTTCCTGGGCGCGGCGACCATGGGTCCGCTGGTCAGGCGTCTGTTGCCGGACGCCGAGATCGTTGGCCGCGAGCGCTTTTCGGGCCTTTCCCATTCAGGTCACAAGAAGGTCACGCGGCTTCCCCGGCGCAGCGCCGTCGTCGCCTTCTCCGCCGGCGAGGTCTACGCCATCGCCGAGCTGATCCGCCGCCAGCGCGGCGGCGCCGCAGTGGTTATGGGCTCGTTGTCGCCGCGCACGCGCAACGCCCAGGTGGCGCTCTACCAGTCGCGCGAGGTCGATTTCCTCGTCGCCACCGACGCCATCGGCATGGGCCTGAACATGGATGTCGACCATGTCGCCTTCGCCGGACTTGGCAAGTTCGACGGCAAGCGCACACGGCCGCTACACGCGCACGAGGTTGGCCAGATCGCCGGGCGGGCCGGGCGTTACCGCGCCGATGGCACGTTCGGGGTCACCGCCAGCTGCCCGGACATGGCGTCCGAGCTGGTCGCGGCGGTGGAAAACCATCGGTTCGAACCGGTGGCGGCGGCGCAGTGGCGCAATCCGGACCTCGACTTTCAGTCCCTGCCCGGACTGCTCGGCTCGCTCTCAAAGCCGCCGCCGAGGGACGGACTTCGCCCGTGCGAGCCCGCTCTCGACGAAACCGTTCTGCGCCACCTGGCCGCCGAGGGGTCGGTCGCCCGTGCGTGTGAGGATCGCGGCGCCCTTGGCCGGCTGTGGGACGCCTGCCAGACGCCTGACTTTCGCAAAACGACCCTCGACGACCATCTTCGCCTGGTCCGTGACCTCTTCGAGGCGCTGACCAGCGGCCGGTGCAGGGTCGGCGACGACTGGATGGCCGGCCACTTCCGGTCGCTCGATCGGACCGAAGGCGAGATCGACGCCCTGAGCACCCGCCTGCAGGGCGTCCGGACGCTGGCCTATGTCGCCAACCGCCCAGGATGGCTTGCCGACCCCGGCCACTGGCAGGGACACACCCGCGATCTGGAGGACCGGCTCTCCGACACCCTGCACGAAAAGCTGATGGCCCGATTCATCGATCGGCGGACCAGCGCCCTGATCCGCGGCCTTGGCCGACGCGAGGACCTGCTGGCCGGGGTGTCCGGCGAGGGCGAGGTAACCGTGGAGGGCCATTTCGTCGGGCGTCTGCGGGGTCTCGCCTTCGACCCGGTCAGGGGCGCGGGGCCTCTCGAGGAAAAGGCCCTGCGCGCGGCGGCTCACCGGGCTGTTGGCCCGGAAGTGGCCCGGCGGCTCGGCCTGCTCGCAGCCGAAAGCGACGACGCGTTCGCCCTGACGCCCGACGGGGCGGTGCTTTGGCGCGGCGAGGCCGCTGGGGTCCTGACCGGCGACCGTCCGTTCACCCCCGCAGTGCGGCTCTATGGAGAGCTGGGGCCAGAGCCCGCGCGCACTCGCGCCGCGCGGCGTCTCGAAGCCTTCGTCGCCGCCGAAGCCACCCGGCGGCTACCCGCGCTGCGGCGTCTGGGCGAGGCTGTCGCCAGTGGGACGATAAAGGGCCTGGCCCGAGGCTTGGCGTGGAGGCTGGTCGAGGCCGGCGGCGTTCTGCCCCGCGCGCAGGCGGCCCGCGAGGTCACGGCGCTCAGCCGCGCGGAACGCCGCGCCCTCGCATCCCTGGGCGTGAGAATCGGCGCCTACAGCCTCTTTTTGCCCAGCCAGATCACGCCGGCCGGCCGCCTCTTTGCCAGCGCCTTCGCGCGCCAGGGCGGCTGGCGGCCCGATTGGACGACGCCCCAGCGCCTCGTGGGGCCTCCACCTTCCGCGCGGTCGCTTGGCTTTGCAGGCATGCTGGCCGTGGGAGCCTTGGCGGTGGCCGTCGAAGCGCTGGAGCGTCTCGACGATCTTCAGCGCCGGTCGTCC
>JAYTRF010000026.1:0-4040 GCA_043746375.1 Caulobacteraceae bacterium | reverse complement strand
AAACCATCGGCGCGCAGGCTTTCGACCATGACGCGCATGCGTTCAAACGCGTCTTTCAAAGGCTCCAGCCCGGTGATTTGGCTGCCGATGTGGCAGGCGAGGCCAGCCATCCGCAACTGTGGCCTGGAGGCGCCCCAGGCATAGAGTTCCGGCGCGTGAGCCATCGGCACCCCGAACTTGTTCGCCGAGCGGCCGGTGGAGATCTTGGCGTGGCCGCCCGCGCCGACATCCGGGTTGACGCGAATGCTGACGGTCGGCGTCGCGCCGCGATTGGCCGCGATGGCGTCGATGAGGCGCAGTTCCGGCTCGGACTCGACGTTTATCTGAGCGACCCCGACGTCGATGGCGAAGGCGATCTCCGCGGCCGTTTTACCCACGCCCGAAAAGACGATCCGGCCGGGCGGGATATCGGCGGCGAGCGAGCGGCGGATCTCGCCTTCGGAGACGGTGTCCGCGCCCGCGCCGAGGCGGCCAAGGGTGGCGAGGACCGAGACATTGGAATTGGCCTTGACCGCATAGGCGATGAGCGGCTGGCCCAGAGCGGGATGGTCGTTAAGCGCCTGACGAAACACCCGGTAGTGACGCTCGAGGGTCGCGGTGGAATAGACGTAGACCGGTGTCCCGACATCCGCGGCGATTTGCGCCAAGGGCACGGATTCGCAGCAGAGCTGGCCCTCGCGCAGCTCAAAGTGGTTCATTGAGGGTTGGCGTAGGGGTCTGGCAGTACGCCGGGCAGCGCCGGACCGTTGGGGGTTGGATTAGAACCCGGGATCGGCAGGCTGCGCGGCGGGGCAGGGTTGGCGTAGGGATCGCCCTGGCGCGCGGGCGGCAAGGCCTCCGGCTCGCCGTCGCGCCGATCGGCTCGCGCCTTGGCGATCCGCTCCGCCTGTTCGGCCCGGTATTGCGCCTTGGCCTTTTCCCCATAGAGAGGCGCGGGGCGATCGAGGGCGCCCACCTTTCCGCAGGCGGCGAGCGCCAGGGCCGCGGCGCCGACGAGCAACAGTGTCGAGCGGGTCATCGGTTGAGTCTCTCCTTCCAGCGCGCGATCTGAGCCCGCACCTGGGCCGGGGCTGGGCCGCCATAGCTGGCGCGAGCCGCCACTGACGCGCGCGGCGCCAGGACAGCATAAACGTCGGCGGTTATCCGCGGTTCAATGGCCTGCAGCGCATCGAGCGGCAAGTCGGCGAGTGTGGATCCCAGTTGCTCGGCCCGTTTTACCGCGGCGCCGGCAACATGGTGAGCGTCGCGAAAAGGCGCGCCCGACACTCTCACCAGCCAGTCGGCCAAGTCGGTCGCGGTTGCGTAACCCGCGCCGGCGGCGGCTTCCATGGCGGCCGTGTCGGGCTTCATGTCCGAGACCATGCCGGTCATAGCCGCCAGCGACAACTCCAATGCATCGAAGGCCTCGAACGTCGCTGCCTTGTCTTCCTGCATGTCCTTGGCGTAGGCGAGCGGCAAGCCCTTCATCACCATCAGGAGCCCAACCAGGGCCCCGGTCACCCGGCCGCTCTTGGCCCGGATCAGCTCGGCTGCGTCGGGATTGCGCTTCTGGGGCATGATCGACGAGCCGGTGGTAAAGGCGTCGGACAGGGTGACGAAACCGAACTGCGGCGACACCCAGAGCACGATTTCCTCCGCCAGGCGCGAGAGGTGACCGGCGCAGATCGCCGCCGCCGAAAGCGCTTCGATGGCGAAGTCCCGGGCCGAGACGCTGTCCAGCGAATTGGCCGTCGGACAATCGAAGCCCAGCGCCTTGGCGGTCATCTCGCGGTCAATGGGAAAACCGGTCCCGGCCAGAGCTGCCGCGCCCAGGGGACACTCGTTCATCCCGGCCCGCGCGGAATCGAACCGCCGCGCGTCGCGGGCGAACATCTCGACATAGGCCATCAGATGGTGAGCGAAGGTGATCGGCTGGGCGATCTGGAGGTGGGTGAACCCCGGCATCACCGTCTCGACGTGATCGGACGCCTTGGCGAGCAGCGCGCGCTGCAAGTCCGCTAACTGCACGGCCGTACGTTCGCACGCCTCGCGGACCCACAGGCGAAAGTCGAGCGCCACCTGATCGTTGCGCGACCGTGCGGTGTGCAGCCGCCCGGCGGCGGGGCCGATCAGCTCGGCCAGGCGGGCCTCGATGTTCATGTGAATGTCTTCGAACTCATCGCGAAACGGGAAGCTCCCGTCCGCAATCTCGGCGGCGATGAGGTCAAGGCCCCGCTCGATCTGCGCCTGGTCAACGGCCGTGATTATGCCAGTGGCGCCAAGCATGGCCGCATGGGCGCGAGAGCCCGCGAGGTCCTCGCCCGCCAGCCGCGCATCGACGCCTATCGACACATTGATCGCCGCCATCAACGCGCCGGGCTTGGCTGAGAAGCGAGCGCCCCATAGAGAGTGACCGGCATTAGCGGAGTCGTCGGTCATATGCGTGAAATCCCTGCCCCTGTTGCGGCGGCCAAGCCCTGGCGCGGCGATGCGGTCCTGCGCGGCCTGTGCGTGGCGGCGCTTGTATACGGCATCGCCGGGTGTTCGAAAACGCCGGGCGATCTGAGGTCATTGTCGAGGGGGGCGATGGCCAAGCTGACCGTCACCCACAACCCGGCCCCGGCGCCGACGACGGTTTTCGCCGATGCGGCGGGGCGCCCCCACACTCTGGCGCAGTTCAGGGGCAAGGTAACGGTGGTCAATATCTGGGCCAACTGGTGCGCGCCGTGCAAGGCGGAGATCCCCAGCTTGGCAAAGCTCCAAAGCGCCTACGCGGGCAAGCCGGTGGCCGTTGTCGCCGTGAGCGTCGGAAAGGATGCCGATGAGACGGCCGGCCGCGCCTTCATCGACAAAAATCCGCCACTGATCTTTTACACCGAACCGACCTACGCCATCGCCTATGCCTTCCAGCCGATGATCGAGGGCATGCCGACCACGATCATCTACGATCGAAGGGGCGTCGAGCGCGCCCGGCTTACCGGCGGCGCTGACTGGTCGGGCCCTGACGCCAAGGCGGTAATCGATACCCTCATCGCGGCGAAGTGAACGCAGAGGCGACCGACCCTCAGGTGCTGGAGCCGGTCGCCGCGCGTGCCTGGCCGGCGGCTGAAACCGCGGCGATCGGCGGCTGGCGCCTGCATGCCTCATCGGGGTTCTCTGGCCGCATCAACGCCTGCTGGCCCGTCGCCGCGCCGGACCGTTCGATCGAAGCCGCGATCAGGTTCGTTGAGGCGTGGTATGCGAAGCGCGGCCTGCCGCCGGTGTTCAAGATTGTCGATCGAGGCGCCGAGCCAGCCGCTCTCGTCTCTGGCCTCGCGGCTCTGGGCTACCGGCCTCGCACCGAGACCGTGATGATGACCGGACCCTTGACCCCCGCCGCCGACGAGGCGGTTCGACTCTCCGAACAACCCGACGACGGCTTCAGAGCCGTCTTCGTCGCGGCCAACCCAGGCGCCGCCGGCGATGCAGACGAGAGGCTGTCTGCTCTGCGCCAAATGCCGCAGCCCAGAGCCTTCGCCCGCGTGGAGCTGGGCGGCGACACGGTCGGAATCGGCGCCTGCGCCAGCGAGGGTCCGTTCAGCGGAATCTTCGCCATGCGCACCGATCCCCGCCATCGCCGCCAGGGCGTCGCCAGGCGAATTGTGGGCGCCCTGATGGCCGCCGCCGCCGACGCGGGCGCGACAAACGCCTACCTTCAGGTCGAAGCCGACAACACCCCGGCCCGGCGTCTCTACGAAGAGGCCGGCCTCACCGAAGCCTACCGCTATCGTTATTGGCGGCGCTTCTGACGCCCTGTTTCCGCCGCTGTCAGGCCTTGACGGGCCGGTTCAGTTATTGCAAAATGCAATCTCTTCCGCAAATTGCGACGGTGAAGGGTGCCCGGATTGCCGCAACTTGCAAACCTTCGTCATGAGCGTTTCGCCAAGTACCGCTCCGACGGCATGCTGCTCGAGGAGGCCTACGAGCGGGCCGGCTATGCGCCAGATCGCGGGCACGCCAGCCGGCTCGCCGCCCGGGAGGATGTGCGCGAACGCATCTTCGACATTCGCCTGAACCACACC
>JAYTRF010000025.1:0-2794 GCA_043746375.1 Caulobacteraceae bacterium | reverse complement strand
TGCGGATTGGCCACGCGTTCGAGCACCGCATCGCGCGGATCGGTGAAGGCGGCGACCTCGCGGCCGAGTTGCGTGAGAGGTTCCTGCATGAGCGCGGGTTTAGCGCGGATCGACAGCCGGGTGAATTGGCGCGCCGCCCTGGTGACGGCGATGCCAATGCGGCTATTTAGGTCGTTAAGCGCGACGGGAGCGACATGATGGCCGGCAACGACTTTGATGGATGGGTGGTCCTGGTGACCGGCGCCTCGACGGGCCTCGGACGTGCGATCGCCATCGAGACGGCGGAGCGGGGCGCCAAGGCGGTCATCGTCAACTTCGCCTCTAGCCAGGCGGAGGCTGAGCAGACCGCAGCGCTCGTCGAGGCCAAGGGCGCCACGGCGATTGTTGCCAAGGGTGATGTCGCCAACGACGACGACTGTCGCGCAATTGCCGGCGCCGCTGCGCCGTTTGGCCGGCTGGACGCCCTCTTCAACAACGCCGGCACCACAAAGTTCGCCAACAATCACGCCGACCTCGACGCGGTAACGGCCGAGGATTTCCTCCGGCTCTATGGCGTCAATGTGATCGGCGCCTACCAGATGATCCGCGCCACGCGATCGCTGCTCGAAGCCGCGCCTCAACCAGGGGCGGTGGTCAACACCGCCTCGGTGGCCGGCGTCATGGGCATCGGCTCATCGGTGCCCTACGCCGCGTCGAAAGGGGCGCTGATCACCATGACGTTGTCCCTGGCGCGCGCCCTGGCCCCCAAGATCCGCGTCAACGCCGTATGCCCAGGCTTCATCGACACGCCGTGGTTCGGACGCGCCATGGATCGCGACAGACTGGCCCGTCTTCGCGCGGGCGTCGCCGCATCAACACCATTGAAGGTGGTTTCGAGCGCGGAGGATATCGCCGGCGCCGCCGTATTTCTGGCCTCGACCGCCGCGCGCCACATCACCGGCGAAGCCCTGCTCGTCGATGGCGGCACGCATTTGGGCTACGCGCCGCTGACCATGCGCTGATTGGCAGGCTTATCGCGCCGTTGCGGTTTGGCGCCCACTAACTAGGCGCCTTTCGTACCGCACCGCACAATTTCCAGTCCTTTGTCGAGATGCCTGCAAGCCGGGCCCACCGCTCCTTGCCCGCGGGAGGCGGCGCGAACCATGGCTATGCACGAGAGAAAGGCGCGAACCGGCGCCGCTCGTTCACATGGGGGTACCCGGATGACCAATTGGAAGCGCCTGCTAACCGCCAGCGCCTTGGCGGTAACCGCCACCGGCGCGGCCGGCAAGGCCGCCCTGGCGGACTCCACGCCAGCGCCTGCGGCTGCTGCGGCCCCGACGGCGCCCACACCGAGCCCGATGCCCTGGCCGGGCATGTCGACCGGGCTCGCCGCCAATCCCTTTCCTCCGACCGTGGATGCCGGACCGCTCGGCAAGATCACCGTGGACGGCGTATTCAGCGGTATCGGACTTTGGCAATCCAACGCTGCGGGCGACTTCTTCGGCCGAGTGAACAAGCAAGGTTACGCTGACATCAGCAATGCCCAGATCATCGTCAACAAATCATCTGGCGTAATCCAGTTTTTCTTCGAGGCTGGCGCCTACTCGCTACCCGCGCTCGGTTCCCCCTATTACCGCGCCGATACCGCCAATCGCGTTTTTTTCGGGCCTGCCATCCAGGGTTTTTTGAAATATGCCCCCAACGCCAACTTCAGCATCGAGGCTGGCGCGCTGCCGACGCTTCAGGGCGCGGAATACACCTTCACCTTCGAAAACTACAACATCGAACGCGGCCTGCTATGGAATCAGGAAAACACCGTCAACAAGGGTGTACAGGTCAACTATACCAAGGGACCGTGGCTGGTCTCGGCGTCGTTCAACGACGGTTACGACTCCGATCGCTACACCAGCGGCTCTGGCCTGGTTACATACACCTTCAAGAACACTGACACCCTGACCTTCGTTGCCCAGGGCACTTTCAAGAAGGTCTATGTCAATACGCTGCTTACCCCCGGTCCCCAGGCAAATAGTCAAGTGTACAACCTGATCTACAGCCACACGATGGGCAAGTGGACGATCTCGCCCTACGTTCAATACACGGTAGTGCCCAATGTCGCGGGGATCACGCCGTCGGGTTCAACGATCGGCGGGGCCCTGTTCGTGAGATACGCCTTTACGCCGACGCTTAGTCTGGACGGCCGCGCCGAGTACATATCTTCAAGCGGCGCGGCCAACCTTCTCTATGGCCCGAAAAGCAACGCCTTTTCCTTTACCGTCACCCCCACCTATCAAAAGGGCATCTTTTTCGCGCGCGGTGAGTTTTCTTATGTGGACGCCTCAAGTGTCACGCCGGGACTGGCGTTCGGTCCCTTCGGCCTGGATAAGAGCCAGGTGCGCGGCGTCGCCGAAGCGGGCGTTCTCTTCTAGCCAAGGGCCTGTTTTAACGAGACTGAGCGTGCGGCGGATCATCGCCGGCGGATATCTCGCGCGCGTCGCACGGGCCGAGTTCCTGCGGGCGGCCCGCGAAATTGCGCAGGATGGCGATTTCACCAGGTTCGCATGGACGCCCCAGCGGCGATCTGAATTGGACTGTTTCGCCAACGCCCGAAGGAAGAAACTAGCGGGCCTCTTTTTGGGCCGGCGCGACATTCATTGGCGTCCTGACTGCGGCCATGATGTCGGCGTGTTCGTGCTGGCGCACGCGTTCGGTGATATTCAGGCGCGTGAAAAGATCGGTCGAACCGTGCATTTCGACGGCATGGTTCCATCGAGCCTTGGCGTCCTTCAGCAGATTTTGGACCTCGCCGATGTGG
>JAYTRF010000024.1:0-2522 GCA_043746375.1 Caulobacteraceae bacterium | reverse complement strand
CCGGCGGCTCCATGGCCACCAGGCAGAGCAACTGCAGCACGTGATTCTGCACCATGTCGCGCAGGGCGCCGTAGTCGTTGTAATAGCCCCAGCGGCCCTCGACCCCCACTGTCTCGCCCACGGTGATCTGCACGTGTTCGATGGAGACCTTGTTCCATAGGGGTTCGAACAGGGCGTTGGCGAAGCGCAGGGCCAGGAGGTTCTGGACGGTTTCCTTGCCCAGATAGTGGTCGATGCGGAAGGTCTGACTTTCCTTGAACACCGAGGCGACGGCGTCGTTGATCGCCCGGCTGGAGGCCAGATCATGGCCCAGAGGTTTTTCCAGCGCCAGGCGCACGCCGCCGCCGGCGAGGCCCGCGCAGTCCAGACCGGCGATGGTCGGGCCGAACAGGGACGGCGCGGTGGAGAGGAAGATGGCCAGATCGCCTCCCGGCGCATCGCCCAGCGCATCGCGCAGGCGGGAAAACTGATCGGCCTGCGACACATCCAGGCGCACATAGCGCAGACGTTTGAGGAAACGCGCGACGTCGTCGGGCTTGCGGCGGTCGGCTTCAACGAATTCCTCAAGCGCTTCGGCCACAATGACGCGGAAGGCGGCGTCATCGATATCGCTGCGCGCCGTGCCGACGATAACGAGATCAGGAGGCAGCAGTCCGTCGCCGTCCAGACCGAACAGGGAGGGCATCAGCATCCGCCGCGACAGATCGCCGGTGGCGCCGAACAACAGCAGGCTCTTCATAAAGCGGTGACCGCGAACCCTTTCCGGGCAGGGTAGCCCCCAAGGCGACTAGGTTGACCTGGCGTCCGCCAACCGCGCGCTTGGTAGGGCGCAACGGGTGGGTTTGACAAGACCGGCGCGGCGCGATGGGGCGGAGAATAGCTATGCGGGCGGTTTTCGCGGGGCCGCCGCTGGCGCATTCGGCGGATATTCCACACACATTTGGGTTGTGCGAATCATCATACTCATATAAAGTGTGCGAATGGAAACTCGTTATGCACAACTTGGACAAGCCATCTCGCGGGCCCGGATCACCGCCGGCCTTCCCAATCAACGCGACCTCGCCCTTCGACTGAACGTCTCCCAGCAATCCATCAGTCGGTGGGAGGCTGGCACGCACCGACCGCGGCCGGAACAGATTGCCGATCTCGCGGCCGCCCTAAACCTCAATGCCGGCAATGTGTCTCGCATAGCGGGATATGCGCCTCTGCCGACGCCTGCTTCCGTTCAGCCGTTTCCCATTGAGCACCTCGATCCCGTCACCTTCGAGTATTTCACCGCCGATGTGGTCCAGCGGATGTGCCGAGACGCGGAAGTCCGACGCGTCGGCTCATCGGGTCACAAGCAAGACGGTTTGGATGTGATCGCCGTGCTCGCCGACGGTCGCCGGATTGGCCTCCAGTGCAAGCGCGTCGCCCGGTTCGGACCCGCTGACGTGAAGCGCGCTGTAGCGGCCTATTCTTCTGACACCGACCGGCAGATCCTTGTGCTGAGTCGCGTCGCGAGCCCCCAGGCCGCCGAAGAACTTCGCAAGGCCCCCGGCTGGACTCTTTGGGACCAAGATGACATCTCGCGCATCATCCGAGGCTTATCGGTCCACGACCAGGAACAGCTGGTCGACCTCTATTTTCCCGGGCAGCGCCGGGCGCTTTTGGGACGTAGCGAACCGGGGCCGTGGCTATCACCGAGCGATTTCTTTCGCCCCTATGACGGACCGGAGAAGCCCTTTAGCCACAGCTGGAGCTTATGGGGGCGTGAGGCCGAGCGCGACCGGCTTTTGGAAGCCCTCGACGCGTCCGGCCAAGTTACGGTTCTGATCGCGGCGGGTGGCATGGGAAAATCACGCCTGCTGAAATCGATCGCTGAGGACGTCCGCATCAAGGAGCCGGCGACTCTGCTCCTTTTCCTCTCGAATACCGCTCCACTCTCGCCGCAATCCTTGCACGACCTGGGCCCCGGGCCAAAGATCTTGATCGTGGATGACGCCCACGATCGCGACGGGCTGGGTGCCTTGTTCGAGTTTGCCGGCAATCCGGCTCGCCAGGTGCGCCTCGTCCTGGCGACGCGTCCCTACGCCAAGGACAGAATTCTCAGCGAAGCGGCCGTCCACGGCATTGTGAGTCCAAGTCAGATCGCCCTCGATCCACTTTCAAGGCCACAGTTGATTGAGCTGGCTCGGGAGGTCCTCGAACAATTCGGCGCGCCGGGGGAATGGGTCGAGGCGATCGCGGGTGCTTCCGGCGACTCGCCGCTCTTCGTGTCGATGGTGTCGCGCGTGATCGCTCTGGAGCAGCTTCCTTTGGAGAGCGCCCGCGCGAACAAGGAGATTCGTCAGTACATCCAGGGCAGGTTTGCTCAGGTCATGGAGGGTGGTCTCGCCGCGCGCGGGGAAGAGCATATTCATCGCGCCGTCCTAGAGGTCCTCGCCGTTGTTCAACCATTCAACCTCGACGATGCGCAGGTGCGCGACCTGATCGTCACCGTTAGGGGGCTCGACGAAGATCAAGTCAGCCGGACGCTAAAG
>JAYTRF010000023.1:0-1784 GCA_043746375.1 Caulobacteraceae bacterium | reverse complement strand
TCCTGGTGGATGATCCAGCACCGCTTTGCTCGGCGTCGGACGCGGCGGCGATCGTGGTGGAGTTTGCAGCCGGAGCGCGGGTCAGGATCGGTGCGGCGGCGCTGTTGACGGCGACGTTGCGGGCGCTGCGCCGATGATCGCGTTCGCCTCGGGCGTTCGGGTCTGGATCGCCACGGGTCACACGGACATGCGCCGTGGCATGCAGGGCCTGGCGCTACAGGTCCAGGAGGGACTGAAACGCAACCCGCACGCGGGAGACTTGTTCGCGTTCCGCGGACGCCGGAGCGATCTGATCAAGATCCTGTGGCACGACGGCATGGGGCTGTCACTTTATGCCAAGAGGCTGGACCGTGGACGGTTCATCTGGCCCTCGGCGCCGGGCGAGGCGGTGGCGATATCGTCGGCGCAACTTAGTGTTTTGCTGGACGGAATCGACTGGCGTAACCCGCAATACACTTGGCGCCCGACCAGCGCTGGATAGGCGAAAATACTTTGCGGCGCCTGCATTTTAGGGCGCCACAAGCCTCTGAATTTATGATTCTATTGGGTCTATGGACGTTGGTCTTGAAGCCCTTCCTGATGATGTCGGCGCGCTGAAAGTGGCGCTACTGATCGCGCGCGAACAGGCAAAGCAAGCCGAACAGAAGCACCTGGATGTCGCCGCGGAGCTGGCGGTCGCCAAAGCCAAGGCGTCGGATGACCAGGCGCTGATCGCCCATCAGAAGCTGCGGATCGCCAAGCTGGAGCGGCAGATATACGGCCAACGCTCGGAACGCGGCGCGCGGCTCATTGATCAGTTGGAACTGCAGCTCGAGGAGGCGGAGGCGGCCGCCACCGAAGATGAGCTGGCCGCCGAGATAGCGGTGGCCAAGACCACGACGGTGGCGGGGTTCGTGCGCCGGCGGCCGATCGAACGCAACACCTTCCCCGAACACCTGCCCCGCGAACGGGTGGTGATCGATCCGCCGACAGCCTGCGACTGCTGCGGCGGAACGCGGCTGCGCAAGCTGAGCGAGGATATGACCCGGACGCTGGAATCGATCCCGCGGTCGTGGAAGGTGATCGAAACGGTGCGGGAGAAGTTCACCTGCCGCGACTGCGAGAAGATCAGCCAGGCGCCCGCGCCCTTTCACGTCATCCCGCGTGGCTGGGCCGGTCCAAGCCTCCTTGCAATGATCCTCTACGAGAAGTTTGGCGCCCACCAACCGCTGAACCGGCTCTGCGAACGCTACGCCCTTGAGGGCGTGCCCATTCCTCTGTCGACCATGGCCGACGCCGTGGGCGCCAGCTGTCTTGTCCTCAGCCCCGTTTTGAACGCCCTTGAGCGCCACGTCTTCTCGGTCGGACGGCTCCACGGCGATGACACCACCGTCCCCGTCCTCGCCGCGGGCAAGACCGATATTGCCCGATGTTGGGTCTATGTCGCCGACGATAAGCCGTTCGGCGGCACAGGGCCGCCGGCGGCGATGTTCTACTATTCGCGTGATCGAAGCGGCGAACATCCGCAGGCGCATCTCGCCCAGTGGTCCGGCGTTTTCCAAGCCGACGCGTTCAGCGGCTATGGCAAGCTTTATGCGCCAGATCGCAAGCCCGGCCAGATTCTGCAGGCCGGCTGCTGGAGCCACGCGCGGCGGCCGTTCTTCATCTTCGCCGATCTCGAAGAGGCCGCTCGGCGCAAGGCCGCTGGCAAGAAGCCCGTGGTGGTCTCGCCCATCGCCCTTGAAGTGGTCCGCCGGATCGACGCCCTCTTCGATATCGAACGAGATATCAACGGGCAGACCGCC
>JAYTRF010000022.1:0-17110 GCA_043746375.1 Caulobacteraceae bacterium | reverse complement strand
GTCACCGGCCCGAACAGCGAGGCCATCCGCTGGGTGCCCTTGGCCTGGGCGATGAACAGGCTGACCAGGATCAGCACCGCCGCGGGCAGCACGAACGGCGCGAAGAGCCGCCCGACATGGGGCGCGTGGCGCATGCCCTCGACCGCCGAGAGCACCGAGAACACCGGCGTGATCACGCCATCGCCATAGAACAGAGAAACGCCGACGATGCCGAGCGCGATGACGACCGTCGACCGGCGCTTGAGCGCGCGCTGGGTAAGCGCCATCAAAGCCAGGGTGCCGCCCTCGCCCTTGTTGTCCATGCGCATGAGGAAGATCACGTACTTCAGCGTGACGATCAGGCCGAGTGACCAGAGCACCAGCGAAACCACGCCGAGGATCGCCAGCTCGGGCGGCCCCACCGGACGCGAATGCGCCAACGCCTCGCGCATGGCGTAGAGAGGGCTGGTGCCGATGTCGCCGAAAACCACCCCAACGGATCCCAGGGCCAGGGCGGCGAAGGTTCTCTTTCTCAGTCGCGGTCGGCGAGGATCGAGGCCGAAATCTGGGCGTTCGTCGTCTAAGGCGGGTGGCGTCGCAGCGGCTTCCACTTGGCTTCAAACGTCTCCGGCGGCGCGCGACTCGCACCTTAGCTGAAAAACCAAGGCCGACGGCGCGGCGCGGTACACCCAATCGCTGCCGCGTTCAATCACCCGCGACGGCGACCTCGGGCCAGCGACCCTGGTTGGAGGCGATGACCTGGGCCCAGCCCTTGGCCAGTGCGCGGCTGGGGTTGGGCCGCAGGCGCAGGGCAAAGAGGTCATCGAGGCCGAATGGCGCGGCGATGTCGAGGCAGCCGCCGCCCTCCAGCCGCACTCCGACGGCATTGGCGGTCGCGACGAACCGGCCGATGGCCTCGTCGGTGGACAACAGCGGCGCATAGGCCACGCCGAAGTGATCCTCGAACCACAGGTGTACGCGCGCCTGATTACGCACCTCGACCTTGGCCGCCAAGTCCGGCGGAAACAGCGTGGCAGCGCGGCGGATCTCGATATCCTCGGCATCCCACGAGAGATCGCGGCCGTCGAAATAGAAAAGGTCGTAGTCACGGATGCCGTAGTCCGGATCGCGGCCGGTCAACGCATTCCAGACGGTCTGGTAGATCGCACCGGAAGCCACCCGCCAGTCCGGGAGCCGCAGTTCGCGGGCGATGATCAGCACCCGCATCAGCGTCGGACTCGCGCGGACGATCTCGGCCAGGCGGCTTTCCAGATCGGCCATGACCGTCTTAGCGATACGGGGCTGCGGTGTCGCCGCGCATCAGGCCGTGGGTCGCGTCGGCGAAACCGGTCAGCATGAACTGCACCGCCAGGGCGCAGAGGATCAGGCCAAGCACCCGCACCACGATGATCATGCCGATGGTTCCAAGGGCCCTTGAAATCAGACCGGTGAGCCAGAACGCCACAACGATCATCACACAGACAGCGCCGATCACCCCGACGCCGACGGCGGTCCCCGCGAGGCCGAGGCGCTTGGCCTCGCCGGCATAGATCACCGCCGACGAGATCGCCCCAGGTCCGATCAGGAGCGGCATGCCGAAGGGGACGATCATCCCTTCGAACCGCTTGCGGGCGTAAGCGCGGGCGGTCAGCACCTCACCGCCCTCGCTGGCGGTCTCATCTCCCGGCGCCATTTCGCCCCTGGCCATGTCTAGACCCAACAGCAACAGGAGGATGCCGCCGGCGATGCGGAAGGCTGGCAGGGAGATGCCGAAGAACTGCAGCAGTGAAAGGCCGGTGAGATAGAAGAAGCTCAGAAAAGCAAAGGCAAAGAGCGCGATGTAGCTGGCCGTCAGCCGCCGACCGGCTGGCGTCGCGCCGCTGGTGGCGGCGGCGAACATAGGCACATTGCCGACCGGATCGATGAGCGCGAACAGGGCGACGAAGAAGTTGACGGCGAAGGCGGCGAGGCTCATTTTCGCGGCTTAGCTCAAATCGAGAGGATTTTCGATCCGTGGCCGACCCGCGGTTGATCGTGGCGCTGGATGTGCCGACGCGCGCGCGGGCTGAGGCCCTGGTCGACGCGCTCGGCGACAACGTCACCTTCTACAAGATCGGCCTGCAACTCCTCGCATCCGGTGGCATGGACCTGGCGCGGGCGATGAAGTCGCCGGGGCGGCGGCTGTTTCTCGACTGGAAGCTGCACGATATCGGCGCGACGGTCGAACGCGCCACCGCCGCCATCACGGCAAGCGGCGCCTGCGATTTCCTCACCGTCCACGCCGAGCCGCAAGTCCTGGCCGCAGGGGTGCGGGGCCGCGATGGCGAGGGTTCGTTGAAAATCCTGGGCGTGACCGTTCTGACCAGCCTGGCGGCCCACGACGTCGAAGAGATCGGCTATGCCATGGCCATCGAGGCGCTGGTCGAACGCCGCGTCCGCCAGAGCCTCGACGCTGGCGCGGACGGGGTGATCGTCAGCCCGCGCGAGGCGGCCATGGCGCGGCGGATCGGCGGCCCAGATTTTCTCGTCGTCGTTCCGGGCGTCCGCCCAACCTGGGCTCCGCTCGACGATCAGGCTCGCGCGGCGACGCCCGCCCAGGCGCTAAGCGCCGGGGCCAGTCACATCGTCTGCGGCCGCCCGATCACCGCCGCCCCCGATCCCCGGGCCGCCGCCCTGGCAATGGTCGGCGAGATGGGTTGAGGCCAAGCGGGGGAAGAGGGCCCAGCCCTATGCTGTCTTGCGCGCCAGATTGCGCAACACGTAGTTGAGGACGCCCCCGGCCAGGAAATAATCGAGCTCGGTGGGCGTGTCGATGCGGCAGCGGACGGGGAAGCGTGCGATCTTGCCGTCGCGCGGACGGTAGAGTTCAACCATCAGCTGCCGGCGCGGCTGCAAGCCGGCAAGGTCGCGGATGGTGACGATCTCCTCGCCGGTAAGACCTAGGCGCTGCCACCCGTCGGCGATGAACTGCAGCGGCAGCACGCCCATCCCGACGAGGTTCGAGCGATGGATGCGCTCGAACGTTTCGGCGATCACGGCGCGTACGCCCAGAAGCTTGGTCCCCTTGGCCGCCCAGTCGCGCGAAGAGCCCGTGCCGTATTCCTTGCCGGCGAACACGACCGATGGGCGGCCCTCCGACTTGTAGCGCATGGCCGCGTCGTAGATGGACATCACCTCGCCCGAGGGGAAATGGCGAGTGACGCCACCCTCAATGTCGGCGGTGATCCTGTTGCGGATGCGGATGTTGGCGAAGGTCCCCCGCATCATGACCTGGTGGTTGCCGCGCCGTGCGCCGTAGGAGTTGAACTCCGAGGCGGTGACCTGATGCTGTGACAGGTACTCTCCCGCCGGGCTGGTCTTGCCGATGTTGCCGGCCGGGCTGATGTGATCGGTGGTGATCGAATCGCCGAAGATGCCGAGGATGCGCGCCTCGACGATGTCGCCGACCGGCTGCGGCGTCATCGTCAGCCCCTCGAAATAGGGCGGGTTCTGCACATAGGTCGAGCCGATATCCCAGGCGTAGGTCTGGCCGCCCGCGACCTCGATCGCCTGCCACTGCTTGTCGCCCTTGAACACATCCTTGTAGCGGTTGGCGAACATCTCGGCGCCGACGACCTTTCGCTGAACGTCGGCGATTTCCTGGTTGGTCGGCCAGATGTCCTTCAGGAACACGTCCTTGCCGCCCTTGCCCTGGCCGAGCGGCTCATTGACGAGGTCGGTCAGCATCGAACCGGCAAGGGCGTAGGCGACCACCAGCGGCGGCGAGGCCAGGTAGTTGGCGCGCACGTCGGGATTGACCCGGCCCTCGAAGTTGCGGTTGCCCGATAGCACCGAGACAGCGACCAGGTCGCCCGCCTGCACCGCCTTGGAGATC
The DNA here is from genome assembly GCA_043746375.1 of Caulobacteraceae bacterium. Lineage (GTDB taxonomy): Bacteria > Pseudomonadota > Alphaproteobacteria > Caulobacterales > Caulobacteraceae > Acaudatibacter. Next base: position 13,257 of record JAYTRF010000022.1, on the reverse strand, counting down.
GGTTCGGCCAGAGGTCCCGAGTTGCCGATGCAGGTGGTGCAGCCATAGCCGACCAGATTGAAGCCGAGCGCATCCAGCGATTTGGTCAGCCCGGCCTTGGCCAGGTAGTCGGTGACCACCTGCGAGCCTGGAGCCAGGGAGGTCTTCACCCACGGCTTGACCTTCAGCCCCTTGGCGATGGCGTTCTTGGCCAGGAGGCCCGCGGCGATCAGCACGCTGGGGTTGGAGGTGTTGGTGCATGAGGTGATCGCGGCGATGACCACATCGCCGTTGCCCAGATCGTGGCCCTCGCCCTCGACGGCGATGCGCGCCGGCGCGTCGTCGCCATCCTTGCCGAACTCACCGGCGAGCGCGGTTCGAAAGGCAGCGGCGGCTTCGGAGAGCAGCACCTTGTCCTGCGGCCGCTTGGGACCGGCCAGCGACGGCAGTACGCTGCCGAGGTCGAGTTCGAGGGTGTCGCTGAACACCGGATCGGGTACGCCCGGCTCGACCCACAGGCCCTGTTCCTTGGCATAGGCCTCGACCAGCGCCACCCGCTCCGGCGCGCGGCCCGTGGCGGCGAGGTAATCGAGTGTCGCCTGGGTGACCGGGAAGAGGCCGCAGGTGGCGCCGTATTCGGGCGCCATGTTGGCCAGCGTCGCCTGATCCTCGACCGTCAGCGAAGCCAGACCCGGGCCGAAATATTCGACGAACTTGCCGACCACGCCCTTCTTGCGCAGCATCTGGGTGACGGTGAGCACCAGATCGGTGGCTGTCGCGCCTTCCGGCAGGGCGCCGGTGAGGCGAAAGCCGATGACTTCGGGGATCAGCATCGGGATCGGCTGGCCGAGCATCGCCGCCTCGGCCTCGATGCCGCCGACGCCCCAGCCGAGAACCGAGAGGCCATTGACCATGGTCGTGTGGCTGTCAGTGCCGACCACGGTGTCGGGGTAGGCGAAAGTCTCGCCGTCCACTTCCGCCGTCCACACCGTCTGGGCGAGGTATTCAAGGTTGACCTGGTGGCAGATGCCGGTGCCGGGGGGCACGACGCGGAAGTTGTCGAAAGCCGCCGATCCCCAGCGCAGGAAGCGGTAGCGCTCAAGGTTGCGCTCGTATTCCCGCTCGACGTTCTCGGAAAACGCCTTGGGGGTGCCGAAATAGTCGACCATCACTGAGTGGTCGATGACCAGGTCGACGGGGCTGAGCGGATTGATTTTGGCCGGATCGCCGCCGAGACCCGCCAGGGCGTCGCGCATGGCCGCCAGGTCGACAACGGCGGGAACGCCGGTGAAGTCCTGCATCAGCACCCGGGCTGGGCGAAAGCCGATCTCATGCTGCATTGAGCCGCGGTTATCGATCCACGCGGCGACCGCCTGGAAGTCGTCCGGCCGGACGCTGACGCCGTCCTCGTTGCGCAGCAAATTCTCCAGCAGCACCTTGAGCGACACCGGCAGGCGCGAGATGCCGGTCAGGCCGGCGGCTTCCGCCGCGCGCAGGCTGTAGTAACGATAGGTCTTGCCGCCGACCTCGAGGTCGCGGCGAGTGTCGAGGCTGTCTGTCGACGCCATGATGGGGGGATCCTTCTTGCTCTGGGCCAACCGGACATCGGTTACGGAACGGCGCGCGAAGCGGGGAGGACACACAGCGTCCGCCCCATCGCCGCGCCATCTCCGTGCGGCCGGCGCCGTCATAGACCCGAGGGGCGCCGCCGTCCATGCACCCGGCCGCCTCTGCCCTTGCGGAAAACCGTGGCGCGAAGCGACTGGCGCCGTGTCGGAATGGGGGAAAGCCAATCCCGATCCGATCGCTCGGTTTCACGCGTGATCACCCGCCTCGTCATCCACGCCGTCGCTATCCAGCGTGGCGACCGATTGCTGTTCTCGCGCTTCGACCTGACTGTCTCGGCTGGCGAGGCGGTGGCCCTGACCGGCGCCAATGGCGTCGGCAAAACCAGCCTGTTGCGCGCCGTCGCCGGCTTCATCCCGCCTCTGGATGGCCGGATCACTTTCGATGGCGCGCCCGACGCCGACGAAGCCCGGCGCACCGATTGCCACCTGATCGGCCACCAGGACGGTCTGAAAGGGGGCCGCACCGCTCGCGATGAGCTCAGCTTCCAGGCCCGCTGGGTGGGCGCGACGGGTGGGGCCGGCGAGGCGGCGGCGGAGCGCCTCGGCCTCGCGCGCGTCCTGGGCCTCGAGGTACGCAAGCTCTCCGCTGGCCAGAAGCGCCGCTTGGCCCTCTGCCGCCTGATCGCCTCTCCGCGCACCCTTTGGTTGCTCGACGAACCGCTGGCTGCGCTGGACGCGGAAAGTCGCGCCCTGGTCGGCGAGGTGATGGCGGCCCATCTGGCGGGCGGCGGCCTGATCCTCGCCGCCGTGCACGATCTCCTGCCGATCACTGCCAGGATCGTGGAGATCCCGCCGTGAACGCGCTGGCTGTTCTCCTCCGCCGCGAGCTGGCCTTGGCTTGGGGCCGCGGCGGCGGTCCTCTCCTGGCCCTCGGCTTCTATGCCGCCGTCACCACTCTTCTGCCCCTCTCTATCGGCGCGGGCGCCGGGCGCCTCGCCGCCGTCGCCGGCGGCGTCGCCTGGGTCGCCCTGGCCCTCGCCAGCCTGCTGTCCCTCGAGCGCCTGTTCGAGCGCGACTTCGAGGACGGAGCCCTGGACCTTCTGGCCCTCGGGCCCCTGCCGTTGGAGGCTGTCGCCGCGGTGAAATGTTTCGCCCAATGGCTGACCACCGGCGCACCGCTAGCCATCGCCGCCCCCTTCGCCGCCATCGCGCTTGGCGCACCCCCTGCCGCAGCGCCGATGAACCTGATCACCGCCGCGATCGGCGGCCTCGCGTTTGCCTTCCTCGGAGGCGCCGGCGCCGCCCTAGCTCTCGCCAGCCGCCGGGCCGGCCTGCTCATCGCCGTCATCGTCCTGCCCCTTCTTGTCCCGCCGGTAATCTTCGGCGGGACGGCGATCGAAGCCTTCGCCGGCGGCGGTGCCTGGGTTCCAGCCCTGGCGCTCCTGGCCGCCTACACCTTGGCCGTCGTGGCGCTGACGCCGTTCGCGATGGCGGCTGCCTGCAGGAACGCGCTTGGTTGACGCCGCGGATCCCCGGACGGGCAAAGGGGCAGCAACAAGCGGCTTTCCCCATGAAGCGAGAGCATGAGTCACTCCCGCTCGCGGGCGAAACGCTTTAAGCCACATTCCATGATCGCCGCGCTGGCCAATCCGCATCGATTCATGGCCTTTTCGCGCTGGGCGGCGCCGGTCCTGGCTGGATTGGCGATGGCGCTGATCGGGGCTGGCCTCACTCTCGGGCTTCGAGTCCCGCCCGACTATCAGCAGGGCGAGAGCGTGCAGATAATGTTCGTGCATGTGCCGGCCGCGTGGGCGGCGATGCTGAGCTATGGGTGCCTGGGCGGCGCGAGCTTTTTCTTCCTGGTTTTCCGCCATGGCCTCGCCGACGCGGCAGCTCGGGCGGCTGCGCCGCTGGGGGCGACATTCACACTCCTGGCGTTGATCACCGGGTCGCTGTGGGGCCGGCCGATGTGGGGCACCTGGTGGGTGTGGGACGCGCGGCTAACCTCGGTCTTGGTGCTCTTCCTGCTCTTCGTCGGCTATATGGCCCTTCGCGCCAGCATCGACGACGAGGCCAAGGCCGGCAGGGCGGCCGCGATACTGGCCCTGATCGGGCTGATCAACCTGCCAATCATCAAATATTCGGTCGACTGGTGGAACACCCTGCACCAGGGCGAGTCGATCTTCCGCCCCGGGGGACCCACCCTCGCGCCGGTGTATCTCCTGCCCCTGGCGCTGACCGGCCTTGGCTATACCGCCGCGTTCGGAGCCCTATGGCTGGCACGCACGCGGGGCGAGGTTTGGAGGCGACGCGCCGGGGCTCTGGCCGTACAGGCGGCACGATGAACGCAGTCCTGGCTCACGCGGGCAGATACGCCGTTTTCATCTGGCCGGCGTATGGCGTCACTGCTATCGGCTTCGCCTGGATGATCGTCGACACCGCCTTGCGCACGCGCCGCTGGCGCAGCCGGGCGCGGGACCTGGAAGGCAAGCGCGGCGGGTGAGGCGGCTCGCGGCCATCCTGCCCATCACCGCCCTCCTGGCGCTGATCGCGCTCTTCTGGGGCTACAGCCTGAACCACGATCCCAAGGTCATACCGATGGCGCTGGTCGGCAAGCCGGTTCCGGCGCTGAACTTGCCACCGTTGGCCGGCGGCCCGCCGGCGCCGCTGCGGGTTCTGGCCGCGGGACCGGCGCTGATCAACTTCTACGCCTCGTGGTGCGGACCGTGTGCAGAGGAGGCTCCGGCGCTGATGGCGCTGAAGGCCGAGGGGGTCAAGGTGATCGGCGTCGCCTACAAGGACGATCCCGACGCCGCCAAGGCGTTCCTGGACCGCTTCGGCGATCCCTACCAGGCGGTGCTTGCCGATCGCCCCGGCCGCGCCGGGATCGAGTTCGGCCTTACGGGGGTGCCGGAAACCTACGCCGTCGACTCCCGCGGCATCATCCGCGCCAAGGTCGCCGCGCCGATAACGGCGGCGCAAGCGGAAGGCATGTTGGAAAAGGCGGCAAGGTAGGCTCCACCACTCCCTTCGAATGAGGAGGGAGGGCCTATGCCCCGATGTCTCGGGTCTTGCGGGCTTTTTTGCGTTTCTTCTTCTTGGGCTTGGCCGGGCTGGCCGCCTTGGTGCTTGCGGGCTGGTCGGCAGCAGCGGCGAGGGTGGCGAGGGTCTTGAGAAAGACCTCGCGTTTCTTCGGGCTGAGCAGGCCAAGCAGGCGCTCGTCGGCGGCGGCCGAGGGCCCTGCGCCTGCGGTCAGGGCCGAGCGGCCGGCGGCCGATAGGGTGACGGTGTTGGCGCGCGCATCTGTGGCCGATCGGCGGCGCTCGAGGAGGCCCAGCTTCAACATCCGGCTGACCAGTTCGGCCAGTGTCGAACGGTCGATGCCGGTAGCGCGGACGAGATCGTTCTGGGTCAGGCCGGGGGCCGCGCCGGCCGCGGCCAGCACCGTCAACTGGCGCTGGGTAACCGCGCCATTGCCGCTCGCGTCGGCATAGAAGTCGAGCCCCAGGCGCAGAGCTCTGTGCAATAGATGCGTCGCCGAGGCGTTCAATCCCGTCGGCTCGGGCTTGCCCTTGTTCTTGGCCATCGACTGCCTCTCTCCGACCAGCGGAGCTAAACGGTTAGTCGCCGTTCAAGTCAATTTGGCGACAGATGGTCCGTGCACGTCTCCGCACGCCTCCCAATGGAAGAAGGTGTCGCGGTCAAAACCCGGGATCGGGGGGTTCTGGGGGGCCAAGGTCCTTGGCCTGGCGGCTGTGTTTCAGGAGATAGGGCGTCTGGGCGAGGGCGAAAACGACAGCGGCGATCAGCACAGCGACGCGGAAGGCGGCCCAGGTTTCCTGCGACTGCGTGCGTCGGACGAACTCGTTGGCGGCGGCGCAGGCCCACCAGAACATCGCGTAACGCACGGCCAGCACCTTCCAGGCCCGATCGGCGAGCTCAAAGGCGCCGCCCAGCAGCAGCTTGAGCGGGTTTTTGCCGATGGCGAGGCCCCCTAGAAGCGCCGCGCCCAGGGCCGCGTCGACGATGGTCATCTTCATCTGCAGGATGTCGGCGCGGTGGAAAATCAGGCTTGCGCCGCCAAAGACGACGGCCAGGGCGCCGGTGACTGCGGGAAGGGGGGCGATCCGTCGCTCGAAGATCAGGCTGACCGCTAGGGCGAGCATCGCGCCACCGACCACGAACCATGTCGCTGTGCGAAAATTGTGGGTGATCAGAATGACCGCCAGAAAGGCGATCGCCGGGGCGCCGTCGATCAACCAGCGCAAAGCGGGCGGGGCCCTGCGGGCGGGCTTAGCCACGGGCCGGCGCCAGCCCGACGAGGGATCGCGAAAAGGCGGCTGCATCGAAGGCCTGCAGGTCCTCGATGCCTTCGCCCACGCCAATCAGCTTGATCGGAGAGTCGGAAGCCTGAGCGACCGGCACCAGCACCCCGCCCCGCGCCGTGCCGTCGAGCTTGGTCATGACGATGCCAGTGACCCCGATGGCGTTGCCAAAAATGTTCTCCTGAGCCAAGGCATTGCGCCCGACCGTGGCGTCGAGCACGAGCAGTACTTCGTGCGGGGCGTCGGGATCCTGTCGGCGCAGCACACGGATCATCTTGGTCAGCTCGTCCATCAGCCCCTGTTTGTTCTGCAGACGGCCGGCGGTATCGATCAGCACCACATCGTAGCGTTCTGTCCGCCCGCGCTCGAAGGCGTCGAAGGCGAGACCCGCCGCGTCGGCGCCGTTGGGCCTCGAGATGAAGTCGGCGTTGGCCCGCGTCGCCCACACGTGCAACTGCTCGACGGCGGCCGCGCGGAAGGTGTCGCCGGCCGCGATCAGCACCTTGGCGCCTCGGCCGGTGAGGTCGGCCGCGATCTTTCCCAGCGTCGTCGTCTTGCCCGAGCCGTTGACGCCGATAAACAGCACGACATAGGGCCGTGGGCCTGACAGCGGATCGAAACGCCCCTGGCGCGGGGCCAGCTCGGCGGAGACGGCGGCGGCCAGAGCCTCCTTGACCTCGTCCTCGCTGCACGACTTGCCGAACCGTTGCTCGGCAAAGGCGCGGGTGATGCGCCCGGCGGCGTGCGGGCCAAGGTCGGCTTCGATGAGCATCTCCTCGAGCGCGTCGAGGCGTGCCTGGTCGAGGGGGCGCGCGACCAGCACCTGGGTGACCTGCAGGGTCATCTGCCGCGAAGTCCGCGAAAGCCCGTCGGTCAGCCGTGACAGCCAGCCGCGTTGCGGGGCGCTCATCCCTTGCAGCTTCTTTCATCCACGAACGTCACGATCGGCTCACTTTGTACGCAGTCATCGGCGAGGTCTTAGCGGGGCCTCATGCCGGGGGCCAGCGATCGGTATCGTGATCGGGGTGTTGAAAGGTGACGACGCCGGCCTCAGAGGCCGTCGGAGTGGCGGGCCGGTCGGGGAGCGCCGCCAGCGACGCGAACCACGGCAGGCGGCTCTCGCCCCACACCTGGATGACCGGCCGGACCGCGGCCGGGTCATCGAAGGCGCCGATGGCGATCTCCGGCGGGGCGCCCTGCCACTCGAAACTGAGCGGCGTGCCGCAGGCCGCGCAGAAGCCACGGGCCGCCTTGTCCGAACTCTGAAATCGCTTTGGCTCGCCGCGCGTCCACCGCAAGCCCTCTGCGGTGACGAAGGAGCCGAACGGGCCGCCGACCGCCTTTTGGCACATGCGGCAATGGCAAATGCCTGGCCGGCCGAGGGACCCGTCGACGGCGAAGCGAACGGCCCCACATTGGCAGCCTCCGGTCACGGCATGGGTGGTCATGCGGCAATCTCCCATGTTTCCAGGCGGGCGCGGCGCCCGTCGTGGCCCGCGACCGCGCCTCTGATGATGGCCCCGGGCGGAGCGCTGCCCGCGAAGGTCACCACCGTGAAATCTTCTGCGCGGGCGAGCCCCGGGCGCTCGACCAGGGCATGGATTTCCAAGCCCGCATGGCGGTCGAGGTGGCGGACGAGCGCGGCGTCAGCGGCCTCACGCAGGCGGGCCGCGCGGCTTTTTATGGTCGCTGGCGAGAGCTGCGGCATGCGAGCGGCGGGCGTTCCGGGGCGCGGGCTGTAGGGAAAAACGTGCACGAACGCCAGGCCGGCCGCCTCGACCAGCGATAGACTATTTTCGAACGCAGCTTCGCTCTCGGTGGGAAAACCGGCGATCAGGTCGGCGCCGAACGCCATCCCCGGGCGCGCCGCTCGCACCTTGGCGACCAAGGCCAGGGCGTCGTCGCGGCTATGGCGACGCTTCATCCGCTTGAGGATCAGGTCGTCGCCGGCCTGCAGGGAGAGATGCAGGTGGGGCATCAGCCGCGCCTCGCTCGCCATGCAGGCCATCAGTTCGTCGTCGATCTCGGCCGCATCGATGGACGACAGGCGCAGGCGCCTGAGTTCCGGAACCGATGCCAGAATCCCGCGGACCAGCACTCCCAAGGAGCCATGCGTCGCGAGATCGGCGCCCCAGCTGGTCAGGTCGACGCCGGTCAGCACCACCTCTGCGCAGCCGGCGGTGGCTAAGGTCCCGACGCGCTCGATGATCGTCGCGGCGGGAACCGAGCGCGAATTGCCGCGTCCAAAGGGGATCACGCAAAAGGTGCAGCGGTGGTCGCAGCCGTTCTGGATCTCGACATAGGCGCGTGGCCGGGCCGGCCCTGCCAAGGCAAAGGGTGTGATCGCGCCGACGGCCGCATCGCGGGACTGCATGATGTCGCCGACCCGGACGCGCGGACCCGTCCGGGCGAGCCCCCCGGGGGCCGACTTTTCGCCGTTGCCGACGACCAGATCGACCCCATCCATGTCCGCGAAACCCTGCGGGTCAATCTGGGCCGCGCAGCCGGTGACGATGATCGCGCTGGCCGGCCGCTCACGGCGCGCCTTGCGGATCGCCTGGCGAGCCTGCCGCACAGCCTCGCCGGTCACAGCGCAGGTATTGAAGATCACCGCGTCGGCGATGCCATCTGCGACGGCCTGGGCGCGCAGAACCTCGGATTCGCAGGCGTTCAGACGGCAGCCGAAGGTGACCACGTCTAGACTCACGGCAGGACCCCGGTGAACTCCACCTCTATCGGGCCCGTCATCAGCACATGGCCGTCGGTGGCGCGCCACTCGATCGCCAGTTCTCCGCCGTCGAGTTCCAGCGTGGCGGCGCGGCCGGCGAGCCCCCGGCGATGGGCGGCGACGAGGGCCGCGCAGGCGCCGGTGCCGCAGGCGCGGGTAAGGCCTGCGCCACGCTCCCAGACGCGCAGACGGATGCGGTCGTGGGCCTTGATCTGCGCGAATCCGACATTGGCCCGCTCGGGAAACAGATGGTGGTGCTCGATCATCGGCCCAACCTTGGCCACCGGCGCGACGTCGGCGTCCTCTACGAAGAACACCACGTGCGGGTTGCCCAACGAGACGCAGCCTGGGGTATGCAGGATCGGCGCGTCGATCGGGCCGATCTGAAGCTCGATGCGCGCGGTATCCATTTCCTCCGCCAGGGGGATGTCGCGCCAACCGAGGCCGGGCGGACCCATGTCCACAGTGACCGCGCGCTCGCCGGCGTCCCACACCTCGAGCCTTCCGCCCGCGGTTTCGATGCTGGCGTTTGGGCGGCCCGACGCCTGCATGATCAGCCAGCCGACACATCGGGCGGCGTTGCCGCACGCGCCAACTTCGCCGCCGTCGGAATTCCAGATCCGCATGTGGGCGTCGGCGGCGCCGCTCGCGGAGAGCACGATGAGCTGGTCGCAGCCGATGCCTCCGGCGCGGGCAGCGATGGCGCGCACGTCATCGGCGCTGGGCGCGAACGGCGCACCGTCATCCTCGACGACGACACAATCGTTGCCGAGGCCATTCATCTTGACGAACCGGCGGCTCATGCAGCGGGGTATAGCCGGTCGCCCGATCGGGTGCACCAAGGCGGCGCGTCCTCCCTGGACAGGCGCGGCCGGGAACGCCAAGAACGGCGCATGCGCTCAAGCCTCATCGCCGCGGCCGTCGCCGCGCTCGCCATCGCCGCCGGGACGCCCGCCTTGACCCAGAACGCCGACCCCGCCGACCCCTATCTATGGCTCGAGCAGATGCAGAGTCCGCGGGCCCTGGCCTGGGTCGAAAAGGAAAATGCCCGCTCGCTGGCGGTGCTCAAGGGCGATCCCCGCTACGAGCGCCTGCACCGCGAGGCGCTGGCCATCGTCAATGCCGCCGACCGAATTCCAGAGCCGCAGCTTATCGGCGGTGATGTTTATAATTTCTGGCAGGATCCCGCCAACGTCCGGGGCCTGTGGCGTCGCGCAAGCCCGTCCAGCTACGCAGGGGCCACGCCGGCCTGGGAGACAGTCCTCGACCTCGACGCGCTTTCCGCAGCAGAGAAGGCCAATTGGGTGTGGAAGGGGGCCAATTGCCTGCCGCCACACTACCGCCTGTGCCTTCTGGCCCTGTCGGACGGCGGCGAAGACGCGGTGCGGGTACGCGAGTTCGACCTCACAACCAGGCACTTCGTCCCCGGCGGCTTCGATCTGCCGCATAGCAAGGAAACCAGCGACTGGCTGGACGAAGATACCCTCATCCTGACCCGCGACTGGGGTCCTGGAACGATGACCGCGTCCGGCTATGGGTTCGTGGTCAAGACCCTGCGGCGCGGCCAGAGTCTCGATCAGGCGCATGAGGTGTTTCGCGGAACGCCGACCGACGTCGCTGTCACTCCCCTGGTTTTGCGCGATGCCCAGGGCGAGAAGGCGGTGATTATCGAGCGTGGGGTCAGCTTTTTTGAAAGCGAGTTCTACCTCATGACTCCTGATGGGGTCGTCAGGCTGCCCCTGCCGCTGAAGGCCTCGGTCGATGGGCTGATCGACGGGCGGCTGATCGTCACCCTCAAACAGGATTGGACCCCGGCGGGCGGCGCTTTGCTGGCCTCGGGCTCACTGATCGCGCTTGACCTGAAGGCGCTTGAGCGCGGCCAAAGCGGGCCGGTGGAGCTGTTGATCGCGCCAGGGGCGCGCCAGTCGATCGAGCAGGTGGCTGTCACCCGCTCGCGGGTGACCGCTGCGCTCTACGATAATGTGCGCGGGGGTCTGGTCAGTTTTGCTCGGCATGGGGACGCCTGGATTCAAACCCGGCTGCCGGTCGCCGCCAACGCCTCGGTGACCATCGCCGCGGCCGGCGAACTCACCGACGCCCTCTACTTCGAAGTCGAGAGTTTCCTGGACCCGACCCGGCTCTTTCAGGCCGACGCGGCGAGCGGCGAGGCGGCGGCCATCAAAGCGCTTCCCCCTCGCTTCGACGCCTCGCGCGACACCGTAGAGCAGCATGAGGTCGCTTCCAGCGACGGGACGATGATCCCGTATTTCGTGGTCCATCCCAAAGACATGAAGCTGGATGGGTCGAATCCGACCTTGCTCTATGCCTACGGTGGGTTCCAGGTCTCGATGCTGCCCAGCTACTCGGCCGCCATCGGCAAGCTGTGGCTCGAAAATGGCGGTGTCTATGTGCTGGCCAACATTCGCGGCGGTGGCGAGTTCGGGCCTGCCTGGCATGAAGCGGGCCTGAAGACTCACCGTCAGCGGATCTACGACGACTTCGCCGCCGTCGGCAAAGATCTGATCGCGCGCAAGATCACCTCGCCAAGGCGCCTCGGCATCGAGGGCGGCTCCAACGGGGGCCTGTTGATGGGAGTGGAGTTCGAACAGCACCCGGATTTGTGGCGTGCGGTGGTCATCCAGGTGCCGCTCCTGGACATGATGCGCTTCGAACAGATCGGGGCGGGCGCGTCCTGGGTCGGAGAATACGGCAGCGTCTCGAACCCTGAGCAGCGGGCCTTCCTGCGCGGAATTTCGCCCTACCAGAACCTGAAGGCGGGCGTCGCTTATCCCGAACCGTTCTTCGTCACCTCGACCAAGGACGACCGCGTCACGCCCGTCCACGCGCGGAAGATGGCGGCGCTGATGGAGGCAATGGGGCTGCCGTTTCTCTATTTCGAAAACACCAATGGCGGGCACGCGGCCTCGGCCAATCTGCAGGAGCGGGCCGAACGCGTGGCGCTGGAATTCACCTACCTGGCCCGCAAGCTGATGGACTGACGTGGCTCCCAGTCGAGGCCGCCTACTAAGCCGCATCGAAGCTGAGCGGCGCACCCCAGAAGCGTTCGACCAGACCATTCTGGGCCCCTGGGCGGCCAGTGGTCAGGAATGTGCGATCTCCGCCTGAGCCCGGATAGTACTCGGGGTGCCGACCCAGATAGCGGTCGATGGCCTCCGCAGCGGCGTCCGGCTGGTGGATCAGGGGCGTGCCGGCCGGCAGGGCGGCGCGGAAGAGGTCGGCGGTGATTTCGAAATGGGTGCAGCCGAGGATCGCGCGGTCGGGGGGGCGGCCAATGCGGCGGGCGAGACCGCGAACATGGGCTTCCACGGTCTGGCGAAGGTCCGCTTCGTCGCTGTCGCCTTCGATATCGCGCGCGAGCGTGGGACAGGCTTCCGAAAAAACCGCGACGTCGGCGCGGCGCTTGTCGATCTCGATCTCATAGACGCGGCTGGCAGCAGTGGCGGGGGTCGAAAACACCCCAAGCACATCGACGTGTTCGATCTTGTCGCCGCGATCGCGCGGGGTGTCGGCGTGATGTGACCACGGCAGGCCCGTCGCCGCCTCGATGGTCGGGACGATGATGCCCAGCACGTTGACGGGGCGGCCCAGCGCCCGCCGATAGCCCGGCAGCCAAGTCTGCTGCAGGCGCCGCAGGGCTACCGATGCGGCGGTGTTGCAGGCCAGCACGACAAGGTCGCACCCTCGGTCAAACAGGCGCTCGCAGCCGGCGCGGGTGAGCTTGACGATCTCCTCGCCGCCCCGACCGCCATAGGGGGTATTGGCCTGGTCCGCGAGATAGATGAAGTCGGCGCGAGGCAGCCGGCGGACCAGGGCGTGGTGGACCGAGAGGCCGCCAATGCCCGAATCGAACACCCCAATCGCCATGGACTGGGTTTAGAGCATTTCTGGGCGAATTGTATCGCAACGCCTTGGCGAGATGCGGTATGCGGTTGTCTCCTGCGCCCGCGCGAACACTCATCCGGCGCCGCTCGCCACCTACTGCCGCAAGGGCGGAAGGCCTCATGAGAGAGCCGCGTTGCAACGCCGACACTTCCTGGCCGCATCGGCCGCGACATTAGCCTTAAGTGGAGCGTCCGTCATGGCCGATCAGCCGCAACCCCCGTCGCCTTTGCTGGCCCCGTGGAGCGGTCCAGACGGCGGAGCCCCGCCGTTCGACAAGGTCCGGGTCGAGGATTTCAAGCCGTCGCTGATGGCGGCGATCGCGGCCAAGCGGGACGAGGTGGCGGCCATTTGCGCCAGCCCCGCCGCCCCCAACTTCGCCAACACCATCGCCGCGCTCGAGGCGAGCGGGCGGATGCTGGACAGGGTCGGCGCGGTGTTCGGCGTCTACACCTCCACGATGAACGACAAGACCATGCAGGCCATCGAGGCAGAGATGGCGCCGGTGCTGGCCGCGTTCGCTGACGAGGTGGTTCAGAACGCCGTCCTCTACGGGCGGGTGAAGGCCGTGTACGAAGCGCGGCAGACATTGGGGCTTTCTCCCGAACAGCAACGGCTGACGCTGGTCGTCTGGCGCAATTTCAGCCGCCACGGCGCGGGGCTGGATACAGTCCAAAAGGCCCGAATGGCGGCGATCAACCAGCGCCTGGCGACGCTGAGCACGCAGTTTTCCCAAAATGAACTGGCGGATGAGGAA
>JAYTRF010000021.1:0-1543 GCA_043746375.1 Caulobacteraceae bacterium | reverse complement strand
GGCGAAGCCGTGCTGCGCTCGGCCTGCCGCCTTTCCCTGGAAGGGATCGTCTCCAAGCGCCTCGATGCACCCTATCGTTCCGGACACGGAGAGACCTGGACAAAAGCCAAATGCCGAGCGGGTCACGAGGTGGTCATCGGCGGCTGGACGACCACAGGCGACGCCTTCCGCTCGCTGATCGTGGGCGTTTACCGCGACGGCAAGCTGGTCAATGTCGGGCGGGTCGGCACCGGTTTTGGCCGCGCCAAAGTCGAGGGTCTGGTGACCAAATTGCGAGCGCTCGAAACCGATACTTCGCCGTTCAGCGTGCCCCTGGCGCCTAAGAACGTTCGCGCGGTGCATTGGGTCAGGCCCGAACTGGTGGCCGAGATCGAATATGCGGGCTTCACCGGCGACGGCCTTTTGCGCCAAGCTTCATTCAAGGGGGTGCGGGAAGACAAGCCCGCTTCGGAAGTTGCTGCGGAAACGGCGGCGCCATTGGCCGAGGCCAGAGGGGCGAAGCCGTCAAACGGTGCGGGCCCCAGTAAGACTGGTGCGGCGTCCGCCGCCACCGGCAACAAAGTCATGGGGGTGACCATCTCGAACCCCGACAAGGTGCTATGGCCGGACGACGGCGCCGGACGCCCGATCACCAAGCTCGAGCTGGCGCGGTACTACGAAGCGGTGGTCCAGTGGATGTTGCCCCACATCCAGGGGCGGCCTTGCTCGATCATCCGAGCCCCCGACGGCATTGACGGCGAGCAATTTTTTCAGCGCCATGCAATGAAGGGCACATCGAGCCTGATCGAGCTGACGACAGTGTCAGGCGACCGACAGCCCTATCTCCAGGTCGACCGGGAGGACGGCTTGGCGGCGGTGGCCCAGACCGGCGCTGTCGAACTCCACCCCTGGAACTGTCAGCCGGGCCGCCCGGACGTCGCGGGAAGGCTGGTATTCGATCTGGATCCTGCCCCCGAGCTCGGCTTCGACGCGGTGATAAAGGCCGCCGTCGAAGTTCGCGAGCGGCTGGAAGCTCTGGGGCTCGCTGCCTTCTGCAAAACCACAGGCGGCAAGGGGTTGCACGTGGTCACGCCGTTGAAGGACGCGATCGATTGGCCAACGGCCAAGGCGTTCGCGCGCGAGGTCTGCGCCCGCATGGCTGCGGATACCCCGACGGCCTACGTGCTCAACATGGCCAAGAAACAGCGGTCAGGGCGGATATTTCTCGACTATCTTCGCAATGACTGCATGTCGACGGCCGTGGCGCCCCTTTCCCCGCGGGCCCGGCCCATGGCCACCGTGTCGATGCCGATCAGCTGGAGCCAAGTGCGCTCTGGGCTCGAGCCCAGGCGGTTTACCCTCCGCACAGCCCCGGGGCTGCTAACCAAAGCCTACGCCTGGTCCGACTATCCCGCCGGCGCCCGGCCTTTGGCGGGGGCAATCAAGCGCTTGGGATCTACAGCCCGGGCAGCTTGAGCCGTGAAGGTTTCCGGCGCGAGATGATCACCGGCTGGTCGCCTGTGAGGCTGGCAATTCGTGTAGCTTCGGTCTGAGCGTCGACCGG
>JAYTRF010000020.1:0-1879 GCA_043746375.1 Caulobacteraceae bacterium | reverse complement strand
GATCACTGCGCTTCCGACCGCCGTCACACCGGTCGCCCCGGCCCTCGCCATGACGGCGGTCGCGCCAACCGCCCCTGTCGCCGCAGCGATGCCGATTTCCTCTCGTCTGGCCATGAACGGCCGGACGCGCGCCACGCGTCACGCCTATGGCGACCGTCGCGCGCCCACAGCCTCGCCCAACGCCGCCGATAGCGCAGCCGATGTCAGCGCCTCCGCTCCGATCGCCACTCCCTCCATGACGCCGCCGGTGATGGCTGCGCCCGCGCCTGCCCCAGCCGTCGATCTTCCGCCCTCCCCGCCTGCTCCAGCCGCGCCGGCATTGATCCCGCCGCCAGCGCCGTCGAGCGGTCCATCGGATAGTGCGCCACCGTCCTAGGTCCGTCCTGCCGGGTGGGCTCGGCTGCGGGCCGTCCTTCGTTGACCGGCGGCTCGCTGGGCGGAATAACAGCGAATGACCGCGCCGCCGGAGATCCTCATCGACGCCCGGGGACATCGCTGTCCGGTGCCGACGCTGAAACTGGCTCGGGCGATGGGGACGGCGGCCGGCGGGACGCTCCTCCGCCTGCTCACCGATGATCCCATGGCCAGGATCGATGTGCCGCATTTTTGCGCCAGAGCGGGCTTCACGGTCTTGGCGATCAAAGACGATGGCGACCGGAGCGTGACCTTCCTGGTCGAAAAACCGTCTGCAGAAAAAGTTGCGGCGCGCCGCCTTGGGAACGACGCGCCGCCAGGATGATTTGACCTCGTCCTGACCGACTGGACGCCGACACGAGGGACGGGAGAGCACGGCGACCGGTCGATGCTGGGGACATTGCTGCCGATCGCCTGAACCCAGGCTGAACGCTTAAAGGGCGCCAGCTGCCGCAAGTCCTTCAAGTTCGGATGGCGAAAAACCCCAGGATGTGAGCGCCGCTACATTGTCGCCCCCGAGCGCCGGCGGCGGACCCGCGATCTTCCCCGGCGTAACGGAAAAACGCGGCGCGGGCGCGGGCTGAACGACGCCGTCGATTTCTATAAACGCAGAGCGGGCGACGTTGTGGGGGTGGTTTGGAGCCTCGGCGAGGCTGAGCACCGGGGCAAAACACACGTCGGTGGCGTCAAGGATCGCGCACCATTGCTCTCGTGTACGCGTGGCGATGACGGCGGCCAGGCGTTCGCGCAGTGCCGGCCACTGGCCGCGATCCATCTGGCGCTGGAAATCGGCATCGGTCACGCCGGTCTTTTCGAGCAGCAAAGCGTAGAACTGCGGCTCGATGGAGGCAATCGAGATCCACTCGCCGTCGCTGCAGCGATAGGTGTCGTAGAAGTGCGCGCCCCCATCCAGCAGATTGGACCGACGGTTCTCGCTCCACGCGCCAGCCGCCTTGAAGCCGTAGAACATGGCCATCAGCGACGCCGCCCCGTCGCTCATCGCGCAATCGATGACTTGGCCCTGGCCCGTAGCCCTGGCGTGGATCACCCCAGCCAGAAGCCCGAAGGCGAGGTAGAGGGCGCCGCCGCCAAAGTCCCCGACCAGATTGAGCGGCGGCATCGGCTTGTCCTTGGCCCCGATCGCGTGCAGGGCGCCGCTGATGGCAATGTAATTCAGGTCGTGGCCGGCCGCCTTGGCGAACGGACCCGTCTGGCCCCAGCCGGTCATTCGCCCGAACACCAGTTTTGGGTTGCGCTCAAGGGCCACATCAGGACCCAGGCCCAGCCGCTCCATGACGCCGGGGCGGAAACCCTCGAACACCGCGTCTGCAGACGTCATCAGCCTCAGGCAAGCCTCGATCGCCGCGGGAGATTTCAGGTCCATCGCCACCGAGCGTCGACCGCGGGCGGTAATGTCGGTTTTGCCGCGCGATGCGGCGCCCTTGCGGTCGATGCGCACCACATC
>JAYTRF010000019.1:0-39334 GCA_043746375.1 Caulobacteraceae bacterium | reverse complement strand
AGCGGCAGGTGAAAACTATTCTCTTCGCCGGCCACTGCGCGGTACCGGTTACGGACAGCCAGTTCGCAAAGCAGATGGGCCATCCGCTCAAGGGCTTGGTGCCTTCCATGCTTTGCGGCGCAGTCGGCGCCTTGTTTCCTACCATCACCATCGATTAGCTGGGCGTGTGGGCGGAGGAAAAGCTCAATCCACGTCAAGGCCGATATCGATGATCGGAGACGAATGGGTCAGGCTGCCGACGCTAATCAGATTTACGCCTGTCTCGGCGATGGCGCGCACGCTGGTCAGCGATACCCCCCCTGAGGCCTCGAGTAGAATGCGCCCCTCGACGATGGCCACCGCCTGGCGCAGATTATCGAGCGAAAAATTGTCGAGCATGATCACGTCGGGGTTGTGACTGAGCGCCTCCTTCAACTGCTCGAGTGTATCGACCTCGACCTCGACCTTGACCAGGTGACCCAAGCCGCTGCGCGCGCGCGCGATCGCCGGTCCGACGCCGCCGCATGCAGCGACGTGATTGTCCTTGATCAGCACCGCGTCTCCGAGACCGAAACGGTGATTGTAACCGCCGCCGCAGCGCACCGCATACTTCTCCAAAGCACGCAACAGCGGCGAGGTCTTTCGAGTATCGACAATCCGCGCGGATGTGTCGGCGATGGCCTGCACATACTGACTGGTCAGGGTGGCGATGCCGCTCAGCCGCGAGATGATATTGAGCGCCACGCGTTCGGCCCCCAGCACCGCGCGCGCGTCAGCCTCGACGCGGGCAAGCGCCGCCGCCGGTTCAACCCGCGCGCCGTCTGCGGCCTTGACGTCGAAGTGTCCGTGAGGGTCGAGCGCCGCCAGGGCCAAGCGCGCGCAGGCAAGACCGCAGATGACGCCGACCTCGCGTGCGCGGAATGTCGCCGCTATTCGCGCGCCAGGCGCGAGGCAGGCATTGGAAGTGATGTCGCCCGCCAGACCAAGATCCTCAGCCAGGGCGGCGCGGACCAGAGGCTCGATCAGGCTGTCTGGCGGTGGATCGAAAAGCAAGGCCTCAAGCCGCTCGATAGCGCGGGGCGCCTAGGGCAAGGTCGATGCGCGTGTGGACCGCCGTCCCCGCCTGACGAGGGACGTCGGCGCGGAAGTGTGCGCCCCGGCTTTCCCGCCGCTCCAACGCCCCCTTTGCGATAAGCCGGGCGGCAATAAGCGGCAGCGCCTGGCCGAAAGTTGCGGTGAGCCCATCGATCTGCTGGAGCAGGCGGCCAAGCCCGGCCGCGTCGCGAACGACGCCTGCGTTGCGGCTCATAGCTGCGCGTAGCGCGCCAAGCGGTCCGGCGGGCAGATCGGCGCCCGCGAGCGCCGTGGAGGGCGTTGTCGCCGGATCGCCCGTCTCGCGCGCGGCGATGCCGGCGCGGCGCCCGAAGACCGCCGCCTCAAGGAGGGAGTTGGAGGCGAGGCGGTTCGCGCCATGAACGCCGACCGAAGCACACTCTCCGGCGGCCAACAGTCCAGGCAGCGAAGTTCTCCCGTCGAGATCGGCCCCGATGCCTCCCATATGATAATGAGCGGCGGGCGCCACGGGAATCAGCTGGCTACGGGGATCGATGCCCGCGGCCATGCAGGCGGCGAACACAGTCGGGAATTCGTCGGGGAAACGGCCCCCAATGGAGCGGCCCGCGTCGAGAAATGCGCCCCGCCCAGCGGCGCGCTCGGCGACGATGGCTCGGGCGACCACATCGCGCGGCGCCAAGTCCCCAGCGAAGTGATAGCGTGCCATGAACGGCTCGCCGGAGCGACCGACGAGGCGCGCACCTTCGCCGCGCAGAGCTTCCGTTGCCAGCGGCGCGGGATCCGCGCCGATGTCGATGGCCGTCGGGTGAAACTGGACGAACTCGGGATCGACGACCCCGGCGCCGGCCAGCGCGGCCAGGGCCAGCCCTTCGCCGACCAGCGCCGCCGGATTGGTGGTGATCCCGTAAAGGCCGCCTAGCCCACCCGTCGCCAGAACAGTCGCCGGCGCGACGATCCGGAAAAGTCGTCCAGCGCTCTCGACGAGCGCGCCTCGCACGGCGCCGTTTACGTCGGTCAACAGGGCGCGAACGCGACAGTTCTCGCGGATTTCGACACTGGGCGCCTGCCTTGCCGCCGCTACAACGGCCGCCATGATCGCCCGCCCCGCCCCGTCACCGCCAACGCGGGCAATCCGGGCGCGGGAGTGAGCCGCCTCGAGCCCTTGGTTGAAAGCGCCGTCGGCTCGCCTGTCGAACGGCGCGCCGAGCGCGGCTAACCGGCGCACCGCATCAGGCCCCTCGCCGGTGAGAATCGCGACCGCGGCCGCATCACAGAGGCCCGCACCGGCGACGATGGTGTCGGCGGCATGCAGCGCCGCATCGTCGTCGCTCGACAGCGCCGCTGCCATGCCACCCTGCGCCCAGGCCGACGCGCACCCGTCGCCGACATGCGCCGCCGAGACAACCATCGCGCGCCGCGGCGCTGCGGCCAGTGCGGCGCTGAGGCCGGCAAGACCCGCCCCGATCACCAGCACGCCATCGAAGGCCAGATGATCGTGCATCGTTCGCAGTCCGCTCATAGCAACTCGACGTCGACGTGATGACGCGCCTTGATCAGGTCGTAACGGGCCGGACGAGCCGGCGGCGGCAGGTCGATCATCGCCTGCACAGCCGCGCGGGCGCGGGCCGAAATCGCCGGGTCGATGACGATCGCAAAGCGCGTATGCAGCAGGGCCTGGTGAATGCCTTCCAGGGTGATGCGCTTCATGTGCGGGCAGAGATTGCACGGCCGCACGAATTCGGTATCGGGCGCTTCGCAGGCGATGTTGTCAGCCATCGAGCACTCGGTGAGCAGCACCACTTGGCGTGGGCGCCGTGCGCGCACATAATCGCCCATCGCCGTAGTCGAGCCGGCGAAATCCGCCGCCTCCAGCACCTCCGTCGGACATTCTGGATGGGCGAGGATCTCAGCGTCGGGCCACGCCTCCCGGACATCGGCGATGTCCTTGGCGGTAAACCGTTCATGCACTTCGCAGCGCCCCTGCCAGGCGAGAATCCGCACTGGCGTCTGGCGAGCGACGTTGCGCGCGAGAAATTCATCCGGCAGCAGGATCACCCGATCGACGCCAAATTCGCGGGCGATGTGCTCGACGACCTGGACCGCGTTGGCGCTGGTGCAACAGATGTCGGTCTCCGCTTTAACGTCGGCCGTGGTGTTGACGTAGGTAACCACGGGCACGCCGGGATGGCGCTGCCTGATCAGGCGCACGTCGGCCGCAGTGATCGACGCGGCCAGCGAACAACCGGCCGCCATGTCTGGAATGAGCACCGTCTTGTCCGGACACAGGACCTTGGAGGTCTCAGCCATGAAGTGGACCCCCGCCTGAACGATGATCGCTGCATCGCTGCGCGCCGCCTCTCGCGCCAAGCCCAGACTGTCGCCGACGAAGTCCCCGACGCCGTGAAATATTTCTGGGGTCATGTAACTGTGGGCCAGAACGACCGCGTTACGCTCCCGCTTCAACCGGTTGATAGCATCGATCAGCGGTGCGTGGAGCCGCCACTCCAGCGGCGTCACGCGCGAACGGACCCTGTCCCAAATCAGCTGGGTGGCGCGTTCAACCTCGACCGTAAAAGGCAGGAGCATCGATCCGTCGGCCATCGGTTTCCTCGTTATGCTCAAATTGAGCATTTCTCGAGCCATAAAAACGCCGGGGGACACTCCCGCCAGGGCGGCACCTTATGCTTTGATTGAGCATAAGGCGTTGGCGACATATAGGCTTCAATTCGGAACAAGGGAAGCCGTCTGACTCAGGGCGGAGGCAGGGGCCCCCGTTCGGTCGCATCGGCTTGCGACCCAGCCCTGGCGCCCTAACTATAGCAACCATGACTCCGCAACGAATTACGGCCGCCCTCGCGGCGGTCGCCCTTGCGGCATGCGCCAACCTCAACGGGCCTTCGGTCAAAGCGGCGCGCCTGAAGGCCCTGGCCGCGCTGGCCGGGGGTTTCACGCCGCAGGCGCAGTCGCGGCTTGAGAAGACAATGGATCCGGGTATGCGGCTCCTTGCCAATCGGATCGAGACCGGCGTCCGCGCCGGCCGCTGGGAGCGCGCGGACGCCTGGGCCACACTCGACCTGACGCGCGCGCCGGCCCTCGGTTTCGCGGCCCTGAGCCCCGATGAGGCGGAACGGGTCAACTCATACTTGCCCGACACCGGCGAGCCGCCGACACCCGCAGCGCCGTTCGTTCTCAAAGCGACCGCCGCCGAACGCGAACGGGCGATCTTTTGCCTGACGCAGGCGATCTACTATGAGGCGGCGCTGCAGCCGACCCCCGGCCAGGAGGCGGTCGCCCAGACGATAATCAACCGCACCCGACAGCCGGCGTTCCCAAATTCGATCTGCGGGGTCGTCTACCAGGGATCGCAGCAGGTCACTGGGTGTCAGTTTTCCTTCACCTGCGACGGTTCCCGCGACCGGCCCCCCGCAGCGATTTTCTGGGCGCGCGCGCGCGCGGTGGCAGTGCAGGCGCTGGACGGGTTTGTCATGCGGGAGGTCGGTCTGGCGACCCACTACCATGCCGACTACGTGTTTCCCCGGTGGGGACCGACGATGGTAAAAATTCGCCAGATTGGCGCCCACATTTTCTACCGCTTTCCGGGGCCCGCGGGTGGACCGGACAGCTTCCATCAACGGTACGGCGGCGAAGAGCTGCGCGTCTCCATGGATGGGCCATCACCCGAAGCGATACTGGCGGCGAAGGCCGCTGGGACGCCGCCCGACGACAGTTCGGGGCCCGACCAAGCCTTCACCATGGTCGATCCAACGGCCCCCGACGGCCTGCGCCAGCGGGTGGCCGGCGAAGTCGTCTTCGGCCGCAGGATTCCGACCAAGGACGAAATCGCCCGCATCAACGCCGCTCTGGAGAACGTTGCCGGTCCGGTGATCAAGCCGGGTCCGGCCGTTCAGCCGCCCCCGGCCCCAAAGCCAACCCCGAAACCGACGCAACCCGACACCCCCGGCCTCGCAAAACCCGTTACACCGTCCGCTCCGAAGGCCGCAGCGCCGGTTCAGCCGAAAGCGGCCGGATAGT
This sequence comes from Caulobacteraceae bacterium, assembly GCA_043746375.1. Lineage (GTDB taxonomy): Bacteria > Pseudomonadota > Alphaproteobacteria > Caulobacterales > Caulobacteraceae > Acaudatibacter. Next base: position 34,249 of record JAYTRF010000019.1, on the reverse strand, counting down.
CGACGACGATGTGTTCTTTCAAAGCGTCCGGAGTGAGCGCAAGGGCCATGAACGCCGGCGACCCGCTGAAGGGCGACGTCAGCATGGCGGCGCCTGAGGTCGAAAAGCCGAAACGCGGATAGTAGGCCGGGTGGCCGAGCACGACGATGGCGCTCGCACCTAGGGCGCGGCAGGCCTCGACCGGCGACGCTCAGCTTCCAGCCAACCCCCTCGGCCTGTCGTTCGGGCGCCACCGCGAGTGGGCCAAGGCCGGGGATGAGGCACGGGGGCCGGCAACGCATGCGGGAGAACAGTACATGGCCGACGATCTCGCCGGCATTTTCAGCGACCAGCTCGACCAGCACAGCGCCCTCGGCGCGCACGCCGGCGACTATGCGCGCTTCGTTCCCGCGGCTTTGCGTGAAAGCGGCGGTGACCAGCCCACGGATCTGTGCAAAATCGGCGGCGCCCGCTGCGCGGACAATCACCACGCTGCGGTGGCCTGAGCGTCCGCGTGGGTGATCGGATGATGGGCCCTGGCGTGATCTTCCTCGCCCAGCAGCCTTACCGCCTCGAGCGCCGCCATGCAGCCCATCCCGGCAGCGGTAACGGCCTGACGATAGATACTGTCGGCAACGTCGCCAGCCGCGTAGACCCCGACGATGGCGGTGGCCACTACCCCCGGCTTCAGCGCCAGATAGCCTGCGGCGTCCATCGCCAGTTGGCCCCTGAACAGTTCCGACGCGGGTGCGTGCCCGATGGCCACGAAAAGGCCATCGCAGGCGACATCGCGCCGCTCGCCCGTCTTTACGTTCCCCAGTCGCACGCCGGTCACGCCGAGGGGCTCGCCAGAGCCAAGAACCTCCTCAACCGCGTGCTCCCAGATCACCTCGACGGCCTTGTTGGCGAACAGCCGCTCCTGGAGGATCCTCTCAGCGCGCAGTTCGTCGCGCCGGTGAACCAGGATCACCCGCGAGGCGAACTTGGTCAGAAAAAGCGCTTCCTCAACCGCCGTGTTGCCTCCCCCGGCGACGACAACCTGCTTGCCGCGATAGAAGAAACCATCGCAGGTCGCGCAGGCAGAGACGCCAAGCCCTTGAAAGCGTTTTTCGCTGGCCAGGCCGAGCCATTTGGCCTGGGCGCCGGTGGCAATGATCAGGGTTTCGGCGAGCCAGACCTGGCCGGAGTCGCATTCGACGCGGAACGGGCGGACGGAGAGATCGGCTGAGACGGCAATGTCGTCCACGACCAGTGCGCCCACGTGAAGGGCCTGCTCGCGCATTTGATCCATCAGCCATGGACCTTGGATGACCTCCGCAAATCCTGGGTAGTTCTCCACTTCGGTGGTGATCGTAAGCTGTCCGCCGGGGGTGAGGCCGGCGATCAAAACCGGATCGACCAGCGCCCGCGCGGCATAAATGGCGGCCGTGTAGCCGGCCGGCCCTGCGCCCAGGATCAGGCAGCGAACGGAACGGGCGGCTAGACCCACTCGACCTTGACGATCTCGTAGGCCTTGACACCGCCTGGAGTGTTGACCTCGACCACGTCGCCTTTTTCCTTGCCGATCATCGCCCTGGCGATGGGCGATGCGATGGAGATCTTGCCCGAACGCACATCGGCCTCATGTTCGCCGACGATCTGGTAGCGGGCTTTTTCCTCGGTATCTTCGTCGAGCACGCTGACTGTCGCTCCGAACTTGACCTGGGCCCCGGAAAGCTTGGAGACATCGATGATCTGGGCGCGAGCGATGCGATCCTCGATTTCGGCGATGCGGCCCTCGATCCAGCCCTGCCGGTCTTTGGCGGCATGGTACTCGGCATTCTCCGCAAGGTCGCCGTGCTGGCGCGCTTCGGAGATAGCCGAGATCACACTTGGCCGCTCGCGGGTTTTCAGACGCTTCAGTTCATCGTCGAGGGCGTGATAGCCTTCGCCGGTCATGGGGACTTTGTCCATCGTGGATACGCTCGGTTCGCCCTTTGAAAGATGATGGTTTTCGCCGCGGGCGCGGAGGACCGGGGGGCTGGAAGGATAAGTGCGGCGCCTCGATAGTTCAAGAGGCTGACCGGGATCAGGACATATGAGGCGGCGGCGCCCGTAGGCTCAGGCTGTTCACACCGCTTCGAAGAGCTCGAAGACGCCCGCTCGTCACGCAGTCTAACTTGCGGGGCTGTCAAGCCTGTCAAGCATGGCGTCCGGTGGTAAATCCTCAACCCGTGTCTATGCCCCCCACCCCCACCCTTGAGACCCGCCGACTTTGGCTGAGGCCTCTGCGGCTCGCCGACGCACCAGCCATTCAGCGTCGCTTCTCACGCTGGGAGGTGGTGCGATTCCTGAGTGTCATCGTGCCGTGGCCCTACCCCGCAGACGGCGCGGAGGTCTTCCTCGCGGACCAGCTTGCCCAGATGGACGCCGGCATGCGGAGCCTTTGGGGCCTGTGGCTGAAGGGCGGTCCAGGCGAGGTGATCGGCATCATAGAACTGTGGCCGCCTGACGCGGCCATGCGCGACAGCCGCGGCTTCTGGCTCGATCCGGACTTTCAACAGCTGGGGTTGATGACGGAAGCCGCCGACGCCGTCACCGACTACGCCTTTCGCGACCTTGCCTGGCAGTTCCTGTGGCTCGGCAACGCCAAGGCCAACGTTCGGTCGGCGCGGGTCAAGGAACGTCAGGGCGCGCGGCTGATCGACGAAGTCCCGTTCAACTTTGTGGGCGGAAGGGACCTGCGCCAGGTCTGGCTGCTCGAAGCGAAGGACTGGCTGGCGCGTCGTGGCCCTGGCGGGCTTGTCAGGGCGTGAGTGGCGCAAAGTTGTCGCCCGGCGGTCGAGTATGACCCCCCTCCAGGTCGCCAGCATGATGATGGTCGCGTCCGGCGCCACTCATGCGGTGGTCAACGCCATTTTCAAGTCCGGCGGCGACAAGATGTCCACCCGGGCGCTGATCGACGGCTTTTCCGCTGTGCTCATCGCGCCCGCAGCGTTTTTCGTGGCGCTGCCCTCTGGAGCGTGGACATGGCTCGCCGCATCGGGCGTCACACACCTCGTCTACCTGTTTGCTCTGATCAAAGCGTTCGAAGGGGCGGACATGATGGTCGCCTATCCGATTTTTCGCGGCATCGCCCCTGCCCTGGCCGCCAGCGTCGCGGTGCTCGTATTCCGAGAGCCGATTACGCCATCGGTCGCCCTCGGCGTTGGACTTGTCTCCGCAGGGGTGTTGGCGACCGCGCTCGGCAGGCACATGCGCCCTTCAGCCCTCGTCTGGTCGGTACTTACCGGCATCTGCATAGCCCTCTACACCGTTCTCGACGCCAAGGGGGTGCGCGCGGCTCCATCCGCCCCGTCCTACATAGCCTGGGCCTTTCTCATCGACGGTGGCGTCATCGGCGCTGCCTTCGCCCTGCGGCGGGGTCCCGTCTTCCTGGCAACCGCCCGGGCGCAGTGGAAGCCTGGCCTTATCGCCGGCGCCCTGTCGATCGTCACCTACGGCATGGCGCTGTGGGCCTTCCGTCTGGCCGATATCCCGCGACTGGCCGCCCTGCGCGAAACCTCGATCCTCTTTGGGGTAACCATAGCCATTGTTTTCCTCAGAGAACGGGCCAGCACGCCGCGTCTGGCTGGCGTTGCCGTCATCGCCGCCGGGGCTGCGGTCCTACTGGGGAGCGGCTAGGCCGCCGCCTACCAGGGCGTTCCAACGGTATGGACCTCGGTCGTGGCAACCGTTATGTAATTTCCGTTTCTAACGGGGGGTGGAGATGGCCAGAAGGCTGGCCGCGCTTGGCGTGCCATATCAGCATCCGGCGTGGCTGGCGGGTCCCTGGCCCATCAGGTGGCCGCGCCGGACGATCGTGGCGCGCGAATCGACCGCCTGGAAAACGAAATGGGCGCATTGGTTGCCGCCAACCGAATCGAAGCTGCCCATATCGGCACCCTGACAGTACAGATTGCCGATTTGAAAAACGCAACGACGGCCGTTCGTCACGCCCAGATCGAGACCTTGCCGGCCGCGCCGGGCGGCGGTTGGGGAGCGTGGGAAGTCGCCCTGCGGTATGCCGACACGGACCTCAACTTCCACGCGGAATCACGCCGAACAGCGCCGGCGGAGGCGTCTCACATGATTTTAGCCGTGGAGTAGCAAAAACAATGACCGCCTTTCTTCGGCGCACGATCGTTGTGCAACTGATTTTGGCCCTGACGATGCTCGCCGTTCCGGCAACGGCGGCGCCGGTCTCGACCCTCACAGTATTCGCCGCCGCATCTCTGAAGAACGCCCTCGACGACGTGGGCGCTGCGTTCACGGGCGCGACCGGTGTCGTCGTACGGATCTCTTACGGCGCATCGTCGGCCCTGGCACGCCAGATCGAGCAGGGCGCGCCGGCCGACGTATTCATTTCGGCAGACCCCGACTGGATGGATTATGTGGCCAGACGCCAGCTTATCGTGTCCATATCCCGTCGCAACGTGCTCACCAATCATCTGGCGCTGATCGCCCCGGCCGATTCGAAGATTCGACTTCGGGTGGCGAGGGACATGCCGCTTGCCGCCGCGCTGGGATCAGGGCGTCTGGCGGTAGCTGGCCCCGAAGTCCCGGCTGGCAAATACGCTCGCGCTTCGCTGACGTCGCTTGGGGTCTGGAGCAGCGTCAAGAACAAGCTCGCGCCGGCCGAGAATGTCCGCGCGGCCCTGACATTCGTCGCCCGGGGCGCGACGCCTCTCGGCATTGTCTACGACACCGACGCCAAGATAGAACCCAGCGTCAGGATCGTCGGTCTGTTCCCCGACGCCAGCCATCCCCCAATCATCTACCCGGCCGCAGTGGTCGCGGCATCAAAGGCCCCCTCGGCAGGGGCGTTCCTTGATTTCCTTCAGTCCGCACGCGGCTCCGCCATCTTCCACCGATATGGTTTCATCGTCGCGCCGCCACGCCGCTGAGGTTCAGCCCGCGGCAGGCGCGTCAGCGGAGACGCCAAGGTGGCGCACGAAGAAAGCCTCCCAGGACGCGCCCTCGAATGGGGGAATGTCCAGGTGGCCGCCCGGATTGACGTGCAGGGTCTTCTGCTTCGAACCGAAAGCGTTGAAGAGCGCGATGCCGGCCTCGCGTGGCGCGACGGCGTCGTCCCATTGAAAGGCGAACTCGATGGGAACCGTAATCGCCGCCGCCTCAGCCCCCATATCGGCCGCCTCTGGGCGCAGGCCCGCGAGTCCGAGCACCGCGCATGCGATACGGGGCTCGCCGGCGAGTAGTGGGACGCCCAGCGTCGTTCCCATCGACACGCCCCAGTAACCGACCTTTTCGGCGCCGACGAAATCCAGAGCCTGCGCCGCATCGAGCGCCGCTTTCCATTCCGGAACCGCTTGGCGGCTGCGTCCCGCCATTTGCCGCAGACGATCAGAATTCATCGGCGCGGCCGTCTGGCCGGTGACGCGCGCGCCGACCTCCCGCGACAACGCCATGGCCTCCTCGCGGGAGATGCGATCGCCGTGGCCTGGCGCATCTATGGCCAGGATGGCGTAGCCGAACTTGCGGACATAGGTGCGGGCGCGTGCGGCCAGCGAGCCGATCTTCTTGTGCTGGGAGCCGCCATGACCCATCAGCACCAACGGCCTTGGCCGCGCTGCGCCTTGCGGCGCCCAGATCACCGCAGGCACGCGGTCGCCGGCCACGGTCAGATCGAACAGGCGTTCGGCGACGCCATCTGCGCTGCGTTCGCGGGTGAATTCCATTTGGGACGCCTCGTTATTTCAACCGACATCGCGCCATCATTCGTGGCGCTTTCCTAGCGCTTTTCGTCTTTCGGAACGCTAGTCTCAATTGGATGAGCGAACTTGCCCCGCCGCCGGCCAGCGAGTCCAACGCCGAACCCTATTCTGTTTCCGAACTGGCGTTCGCGCTCAAACGGACCATCGAAGGCGCCTATGGCTATGTCCGCTTGCGGGGCGAACTGTCGAAGGTCACGTTCCACGGCAACGGCCACGTCTATCTAGACCTCAAGGATGATAAGGCCTGCATCTCCGGCGTGATCTGGAAGGGCCAGGTGGGGGGCCTTGGCATCCGTCCCCAGACCGGCATGGAGGTGATAGTCACCGGCAGGGTGACCACCTACCCGGGTCGCTCCCAATACCAGATCATCATCGAAACCATGGCCCCGGCGGGGGTTGGCGCGCTTCTGGCCCAACTCGAGAGGTTGAAGGCGAAGCTGGCGGCGGAGGGCCTGTTCGAATCGGCCCGAAAGCGACCGCTGCCTGCCATGCCCCTTGTCGTCGGCGTGATCACCAGTCCGACAGGCGCCGTCATCAGGGATATTCTGCATCGTATCCGCGAGCGGTGGCCCTGCCAGGTAATCGTGTGGCCGGTTGTCGTGCAAGGCGACCAGGCCGCGCTGCAGGTGCGCCTGGCGATCGAGGGCTTTGGCGCGCTCGCCGTTGACGGAGCGCCCCCCCGGCCCGATCTGATCATCGTCGCCCGCGGCGGCGGCTCGGTGGAAGACCTGTGGCCCTTCAACGACGAGACTCTGGTAAGGGCCGTCGCGCTGGCGAAGATTCCGTTGATCTCAGCGGTGGGTCATGAAACGGACACCACCCTGATAGATTTCGTCTCCGACCGTCGCGCGCCGACCCCCACTGCGGCGGCGGAAATAGCCACCCCGATCTTAAGCGAGCTCGCGGGTGCGCTAGCGGACTATCAACGACGCATGATCCAATGTGGCGGCCGAGCCGTCGAGCATCGGCGTGCGCGACTGGCCGCCGCCGCCGGCGGCCTGCCCCGCCCCGGCGACCTGTTGGCCATCGCCACCCAGCGCCTCGATCTGGCCAGTGGCAGGTTGGGAGCCGCGCTGCAGAGGAATGTCGCCGCTCACGGTCACGACTTCATTCGCGCCGCATCGCCCTTGAAGAAGAGCCTTTTGCAAAGACCGATCGCCGTCGGCGCGCAGCGCTTGGCCGCGGCCGACGAACGTCTGTCGCCCGCTGCCCGCAGGGCGATCCAGCGGATCGCAGATCGGCTGGACGGATTGGACAAGCTGCGTGTGTCCTTCGATCCGCACGGCCCCCTGGCGCGAGGCTACGCCCTTGTCCGCCGTGCGGACGGGCTTATCGCCCGCTCCGCAGGCGCGCTTAAACCGGCCGAACGCATTGAGCTGGAGTTTCAGGACGGCAAGCGCGGCGCGATTATCGACCGGACGGGGCCGCAGAGGTCGATGCCCAGCTTGGGGCCAAGTCCTGGGTCGCAGAGAGATCTGTTTTGAAACGCCCGATTGGAAGGCGCGCGGTCGATGGCTAGACTGTATCGATGAACGTTCACGACCGCCATTTCGCCGGCAATGCACACGATATCGCCCAGGTTCGCTACGGGGACGGTGAAATCACCATCTTGCGGCCCGGTCGCCATGTGATCTGCGCGGTTTCGGGTGTTCCCGTCGCTCTGGAAGCGCTGCGCTACTGGAACGCGACCCTGCAGGAGGCCTACGCCGGCCCGGCCGAGGCGCTGACGCGCTGGAAAGAGCTCAACGGCCAGGGGTCGCGCGGCTAATAACCCTTAGCCCCCAGTTCCGCATAGGCCGAGGCGGGCCAGCGGCGGTGAACCCAGAACCACTCATGAGGCCTTTCCCGGACACGTCGTTCAATGAACGCATTGACGGCCGAGACACCGGCCAGGACGTCGTTTGTCCTGTTGCCCGTCTGGCGAAGAGAGATCGGGGGGTGAACAACGCAACGAAACCGCGCGCCTTTCGTCCTCTCCACGGTGAGCGGTTGCAATACCGCACCAAAACGCAGCGCCAGCCGCACAGCGGCGGGAAGGGTTCTGACGGAGCGGCCGAAGAACGGCGCGTCTATTCCCTCGTCGTATTTCTGGTCATTGAGCAAAACCACCGAGACGCCGCTTTGCAACGCTTCGAGCAGCTTTCTGGCGCCGTCGCCGCCCTTGGGCGCGAACAGGCGCACGCCGTAGCGGGAACGTCGTCGTTTGATCCGGGCGTCGATGAGAGGATTGTTGGCCCTGCGGTAGGTGATTTCGCAGGGCGCCCCTGTGCTGAGCGGCGCCTGCGCGCCAATCTCCCAGTTGGAAAAATGGCCTGAAATATACACCGCCGGCCGGCCACTGAGGCTGATGGCTTGCAAATGTTCGGCGCCGACCAGTTCCACGCGCCCCGACGCGAGGGTCAACCGGTCGGTAAGTGGGAATTCGACAATCAGGCGTCCGACATTCTCCCATTGCAGCGCCAGGAGCCGGCTTCTTTCCGCGTCCTCCATCTCGGGAAAGGCCAGGCGCAGATTGCGCTCTGCCACCCGGTGCGCCGAGGTGAGCGGGCCTACGCGGCGAAACAGCGTCGCCCCGAGGTTGGAAACGAAGTCGACCGGAAAGGCGCGAAGGACCACCGTCAGGACATCGAAGCCAGCGGCCTCGAGGCGCCAGATTAAATCCTGGGCGAGGGACCCGTACGTCTTGGCCATGGCTCCATTAGGCCCGGCGGCACAGGTCGCGCAACGCGCCAAGCGTGCGGCACATCGCTTGCCTGATCATGGCGCGAGCGTGCCCTTTTGGCACGGCCCTTGGCACAAGTGTTCAGCATGGGCGATGACATCGACGTTCACCTCGGGCGGAGGCTTCGCCGCCGCCGGCGGCTCCTGGGTCTCACTCAGGAGCAATTGGGCGGCGCCTGCGGGGTGCGGTTCCAACAGATCCAGAAATATGAATGCGGCGGCAACCGCATTTCCGCAGCGCGGCTGTGGCAGTTGGCCAAGGCGCTGGCGGTTCCGGTCGGATATTTTTATGACGGCTTGACGGGCGCCCGGGTCGTCGATCTGCCCCACACGATTGGCGAGCACACAGACGCCGCGTGAGGCTGCGCCTTCCAACCGCCCCGCCGAGCGCATAGGCTTGGCCATGCTAAACGCCGCGAGCCTCGCCGATCTCGACGCCTTTCTCCTTGACCTTAACCGCGCCTCGGCGGCGGTGATCCTGCCTCTGTTTCGCGCCGATAACGGCCTGCAGGACAAGGGCGAACCTGGCGCCTACGATCCGGTGACGGCGGCGGATAAGGGGGCGGAGGCTGCGATCCGTCAGTTGGTCACCGAACGATATCCCGACCACGGCGTGATCGGTGAGGAGTATGGCGAAGATCGCCCCGAGGCCGAATTCGTCTGGGTGCTCGATCCCATTGACGGCACGCGCGCGTTCATCGCCGGCCTCCCGGTATGGACGACCCTCATCGGCCTTCGGTTTGAGGGCGCGCCGATGCTCGGATCGATTGGTCAGCCGTACCTTGACGAGATATTCATCGGCCATGCCAGCGGATCGCGGCTGGTCATCGGCGGAAGCAGCAGGACCTTGGCGGTGCGCAGGTCCGTGACTCTCTCCGAAGCGCTCATCGCCACCACCGACCCCTCGGCCTGTTTTCGCGGGCCGGAACGAGAAGCTTGGCGGCAGCTGCGGCTAAAGACCCGATTGGCCCGCCTTGGCTGCGATGCCTACGCCTACGCGATGGTCGCCGCAGGCCTGATCGACCTCGTCGTTGAAGCGGGTTTGCAGGCGTGGGACATTGAGGCAGCCATTCCCGTCATCGCAGGCGCGGGCGGACTGGTCACCAATTGGCGCGGCGAGCCGGTGGGTAAAGCGGGAGGGCAGGTGGCGATCGCCGGGGACCATTGCCTGCTAAATGAAGCCTTGACGATCTTGACCCCGGCGGCCGGCTAAATGGCCTCGCCGGCACGCTCCACCAGCCTATCGAACTCGCTCCAGAACGCGGCGCGAATGGGATCTGTCTCCTGCAGAATTTCGTGGAAGGCACCGGGAATTTCGATGAACCGACCGGCCGGCGCGCGGGCGACAGCCTGCTTTTGGCCGGCGTTATCAACCAGCCGGTCGTCGCCGGCGCCCACGACGGTGAACGGCATCCGCAACCGGGCGAGACCTGGCCCCCGCTGGAGCGCCCCGATCGCAGAAAAGGCGAAATTGAGCCAGCCCCAGGTGGGGGAGCCCAGAGCAAGCTCGGGGCAAGCGGCGACCTGAGCCTGATTGCGCACGTAGCGGTCGCGGTCGTGGGTAAGGACATTGTTTTCGAACCCGGCGGTTTCCCCGCCGCTGCGGGTGATCGCTGCGCCCCCGCGGCCGACGCGACTGAACACGGTGGCCAAGCTTCTCCCGATCGGACGGGGAATGGGAGCGGTTCTCAGCCCCAGCATCGGCGCTGAAAGGACGGCTCCGGAAAACCTGGTCTCTCCGCTTGCCAGCGCCAGCAGCGCCAAGCAGCCGCCCATTGAATGCCCAAGGGCAAACCATGGCTTCGGCAACCGCGCCTCGAACGCGGCGATCAGTTGCCTATGGTCGCTGAGAAACGGTTCGAACCCGTCCGCATGGCCCAGCAGACGGTCAGCCAGCAACCGGTGAGAAAGTCCTTGGCCACGCCAATCATGGACGAGGACCACGAAACCCCGCGCGGTGAGGTCTCGGACCACCTCGAAATACTTCTCGATCGGCTCTGTGCGCCCCGGGCTGACCACCACCGACCCGCGCGCGGGGCCGCCGGTAGGGAACAGCGCCGCACGCAGACGCGCCCCGTCCTCGCCGGCAAACCACTCCGCCTCGCCGCCGGCCGGTATCGGCGCCGCAGCGATCTCGACCAGCGGCGCGCCCGGCAACCGCGTCTAGGCCATCTTCGAAAAAAGCGCGGTCATCTTGTTCTGCAGACTCATGGCCATGCCCATGTCGGAAAGCTGCAGCCTGCCGCTCATCACCGCCGCCATTGCGTCCAGTTTGCCCTCGCCCATGGAGACCAGATCCTGCAGAGCAATGGTCAAGGTCAGATCGGCCGGCTTGTCGTCGTTGGAGACCGTGCCGCCGTCGATGAAGATGAAGCCGTCGCCCTTGAGGTTGAATTTAAGCGTCTTGCCGAGGCCCGAGTCGGCCCCGACCGCAGTCCTGATACGGTCTGTGACTTCCGAAAGTGTAGCCATGAATACGCCTCTCCCCGTGCCGATTTGCTCATGTGCAGGGCCTAGCTCGACACCCCCCCAGGCGCAAGCAAAAGCCCCTTGAAGCCCGTTTTTGGCTTCCTACCTAGTCGCCTGAAGGCGCTGGAATGCCGGGCCTTCCGGGCGTGTGCGTGGGCACCCGCGGACGCGACCTGTCCAACAACGCAACCTTGCTTAGAGCAGAAAGAAGGATGCCAAGCGCACCATCGACTTTTCCCCTCTCTATCGCTCCGTCGTCGGATTTGACCGTCTGGCCGACCTGTTGGATGCCGCCAGCCATGACGCCTCGGCAGGATATCCGCCCTACAACATCGAACGCACGGACGAAAACGCTTACCGCATCGATATTGCCGTGGCGGGCTTCAAGCGCGGCGATCTGAACATCGAACTGAAAGAGAACCTGCTCACCGTTCAGGGGCACAAGACCGACGCCGACGATCCGCTCCGCTTCGTGCACCGCGGTCTGGCCGAGCGCGATTTCGAGCGACGCTTCCAGCTCGCCGACTTCGTGCGCGTGACCGACGCGCAGTTGGCTGACGGCCTGCTGTCGATATCGCTCAAGCGTGAAGTGCCAGAAGGTCTGAAACCCCGCCGTATCGAAATCTCCAATGGCGCCGGAGCCGGGGCTGGTGGGGAACTCATCGAGGGCCAGAAGGCCGCGTAAGGGGGGCTAACATCGCCTATTGACAGGGCGGCGCGGCGACGCGCCGCCCTGTTTCATTTCTGCACTTCGGCGCTGGCCTCGCCGGCCAGTAGTCCATGCTCAACGGTGACGCCGCACTGCTTCAGCGAGATCGGCCCCCTGCCGGCCGAGCGAGGATCGGGATTGTCGAGGCCGTAGACCACGCGCCCGATCCCGGCGGCGATGAGGCGGCAAGCGCAGGAGAGCGACCCATCGGATCGCTCGCCGCAGGGCTCGACGGTGACGAATGCCGTCGCCCCGCGGGCAAGCGGCCCGGCCAGCACTAGGGCCTGTTCCTCGGCATGGGGCCGTCCACCTGGGGCGGTCGCCGCCTCGGCTATCACCCGCTCGCCAATAGCGATCACGCAGCCGACCGAGGGATTGGGCCCGGTTGACCCGCGGACAACGCCGGCGAGGGCGATGGCCCGCCGCATCAACGCCTCATCACCTTGGCTCATCGACAGGGTCGGGTCATGGGCAGGGGGGAATCGTCGCCGCCCGGCCGGCATCCAGATAGCGCGCCCCGGTCGGCCAGAGCTGGTTGGAAAGATCGATCAGCAATGGATTGCCGGTCGGAATTTCGACTTCGGTAATCGCCGTGTCCGCCACCGAAAACAACAGCTTGACGATGGCGCGCAGAGAGTTGCCATGCGCCGCGATCAGGATCGTCCGACCGGACGAAAGAAGCGGGGTGATTTCGCCGACCCAATAGGGCAGCACGCGCTCCAAGGTGGTCTTGAGGCTCTCGCTGGCCGGCGGCGTCACCTGCCCATACCGGCGGTCCGCAGCGAAATCGAACGGGCCGCCGGGCGCCATGGGCGGAGGCGCAACATCGTATGAACGTCGCCAAGCCCTTACCTGCGCCTCGCCGTGACGAGCGACGGTCTGGGCCTTATCGAGACCCGTCAGGGCGCCGTAGTGACGCTCGTTCAGGCGCCAATCCTTGGTCAGCGGAATCCACAGCTGGCCCGCGGAGGCAAGGGCCAGATCGGCTGTTCGAATGGCCCTGGTCAACACCGAGGCGAACGCCAGATCGAACGCGATGCCGCACGCGGCGATCAACTCGCCAGAGGCGATTGCCTCTGCCTCGCCGCGCGGCGTCAAATCGACGTCGACCCAGCCTGTGAACCGATTTTCCAGATTCCAGACACTCTGGCCATGGCGTAGGAGGACGAGCTTGGGCATCGTGCGCAGCTAGGGCCCTGAGGCGAAAGGGGTCAAGCGGTCGGCAGTTTGGAGCCAACGAACAGCTCCCCTATAGACTGCCGCCAATGAGGGACCGCTTCGCCTTGCCGCTTCTGGCGCTCGCCGCCCTCGCCATGATCGTTCTGGCCATGGTATGGCCGCAGGGACAGGGCGCTCCCTCGCCGCCGCCCTTCAACCATCCGCTTGGCCCACTGGACGAAAATTTCAGCTTGGGCGGACGCACGATAACCGCCATGCGAGGCCCGCGGGCTGTCACCGCACTGCCCAACCGACGGCCATAAAGTACAAGAGTTCAGATGCTTCCCATCCCGCGTGCAGATCTGGTCGCCAACTCCCTCGCCTACGAGCAGACGCCGCTGATCAAGCCGACCGGCTTTCGCGAGTATGACGCGCGCTGGCTGCTCGGCGCCGAGATCAATCTGCTCGGGATCCAGGCTCTTGGGCTTGGCCTCGGGAGCTTCATTCAAGAGCTCGGCGAAAGCCGTATCGTCGTGGGCCATGACTTCCGCTCTTACTCACTGTCGGTCAAACAGGCTCTGACGCTTGGGCTGATCGGCGCTGGCTGCGAGGTTCTCGACATCGGCCTGGCGCTCTCCCCGACCGCCTACTTCGCCCAGTTCGACCTGCCCTGCCCGTGCGTAGCCATGGTCACCGCCAGTCACAACGAGAACGGATGGACGGGGGTCAAGATGGGGGTAGGACCGCCGCTGACCTTCGGTCCGGACGAAATAGGCCGGCTGAAGGCGATCGTGCTTTCGGGTGAATCGCGGGAGAGGCTAGGCGGCGCGGTCAGGCAGATCGAGGGCATGGCGCAGCGTTACATCGCCGACGTTGCCTCACGCTGCGCCCTCACGCGGCCGCTAAAGGTGGTCTGCGCCTGCGGCAACGGCACGGCCAGCGCCTTCGCCCCCCAGGCGCTGCGCCAAATGGGGGCCAGCGTGGTCGAGGTGGACTGCGACCTCGACTGGACCTTCCCGCGCTACAATCCCAATCCCGAGGATGCCCAGATGCTGGCGGCGATGAGCGAGGCTGTCCACGCTCACGGAGCTGACCTGGCGCTCGGATTCGACGGCGACGGCGATCGCTGCGGGGTGGTCGACGACGAGGGCGAAGAGATTTTCGCCGACAAGATCGGCCTCATGCTTGCCCGCGACCTCGCCCCGTTGCATCCGGAGTCGAAGTTTGTCGTCGACGTCAAATCAACGGGGCTCTACGCCACCGATCCGGTGCTGGCGGCCAGCGGCGCGACCACCGTCTACTGGAAGACAGGTCACAGCTACATCAAGCGCAAGACTGCGGAGATCGGAGCTCTGGCCGGCTTTGAGAAGTCCGGTCATTTCTTCTTTAACCCACCGCTTGGCCGCGGCTATGACTGCGGTCTGACGGCCGCAGCGGCAATCCTTTCGATGCTCGATCGGCATCCTGGCGAGCGTCTGAGCGGCCTCAAGCGCGGCTTGCCGGTGGCCTTCAGCTCGATGACCATGAGCCCTCACTGCGACGACGAAGCCAAATACGCGGTAATCGACGAGGTGGTGAAAGAATACCAGGATCTGGCCGACGCGGGGACGCCCATTCTGGGGCGCAGGATTGTCGAATTGATTACGGTCAATGGCGTGCGCGTCGCCTTAGATGACGGCTCATGGCTGCTGGTTCGCGCTTCCTCCAACAAGCCCGAGCTGGTGGTGGTGGTGGAAAGTACGCAATCAGCCAACGATATGCGGGCGCTGTTCCACCAGGAGGTGAAGCCCCGGCTTGGCCGCCGCCCGCAGATAGGGTCCTACAACCAGGAAATTTAAACGCTTCGCGGGCCCTGCGGACAGGGGGCGAAGTGACGGGGGCTGATCGATGCGCGTGGCGATGATCGGAACGGGCTATGTCGGCCTCGTATCAGGCGCCTGCTTCGCCGATTTCGGGCATGTCGTCACCTGCATCGACAGTGACAGCGGCAAGATCGAGCGGCTGAACGCCGGGACGATGCCCATCTTCGAGCCGGGTCTCGAAGCGCTCGTCTGCCGCGGCGCGGCCCAGCAGCGCCTGTTCTTCAGTACCGACGGCACGCGCGCGATCGCCGAGGCGGACGCGGTATTCATCGCGGTCGGCACGCCGGCACGCAGAGGCGATGGCTACGCCGACCTTCAATATGTGCGCGCCGCTGCGCGCATGATCGCCAAGCTCATCGATGGGTTCACCGTTGTTGTCACCAAATCGACAGTCCCAGTCGGCACGGGGGACGAAATCGAAGCGATCATTCGCGCGGCGCGGCCGGACGCCGACTTCGCCGTCGTGTCCAACCCTGAGTTCCTGCGCGAGGGCGCCGCGATCGAGGATTTCAAGCACCCGGACCGGGTGATCGTCGGGCTCGATGACGGGCGGGCCAAGCCGGTCATGGCCCAGCTCTATCGGCCCCTGTACCTCAACGAGACGCCAATGATGTTCACGGACCGGCGAACCTCCGAGTTGACCAAATATGCGGCCAACGCCTTTCTGGCCATGAAGGTAACATTCATCAATGAGATGGCTGATCTGTGCGAGCGTCTTGGGGCTGACGTGCAGCACGTGGCCAGGGGCATCGGCCTCGACAAGCGCATCGGCGCAAAGTTCCTCCATGTGGGACCGGGCTATGGCGGATCCTGCTTCCCCAAGGACACCGTCGCGCTGGTGCGTACCGCAAGTGATGCGGGTTCACCCTTGCGTCTCGTCGAGACGACCGTCCAGATCAACAACGCGCGCAAGAGAGCCATGGCCCAAAAGGTAGCGGCGTCGTTGGACGGCCAGCTGGCCGGCAAGACCATCGGCGTGCTCGGGCTCACCTACAAACCCAACACTGACGACATGCGCGAGGCGCCGGCCCTGGAGATCATCCCGGCGCTGCTGGCGATGGGCGCGTCCGTGCAGGCCTTCGACCCTGAGGGCAACGAGGCGCGGCAGCTGCTGACCGGCGTCGGCTTCAAACCTGGCCCGTACGAGGTTGCCGACGGCGCTGACGCGCTGGTGATTTTGACTGAATGGGACCAGTTCCGCGCCCTGGACCTGGAACGCATAAGGACGCTGATGCGCAGCCCGTTGATTATCGATCTACGAAACGTCTACAACCCAGCAGACCTTAGAGCGCTCGGGTTCCGTTATGTCAGTCTGGGCCGTTCGTGAACTTTGGGCGTGGTGACGACAACGGATTGCAGCGCCGCGGCGTCCTGATGACGTGAACCCGGCATACAGTCTCAGGGGTGGCCAGCAGCGGACTTCACCGCCCCGGCGATTTCCTTGACAAGCTGGTTGACGAGCTTTTCGTCGTCGCCTTCAGCCATGATCCGGATCAACGGCTCGGTGCCTGAGGCCCGGATCACCAAGCGGCCACATCCGTTTAGGCGTGCCTGAGCCTCGGCGATGCTCGATTTAACCGCTTCGTTGTCCAACGGCTGACCAGCGGTAAACCGAACGTTTTCGAGCTTCTGCGGCACCGGCTCAAACTGCCGCGCCAGTGCGCTCATCGGCTTTCCTGATCGGACCAATTGGGCAAGGACCTGCAGGCCAGCGATCAAACCATCGCCAGTGGTTGAATAGTCCGCCATGATGATGTGGCCAGACTGCTCGCCGCCGAGGTTGAACTTGCCCTCCCGCATGCGGGCCATGACCGCGCGATCGCCGACCGGCGTTCGCTCCAGGGTCAGACCGCGCCCAGCGAGAAATCGTTCGAGGCCGAGGTTCGACATCACTGTGGCTACGACGCCCCCGCCCGCCAGCCGGTCGTCGGCCACCCAGGCCTCAGCAATCAGCGCCATGATCTGGTCGCCGTCGACGACGCGGCCGCGCTCGTCGCAGATCACCAGGCGGTCGGCGTCGCCGTCCAGGGCGATGCCGATGTCGCCCCGATATTCCTTTACCGCCCGGGCCATGGTCAGGGGATGAGTGGAGCCGCACTCTTCATTGATGTTGGAGCCATTTGGACTGACGCCGACCTCGATGACCTCGGCCCCAAGTTCATAGAGAGCGGTCGGCGCGACCTTGTACGCCGCGCCGTGGGCGCAATCGATGACCACGCGAAGGCCATTCAGGCTGAGGCTGCGCGGCAAGGTGGCCTTGACGATCTCAATATACCGCGCCTGCGCTTCGTCCATGCGCGCCACGCGGCCCAGCTGCTTGGGCTCGGCGAGCCCCTCCTGCAGGCCTTCGTCCATATGCGCTTCGATCTGGGCCTCAACGTCGTCCGAGAGTTTGTAGCCATCGGGACCGAAGAGCTTGATGCCGTTGTCCGCGAAGCTGTTGTGCGACGCCGAAATCATCACCCCGAGGTCTGCCCGCATGGAGCGCGTCATCATCGCCACCGCCGGAGTAGGCAGCGGACCAAACAGCCTCACGTCCATGCCGACGCTGGTGAAACCGGCCACAAGGGCCGGTTCGATCATGTAGCCGGAAAGCCGCGTGTCCTTGCCAATCACTACCAGATGGCGCCGATCGCCTCCCGAACGAAAGATTTTGCCGGCGGCCAGGCCGACGCGCAGGGCGACCTCGGCGGTCATCGGAAATTTGTTGGCCTGGCCGCGAATGCCGTCCGTACCGAAATAGGCGCGCTTCTTCATCCGCTGCGGTCTCTCCGATCAAGGAAACAATGCGACACCCTAGTTTTACTCCAACCGGCGTTTGCAAACCCTAAATCCATTGCGTAATCGGTGGGCAGGCTCTTAAGACTAGCGCTCCGCGCTGTCCGGCACATAACGGCCGTTGCAACCATAAGCGAGGCCTCATGTGCGGCATCATCGGCATTGTCGGCACAGTTCCGGTCGCGGACAGGCTCATCGATAGCCTCAGGCGACTGGAGTATCGCGGGTATGACTCGGCGGGCGTGGCGGCCCATACCGCCAAGGGCCTCGAGCGGCGCCGCGCCAAGGGCAAGATCCGTGAACTTGAGGCGGTGCTTGCGGCCGATCCCCTGCCAGCTACCGTCGGGATCGGGCACACCCGTTGGGCCACGCATGGCGCACCATCGGTTCGCAATGCCCATCCGCAGGCGGCCGGCCGCGTCACCGTGGTCCACAATGGCATCATCGAAAATTTCGCCGAACTGAAGGCCGAGTTGATCGGCGCCGGCCGCCGGTTCGAAAGCGACACCGACACGGAGGTCGTCGCGCACCTCATCGATCAGGCCCTCGAAGGCGGTGAAACGCCGTTGGCGGCTTTCAGAACCGCCCTGGACAGACTGACCGGCGCCTATGCCCTGGCGGTCCTGATCGATGGCGAGTCAAACCTGATCATGGGCGCCCGCCGGGGCAGTCCCCTGGTGGTGGGCTACGGCGATGGCGAGATGTTCATCGGTTCCGATGCGTTGGCCGTCGGCCCGTTCACGCAGCGCATCGCCTACCTGGACGAGGGCGACTCCGTAGCCATAGACCACGATCGCGCGGAGATCTTCGACGCTGCCGGCAACAGCGTCCAAAGGCCCATGCGGCTCGTCGCCGCCTCCTCGGCCCTGGTCGAGAAGGGCAACTATCGCCACTTCATGGAAAAGGAAATCCATGACCAGCCCGATGCCTGCCAGCATACTTTGGCCAGCTACCTCGACCCGATCGCCGGCAAGGCCAGCGCCCCTGGCGGTTTTGATTTCGCCGCCATCGACAGAATCCAGATCCTGGCTTGCGGGACCGCCTATTACGCTGGCGTGATCGGCAAGTACGTTATCGAAAGCTTGGCCGGCCTCCCGGTCGACGCCGAGGTGGCGTCTGAATTCCGTTATCGCGATCCGGCGGTCGTCCCCCGCACGCTGGCGCTGGCCATCTCGCAGTCGGGCGAAACCGCCGACACCCTGGCCGCCCTGCAATGGTGCAAAGCCCGGGATCTGCCGACGGCGGCCATCGTCAACGCCCATGAATCGACCATGGTGCGGGACGTCGACATCGTGTGGCCAACCAACGCCGGTCCGGAAATCTGCGTGCTCTCGACCAAGGCGTTCACAGCGCAGCTCTGCGTCCTCATCGCTCTTGCCATCGCTGCGGCGCGTCAACGCGGGAGGATCGACGAGGCAAGGGAGCGGCGGCTGGTGCACGTCCTTCTCGAAGCGCCACGGCTGATCGCCCAGGCCGTCTCGATGGAAGACGCGATCCGCGCGGTCGCCCACGACATCGTCAAGGCGAGGGATGTTCTCTACCTCGGTCGCGGATCGATGTACCCGCTGGCGATGGAGGGAGCCCTCAAACTCAAGGAGGTCAGCTACATTCATGCCGAAGGATATGCCGCCGGCGAAATGAAGCACGGCCCGATAGCCCTGATAGACGGCCTTACGCCGGTGGTGGTGATCGCGCCATCGGATGCGTTCTTCGAAAAAACCATGTCCAACATCAGCGAGGTCATCGCCAGGGAGGGACGGGTGGTGCTCATCACCGACGAGGCGGGCGCGGCGCGGGCTCCGGCCGAAGCGCTGGTGGTGATAGCCCCGACCTGTGAAGCGCTGATCGCGCCCCTGGTCATGGCCGTTCCGCTGCAACTGTTAGCCTATCAAGTCGGCGTGCTAAAAGGCGCCGACGTCGACCAGCCGCGCAATCTGGCTAAGTCGGTGACTGTCGAGTAGTCGCACGATGGTGTCGGCGCATCAGACCAGCGCTAACCAGTATTCAAAATCGTGAGGCCCCGAGTGTCACATCGGCGTTGACCCAGGCGGCCCGGAAGTCACCGCGGGCGCGGGCAGCTTCTTTCGTCTTATGTTGCGCGGCTAGCGCCTGGGAAAGCCCCATCAGGGACCATCCGTCGCGGCGATAAACCTGGAGGCTGGCGCGATAGACGGCTTCCGCCTCGGGCGCGCGACCATCCTCGATCAAGGCTTCGCCAAGCACATGGCTGACGGGCTGGTAAGCATACGGCGGCTCCGTGTACGGCAGGTTCCGCTCGATCTCCGCAGCTTGTTTGAAATGAGCAACGCTGTCGCCAAGTTTGCCGCCCTTGCGCGCAATCTCTCCGTCGAGCAAAGCGAGGGAAAGGGCCACCATCTGCCTGGCTGGGAGACCCGCCGCATCGTAGGCAGCCAGATCTTCTCCGGCCAGCAGAGCTAGAAGCGTCCGGACTTCCCGGGCGCTGTCCAGATCGCCGGTGTTCGCCAAGGCGAAGCCGCGGGCCTGTAGCCAGAGTGCGGAGTCAATCTTTAGCGACGCTGGCGGCGCGGGTTCGGCCAGGATTTCGCGCCAGCGGCCGAAGCGAAGCAGGGTGGCGACCGGCGTGAGCGCATACAGTTCAGCATAGGGCAGCGTCTTGGCGGTTTCCACCGCATTCACGGCCTTCACCAAGCGCCGAGCAGCTCCGAGGGCATCGCCGTATCGGCCCATCATCTGCGATGTGCTCCACAGGAAGTGTATGTTGTGGCCGTAGTAGCCGATCGGATAATAGCCCTGCGCCTTGCAAGCGGCGATGTAGCTCTCGTCGACCTTCGCTGCGCGGCGGTTCGCTTCTATGGCGTCGCGGTACCGTCCGACGCGATAATAGATGTGCGAGGGCATGTGGACGATATGTCCGGCCCCGGGCATCAGGGTGGCGAGTCGGTCGGCGGCCGCTTCGGCCCGCTCAGGCGTCGTCGAGCCTTCCACCGCGTGGATGTAGAGGTGCAGCGCGCCAGGATGGCGCGGCTCGGCGGCGATGACTCGTTCGAGGGCGGCGACGATCTCGGCCCCGTGCCCCTTTGGCGTCGCGCCATCAGCCTGCCAGTAGTCCCAGGGCTGAGTGTCCATCATCGCCTCGGCCCAGAAGACGCCGGCATCGAGATCAGTCGGATAATTGCGCCAAACCCGGCCCATGGCGGCCGCGAAGGCCTCGTCGAGCGGCTTGCGGTCTGCCGTGGGATCGGGCGAATAGCGCGTGGCCAGGGCGGCGATCCAGGCGCGCTCCTCCGGCGTGCCGCCGCCCTCCAGGGCCTGCGCCTTGGCCAGCGCCTGCCAAGCCGGGGGCACGGCGTCCGCCGGCATCGGCAGGTTGATGTTGGGGCCGAGCGCGAAGGCCACGCCCCACCAGCACATGGCGCAGGCCGGATCGAGCCTGGCGGCCTCGCGAAACGAGCGGATTGCCTCGGCGTGGTTGAAACCGAACAATAGCTGCACACCCTGGTCGAACAGGGCCTGGGTCGCCTTGTTATGCGTAGAGATCGCGTGGTGGTGGTCGCCCAGACCCCGGAACACCGGGGCGCCGGGCTTGTCGGCCTGACCGCCGTAGACGGTTGGCATGGGCGGCATGCGCATAGCGCCCATCGGACCTGCCATCTGGGCGGTCGCAGATGAGGCAATCACGCACAAGGCGGCGGCGAAGAGAGCGCGCACGGTGATGGTCATAAAATCCCCCCTTTCGACCGCGATGCTGCCACGAAATGAGGCTCATGGGCAGGAATTGTCTTACACCAGCGCTCATCGCTAGCCGCTCCAGTAGGGGATCGATACGGACCTCCCAATGTCCGCCTGATGGCTTTCCGTCGGATTCCAGCCGGGGGGAAGAAAGCCAGACAGCCTGAATCCCCGGGGGCGGTTGGTATAAGTGTGTACATACTTCAATTCCCGCGCTGAGAGGGTATTAGAGCGGAGCGTAAGGGGCCATGAACAAACCAATTCGCAAGGCCGTGCTGCCCGTCGCGGGGATGGGGACGCGCGTGTTGCCGGCGGCCAAGACTGTGGCCAAGGAACTGCTCAACGTTTTCGATCGGCCAATCATCGCCTATGCAATCGCCGAGGCGAGAGCTGCTGGCATCGAGCATTTCGTCATGGTCACCGGGCGGGGAAAGCAAGCGCTCGAGGACTATTTCGACCATAACCTCGAGGTCGAGGCGCTGCTGGCCGCCAAGGGCCGCCAGGCGGAACTGGCCCAGATCGTCGCCGAACTGCCCCGCGCCGGGGAAATGAGCTTTGTGCGCCAGATGGCCCCGTTGGGTCTTGGCCACGCCGTGTGGTGTGCGAGGGAAGTCATCGGCGACGAACCCTTCGCGGTCATCCTGCCCGACATGCTGATGAGCGGAACGCCGAGCGCCTTGCAGGAGACGATTGCCGCCTATCAGGCCGTCGGCGGCAACATCGTCGCCGTAGAGGCCGCCCCGGCCGGCCAGACCCATAAGTACGGCATCGTTGCGCTGGGCGATGCAGCCCCGGGCTTCGAGGGGCGGCTGAGCACCCTGCGCGGCATGGTTGAAAAGCCGCCGCCCGGGACTGAACCTTCCAGCCTGTTCATCTCTGGACGCTATGTCCTGCAGCCGGAGATTTTTGAACTGCTCGGGCAACACAGAAAAGGCGCTGGCGGCGAAATCCAGTTGACCGACGCCATGGCCGCCCTTATGGCGCGACAGAGCTTTCACGCCCTCGAGTACCGCGGCCCCAGCTTCGATTGCGGCGACAAAGTCGGCCTATTGCGAGCCAATCTTGCCATGGCCGTGGCGCATCCCACGCTCGGCCCGGAGGCCAGGGCGGCCGCCAAAGCGGTGCTGGCTTTGTCGTGAAGGCGCCTCTAGGGGCCTTGAGCACGAACGTGCGACCCCTTGATCGGAGCATGCGCCGTCTCGGCGCGCTGTTGCTCACCGTATCGGGCATCACCCCTGCTGCGTCTGTGTTCGTCATCGGCTCGGCGGTGATCGTCCAGGCTGGCACGGGGGCGCTGGTCGCCTTTTTCGCCGCTGCGATCATCTGTGTGCCGGTCGCGTTTGCCTATGCCGAGTTGTCGTCGGCCTTCCCGATCACCGGCGCGGAATACACCTTCCTTGGTCGGGTACTGGGTCCTTCTTGGGGCTTCATGGCCCTTGGCCTGAACGTTATCGGCGGGGCGTTGTCGCAGGCGGTGACCGCACTGGGTCTCGCGGCGTACCTCGGCGTGGTAATCCCTGGCATCCCCGGCCTGCCAGCGGCCCTGGCAGCGGTGGGACTCTCGACGGCTGTCGCCGTTCTCAATATCCGCACCAATGCCGTTGTCACCGGTCTCTTTCTCGCCGCCGAACTCCTCGCCCTGGCGGCCGTGACCAGCCTTGGTCTATTTCACGAACACCGATCCATAGCCTCGGCGGTCATTCACCCGGCGGCAGTGTCCGCAGCGGGACTGCTCCATCCGACCTCGATGACCGCCATCGGACTTGGCACGGCGGGGGCGATCTACGCCTACAATGGATTTGGCGGGGCGGTGTCGTTCGGAGAGGAATTGAAGGAGGCGCGTCGAAGCATTTCCGGGGTTATCCTCGCGGCCCTAGCGATCGCGGTGTTCTGGGAAGCGATTCCGATGATCGCCGTCGTGGTCGGGGCCCCGGACCTGAAAGTCGTCCTGGCGGCCCCTTCGCCGATATCCGCGTTCGTCGCGGCGGGGGGCGCGTGGTTTTCAAAGGCGGTCAGCCTGGGGGTGGCGTTCGCCATCGTCAACGCCATGATCGCCCTGGCCCTGACAAACGCCCGCTACCTCTACGCCACGGCGCGCGACCAGGCATGGCCAACCCTTTTGAACAATGCCTTGGGGGCCACCCATCGGCGCTTCCGTTCCCCGCACATCGCCACCCTGGTGATGGGCGTTCTGTCGGCCATCGCCTGCCTGCTGAGGCTACGCCTTCTGGTGGTCCTGACGGCCACCAGCATCGTATTTGTGTACATCGGCGTCATGGCTGCAGCCCTGGTCGGTCGCCGCACCGGATCAACCCTGCAAGGCGCCTATCGTGCGCCATGGCAGCCCTGGGCATCGGTCTTGGGGCTGATCGCGCTGGGGGGCGTCGTCGCCGCCGACCTCGCCGATCCAGAGGTCGGCCGGCTTGGCCTTGCCGCCAATGTCGTGGTGAGCTTGGCTTTCGCCGGTTATTATTGGCTGTTCGTCAGGCCAAGGGGCGTGTGGCGGCTGACCGGCGCTGACGGTCCATTGACCAGCGAGCCCGGCGAGCGGGCCGCGCTTGGTTGACACAACAGCCGCGCGAAGAATGTCGATCCCTGCCGCCCGGTTTTGGTAAACCGAAAAGCGACGCCGTTCTCCAGACCGGCTGACCGGAGTTTAGCGCATCCCAGGTTCCAGCCTTCCGACCGGTTTCACCCTGCTCCAGGTCACGCCCGCGCTGGACGGGGGCGGTGTCGAACAACTCACCCTGGATGTCGCCGCGGCCGTGGCCGACGCGGGTGGAACAAGTCTGGTCGCCTCCCGGGGGGGCAGGCTGGAAGGCAGGCTGGAGGCCAGCGGGGCAAGATTGATCCGCCTGCCGGTCCATTCGAAAAATCCGCTGACCATGGCCGCGAACGCTTCACGATTGGCCGCAGTGATCAAACGCGATGCGGTCAGCCTGCTCCATGTGCGATCTCGCGCGCCCGCCTTCAGCGCGCTTTCAGCTGCACGGGCGACCAACATACCGCTGATCGCCACCTATCACGGAGTGTATGCTGCCAGGTCGGCGCTGAAGCGGTGGTACAACGCGATCATGACCCGCGGCGACGTGGTCATCGCCAATTCGACCTTCACCGCAGCGCACGTCTTGGCCGAACACGGGCTGCCGGCGCAGAAGGTGGCCATCGTGCCCGAAGGCATCGATGCCTCGATGTTTTCTCTGGCCGCCGTTTCGTCCGCGCGCGTCAACGCGCTGCGGGAATCCTGGGGCGTGGCCCCTGGCGAGCGCCGGTTCATCGTCCTTTGTCCGGCCCGGCTGACTTCGCTCAAGGGCCATGCAGTTCTCATCGAGGCTTTGGCCGGATTGAACGGCCGTGAACAGGTTCTGCTGATCCTCGCGGGCGAAGAGGCCCGGCGCGGCTTCGCGATGGCCATCGAAGCCGAGGCAGCAGTCGCCGGGTTGGGCGATCAGGTCCGCCTGGTCGGACAGTGTGACGACATGCCGGCGGCTTACGCAATCTGCGACCTGGTCGTCGTCCCGTCGTTGGTGGCGGAGTCCTTCGGCCGCACCGCTGTCGAAGCCGGGGCCATGAGTCGCCCGGTCATCGCCTCGGCGCTGGGCGGCCCTGCGGAGACCGTAATAGATGGCCTGACTGGCTGGCTTGCCCCGCCAGGGGACGCGGCCGGCTGGACATCGGCTTTGGCCATGGCCCTGTCGACACCCGGCGATCGTCTGGCCGCCATGGGCGCGGCGGCGCGCGAGAGGGTGTTGCGCTTCTATTCCCTTCCCGCCATGTGCGAGGCGACGTTTAGGGTCTATCGCGGCGTCTTGGAGGGGCGGGCGTGAAGACGATCAACAGGGTGCTAGTCATCAAGCTATCCGCGGTCGGCGACTTCGTGCTCGCCTTCCCCGCGTTCGAGCGCATCCGCGCGGCGCATCCGCAGGCCACGATCACCCTTCTGACCACGCCTCCGTTTGAAACCCTGGCCCGCTCCAGCCCATTCTTCGATCGCGTCGATACCGATGGGCGTCCGCCGAGCGCGAGCGGCTGGCTAATGTTGGTTGCACGGCTGCGGGCTTCGAATTACGACCGAGTTTACGATCTCCAGAACAGCGGCCGCACGAAGCTCTATTTTCACGCATTGCGACCGTTTCCGCCGGCGTGGTCGGGAACCGCGATCGGCTGCGCCCTGCCCCATCGCAATCGCAATCGCGCCAAGATGCATGCACTGGAACGACAGGCCGAGCAGCTTGAGGCCGCCGGCATCTGGCCCGAGGCGCCGACCCGTCCGCTTTCGGCTCCGCCCCCCGACATTTCCTGGATCGTCAACCGCAGTCCCGCAGCGCGGCCGATCAGCGCTCCTGGCCCTCGTCCAGTGGTGCTTCTCATTCCCGGCAGCTCGCCGGAACATCCTGACAAACGGTGGCCGGTCGACCACTACGGGCGTCTGGCCGAAAGGCTGCAATACGAAGGCTTCGACATCGTCATCGTCGGCGCCGTCCAGGAAAGCGCTCTGGCGCGCGCCATCCAGCGCCATGCGCCCAGAGCCAGGGACCTCACCGGCCGCACCGATTTCGCTCAAATAGCCACGCTGGGCATGCGGGCCGCCTTGGCTGTGGGTAACGATACCGGCCCCGTGCACCTGATCGCGGCCACCGGCACGCCGACCATCGCGCTGTTCTCATCGGCCTCCGATCCCGCCCTCTGCGGCCCTCGGGGCCACGTCACCGTCTTCCAGGCGCCGGATCTGAAGGACGTATCGGTCGACACGGTTCTGGCCACGAGCCTCAGGCTCGCGGTGCGCGCCGCTTGATCGCGCGGGGCGCCGCCCCCATAAGCTGCTATGGTGGCGATTGCCGACACACCTGAAACCGCCAAGGAGCACAGCCTATTCGCCGTCCCATGTCAGCGCCGCCGTCGAAGGACGGTCCGCGCATCAATGATGAGATTCGCGTCCCGCGCGTTCTGCTGATCGACCAGAACGGAGAAAAGCAGGGAATAATGCCCACCTCCGCCGCCCTCGAAGCGGCCGTCGAAGCGGGGTTCGATCTGGTCGAAGTGTCTCCCACAGCCGATCCGCCGGTGTGCAAGATCCTCGACTATGGCAAGTTCAAGTTCCAGGAACAGAAGAAAAAGAACGAGGCCCGCAAGCGTCAAAAGCTGGTCGAGGTCAAGGAAATCAAGCTGCGGCCGAACATCGATATCCACGATTACGAGGTCAAGGCCCGGGCCATGCACCGGTTTTTCGAAGAGGGCGACAAGGTCAAGGTGACCCTGCGCTTCCGAGGCGGCGAGATGCGCCACCCGGAGCTCGGCATGAAGCTTCTGCTACAGGTGCGCACCGACTTCGACCCCGTGGCCAAGGTCGAGTACGAGCCCCGCATGGAAGGCCGCCAGATGATCATGATTCTGGCCCCGCGTTAAAGGGCGAGGGCGCAGGAGAAATCTTCACGCAATCGCACTGAGACCGCAGCGGCCTGTCTTGCGCCCGCCCAGGGGCCGCCCTATCAGCGCTGCGATGACCGCCCTGGCGCCAGCCCCGACGGCCCGGCATTCGGACGCGGCCTTCTACATCCTCTTGTCGGTGATGTTCATCAACATGCTGGGGTTTGGCATAGTCGTGCCCCTGCTGCCGTTCTACGGCGCATCGTTTCACGCTCAGCCCTGGCAGATCGCGCTTATCTTCTCTGCCTATTCGATGGGCTCTTTTTTCGGCGAGCCGTTCTGGGGACGGCTTTCGGACCGCATCGGCCGCAAGCCGATCCTGATCTTCACCACCCTGGCCAACTGCGCCTGTTACGGCCTGCTCGCTTTCGCGCCGAACATCTATCTGGCGTTCATCATCCGCTTCTTCGGCGGGATGGCGGCCGGTAACGGTTCGGTGGTGCAGGGCTACATCGCTGACGTGACGCCGCTGGAAAGCCGCGCCGGCCGGATGGCCAGGCTCGGCGCTTCCTACAACATCGGCTTCATTCTCGGGCCCTTCGCCGGCGGCATGCTGGCCAAGACTTCGGTCGGGCCGATCGGTTTCCAGATTCCGCTCCTGGTGGCGTCGGGGCTTGCCGCCTGCTCGGCGCTCGGCATCACCCTGGCGGTCCGGGAAAGCCGGCAGCGAAGGCCGGCCCCCGCCAATCCGCCCAGCCGCTGGGTGATGTTCGGTTTCGCCGCGCGACACCCCGTCATCGGCCGGCTGATGCTCCTGACCTTCCTGGTCGGCTTCGCCTTCACCGGCATCGAGTCGGTGTTTGGCCTGTGGGCGCAGCATCGCTTCGCCTGGCAGCCGCGCAATGTGGGCCTCTGCTTTGGCGTCGCCGGACTGGTCTCCGCCCCTACCCAGTTCTTCATCACCGGCGCGCTGTCGCGGCGATTTGGCGAGGCGCGCATGCTGGCCGTCGGCATGGCCGGGACGGTGATCTCCATGGCCCTGCAACCGCTCACCGACGGCGGCGTCGCCACCATCGCCCTGATGGCCCTGACCGCGCTGTCGTCGTCGGTGGCCTTCCCCAATTCGGGGGCGCTGATGTCACGGGCTATCGACCCGGACAATCAGGGTCAGATCATGGGTCTCAACAACGCCACCGGCGCATTCGCCCGCTTCGTGGGCCCGTTTACCGCGGGTCTGGTGTTCGCCGGGATCAGCGTCAACGGACCTTTCATCATGGGCGCCCTCATCGTCGCGCCCGCAATTCTGCTGGCGCTCTCCGCCGGCCGCGCCGCAGCTCGCTTGCCAGCTCAGGAGGTCGGCTGAGCCGGAACGACTTCCCCCACCCGCTTCTTCTTCCTAGTCGGTCGGCTTCGAGGCCAACAGAACCTTGCCTTGGGCGGGGCTTTGGCCTAATGACCGCCGCTTCCTATTGAGCCGCCTGGCCCACAGGCATGCCATGGCGGTTCTCGAACGCTCGCTCTTTTGAATAAGGACGGCTGCCTTTCGAGGCGCCGATGCAAAATGCCCAAGCTGAAGACCAAGTCGGGCGCCAAGAAGCGCTTCAAGATCACTGCGACCGGCAAGATCAAGGCCGGGGTCGCCGGCAAACGGCACCGGCTGATGAGCCACTCAAGCAAATACATCCGCACCAACCGTGGCACCAAGGTGATGAGCGAGGCGGACGCCAAGACGATCAAATCCTACCTGCCCTACGGCCTGTGACTTAGGAGCGACAGACCATGGCCAGAGTCAAACGCGGCGTCACCGCCCACGCCAAGCACAAAAAGGTTCTTGAGCAGGCCAAGGGTTTCTGGGGCCGTCGCAAGAACACCATCCGCGCCGCCAAGGCCGCGGTCGACAAGGCGGGCCAGTATGCCTACCGCGACCGCAAGGTGCGCAAACGCTCGTTCCGCGCGCTGTGGATCCAACGCATCAACGCCGCCGCTCGGGCCGAGGGCATGACCTATTCGCGATTTAGTCACGGCCTTGAGCTGGCCGGGATCGACATCGACCGCAAGGTTCTCTCCGAAATCGCGGGCGCAGATCCAGCTTCGTTCAAGGCCATCGCCGAAAAGGTTCGCGCCGCGTTGGCTTGACGGACGTCCGCTACTTTCCCTAGTCGAGGGCGGAGACCCCCAAGGCGATTGGGCGCGAACACACCCAAGTTCCGCACCGGCTCTTATGGCCGCCCTCCCCATGAGGCGGAGGCAGGCGTAGGCACATCGTCATGACCGATCTCTCTCAGCTTGAAGCAGACTTGATCTCCGCAATCACCCTGGCCGGCGATGTGGCGGCGCTCGAAGCGGTCCGGGTCGCCACGCTGGGCAAGACCGGCGCGATCACAGTCCGGCTCAAATCGCTCGGCGCGATGAGTGCGGAGGCGCGCAGAGCCGAGGGGCCGGCGATCAATGCCCTGCGCGACAAGATCACCAACGCCATCGCGCAGCGCCGCCGGGGGCTTGAGGCTGCAGAACTCGATGCGCGACTTGCGAGCGAAAACCTCGATCTTTCCTTGCCCGCGCCGCCAAGGCGCAGGGGGAGCGTGCATCCGACCATGCAGGTGATGGACGAAATGATCGCCATCTTCGCCGAGCTCGGCTTCGGCGTCGCGGAGGGCCCGGACATCGAGGACGACTTTCACAACTTTACCGCGCTCAATTTCCCGCCAAGGCACCCGGCGCGGGAAATGCACGACACGTTTTTCTTCAAGCCCGGCGCCGACGGCGAGCGGAAAGTCCTGCGCACCCACACAAGCCCGATCCAGGTGCGCACCATGCGCAAGGCCAACGTCGCCATCGGCGCCGCGGCCTTCGAGGTCTATCGCGCGCCGCCTATCCGGGTAGTCGGGCCGGGCCGGGTCTATCGCTGCGATAGCGACGCCACCCACACGCCGATGTTCCATCAAATGGAAGGCTTGGTCATCGACCGCGGCATCACCATGGGCCATCTGAAGTGGACGCTGGATGCTTTCATCCGCCGCTTTTTCGAGGCCGACGGCGTCGTGACGCGTTTTCGGCCTCATCATTTCCCGTTCACTGAGCCCTCTGCGGAGATGGACGTCCAGTGCGACCGCTCGACCGCGACCATCAAGATCGGAGAAGGGGCCGACTGGCTGGAGATCCTGGGCGGCGGCATGGTCCACCCCAACATCCTGACCACCTGCGGGCTCGATCCGGATGTCTGGCAGGGTTTCGCCTTCGGGTTCGGGGTCGATCGGCTGGCGGCGCTCAAATACGGCATGCCCGATCTGCGGGAGAGCTTCACGGCCGACACGCGCTGGCTCGCGCACTACGGATTTTCCGCCTTCGCCGATCCCAGCCCGGCGTCGGGTCTGAGCTGAGCGAGGGCGGGCGATGAAATTCACCCTTTCGTGGCTGAAGGAACATCTGAACACATCGGCCGAGGCTGATGAGGTCGCGCGGGCGATGACCTTGGCCGGGCTGGAAGTCGAGCATGTCGATGATCCCGCCGCCAAGCTCGCTGCATTCTCGGTCGCCAAGATCATTGAAGCGCACCGACATCCGAACGCTGACCGCCTGAGTGTCTGCCAGGTCGACACCCGCGATGGGCGCAAGGAGATCGTCTGCGGCGCCCCCAACGCCCGCGCCGGGCTGACGACGATCTATGCCCCTATCGGGACGTTCATTCCGGGTAGCGGGATCACGCTGGAGCCGAGGAGCGTGCGCGGCGTCGTCTCCAACGGCATGCTCTGCTCAGCGGCGGAGCTCGAAATCTCAGAACAGTCCGACGGCATCATCGAGCTTGCGGACCAGCCGGTGGGGACCCCCGCGGCGGCGGCCCTGGGGCGTGAAGCGGTAATCGACTTCGAGGTCACCCCGAACCGTCCCGACTGGCTTGGCGTGGCTGGGATCGCCCGCGACCTGGCCGCCGCCGGCCTCGGGACCTTGAAGGATGTTGCGGTCGCACCCGTCGCCGGCGCCTTCCCCTGCCCTATCGAAATTCGCCTCGATGGCTCCGACGCCTGCCCGATGTTCGCCGGCAGGCTGATCCGGGGAGTGAAGAATGGTCCGTCACCCGACTGGCTTGCCGATCGCCTGCGCTCTATCGGCCTTCGCCCGATAAGCGCCCTGGTCGACATCACCAATCTGATCACCCACGACCGCGCCCGGCCGTTGCACGTCTATGACGCCGCAAAGCTGACCGGGAGCTTCGTTGAGGCGCGGCTTGGCCGGCCGGACCAGAGCCTCGCGGCCCTGGACGGCAAGACCTATTCAATAACGCCGCAGATGTGCGTCATCGCGGACGGCGCGGGACCGGTGGGCCTTGGCGGGGTCATGGGGGGCCTCTCGACCGCAGTCAGCGACGCGACCCTCGACGTGTTCGTCGAGAGCGCCTGGTTCGACCCGATCCGCACCGCCCAGACAGGCCGAGCCACCGGCATCGCCTCCGACGCTCAGTACCGCTTCGCGCGTGGGGTCGACCCGGGCTTTGTCATACCAGGGCTTGAGCTAGCGACGCGCCTGATTGTCGAGTTGTGCGGCGGCGAGCCATCGGCCATCTTGGTCGCCGGCGACCGGCCGGCCTCACCGCCAACGATCGACTTCGACCCGGACTACGTTGCGAGGCTGGGCGGGCTTGATCTACCTCATGACCGTATACGGACTATCCTGACTGCCCTCGGCTTTCGGCTCGACGAATGGCGCGTATCGCCGCCTAGCTGGCGGCGCGATGTCGAGGGCCCTGCGGACCTTGTCGAGGAAGTCGCTCGCATTGCCGGCTACGACGCGATCGAGCCAACGCCTCTCCCGCCCGTCGCCTATCCGGTCGGAGGCGTGCTTACGGAACGTCAGAACCGCATCAAGCGGGCGCGCAGGTTCCTCGCCGCCGCTGGCTATGCCGAAGCGCTGACCTGGTCGTTCATCTCGCGGGCGGCGGCCGAGACCTTCGGCGGCGGCGGCGAGGCGCTGACCCTGGAAAACCCGATCGGCGGCGATCTCGATGTCATGCGGCCATCGCTGCTCCCCAGCCTGATCGAGGCCGCCGCGCGCAACGCCAGGCGCGGGTTTCCAGGCTCAGCGCTGTTTGAGATCGCCCCCGTTTTCGCCGGCGACACCCCCGCCGATCAGCGCACCGCTGTCGCCGCCGTGACAAGCCCTGATGGTGACCGCCATTGGCAAAAGGACGCTGCCAACGACCTGTTCACGCTGAAAGGCGACCTGATGGCGCTGCTGCGCGACCTCGGCGCGCCGGCAGTCTCTCTGCAGGTCGTGCAAGGCGCCGCATCTTCCTGGTGGCACCCTGGACGTTCGGCCCGCCTGCAGTTGGGCGCCAGGACCGTGCTGGCCGAGTGGGGCGAACTCCACCCCGCCGTCCTCAAGTCGCTCGATGCCGATGGTCCGATGTGGGCGTTCGAGGTTTGGCTTGAGGCGATCCCCGAACCTAAACGCAAGGGCGCCAAGACCCGGCCCCCGCTGACCTTGTCCCCGTTGATGCCGCTGACCCGCGATTTGGCTTTCGTTGTCGCCCGCGCCACGCCGGCCGGCGACCTCGTCCGCGCCGTGCAGAGCGCCGATCGCAGCCTGATCTCCGCCGTCACCGTCTTCGATGTCTACGAGGGCGGTGGCGTGCCGGCCGGTCACAAATCGGTCGCCCTTGAAGCCACTATCCAACCCCGCGAGAAAACCCTGAGCGAAGGCGAGATCGAAGCTCTTTGCGCAAGGATCGTGGGGGCCGCAGAAAAGGCGGTCGGCGCCCGGTTGCGTTCTTAAGTCTCCCCTTCCCAGTTGCGGGAAAAGACGGCGGCAAAGCCGACGGACGAGGGGTCGCGGGCCCCTGTCCACGCAATCGACCAAGGCTTTAGAACGGCACCCAGTGGCGCTTGCGGCTGTAGGAAAGGTAGCCGACGTTGGCGCCGAGCCGCAGGCCGACACCGGCGCGCACGGGCGCGAGCGTGATATCCTCCGCGCGCTGATAGTTCACGCCAAGGCCGCCGACCAGATAGGCCGAGCCCTCGACGCCGGGAAAGCGCCGGAAGATCGCGTCCGGGTATTGCAGGTTGTAACAGAGGGTGAACACCCGGCTGGCGTTGCCGCCCCAGTCGAAACCCACCGACGGCCCCTGCCAGAACACATCCATGGGCTTGCGGTTCTTCATATAGAGAAGGCCGCGGCCATAGCGCAGGCCGACGACGAAGGCGCCGGCCCCTTCCTCGCCGGCTATGTACCCGGTGGGCTGGCCGTTTTCACGGAATGCCCGCTCCACCGCCGCGGCCGCCGACTCGGCGGTGACGCCGAGAAAGTCGGAGACACGGCTTACCGTCTCCTCTCGGCTGTAGGTCGGCGCTGGCTCGCCATCCCGCCTGGGCGGCGGATTGGGGCCGCGGTCGTCGCCATAGCTCTGGTCA
This sequence comes from Caulobacteraceae bacterium, assembly GCA_043746375.1. Classification (GTDB taxonomy): domain Bacteria; phylum Pseudomonadota; class Alphaproteobacteria; order Caulobacterales; family Caulobacteraceae; genus Acaudatibacter. The sequence continues at coordinate 1,338 of JAYTRF010000019.1, read as the reverse complement.
TCGGGCTGAGCCAAGACCGGGCGCGCGGCCGCTAAGGCGAGGGCCGAGACGATCAGCGAGCGGCGATCCATGGCGCTTAACCCCTCCGTTGCGAATCAGCGTCAATTCTAGACCCAGAGTTTAGGCCCCATTGCGGCGCTGCGATGAACGCCGCGCCCTCGCGCCGGGCCGCGGTTGTTGCTAGAGCCTCGCCCGCCATGACGATGCCCGCCGCCATCCGCAACTTTGCCATCATCGCCCACATCGACCACGGCAAGTCGACGCTCTCCGATCGTCTGATCCAGGAGACCGGCGGCCTGACGGCGCGCGAGATGAAGGAGCAGGTGCTCGATTCGATGGATATCGAGCGCGAGCGCGGCATCACCATCAAGGCCCAGACGGTGCGGTTGAATTACCGCGCCGACGATGGACGCGATTATGTGCTCAACCTGATGGACACCCCGGGCCACGTCGACTTCGCCTACGAGGTCAGCCGCTCGCTGGCCGCCTGCGAAGGATCGCTGTTGGTCGTGGACGCGAGCCAGGGGGTCGAGGCCCAGACCTTGGCCAATGTCTATCAGGCCATTGAGCACGACCACGAAATCGTCCCGGTGCTCAACAAGGTCGACCTGCCCGCCGCCGAGCCGCAGAGGGTTCGCGAGCAGATCGAAGAGGTGATCGGCATCGACGCCTCGGGGGCCATCGAATGCTCGGCCAAGACCGGACTTGGCATTCACGCGGTGCTCGAAGCCATTGTCACCCAGCTGCCGCCGCCCACGGGCGACGAGACCGCGCCGCTGAAGGCCCTGCTGGTCGACGCGTGGTACGACGCCTACCTCGGCGTGGTGGTTCTGGTGCGAGTGATCGACGGACGCCTGAAGGTCGGCGCCCAGGTGCGGATGATGCAGGCTGCCGCTACCTACAAGGTCGACAAGCTAGGGGTGTTTCTCCCCAAGGCTACCGAAGCGCCTTCGCTAGGCCCCGGCGAAATCGGCTTCATCACCGCCCAGATCAAGGATGTGGCCGACGCGGCGGTCGGCGACACCATTACCGAGGAACGCCGCCAGACGGCTGCGGCCCTGCCCGGATTCAAGCCGGTGCAGCCAGTGGTCTTCTGCGGACTGTTCCCCGCCGATGCGGCCGATTTCGAGGATCTGCGCGCGGCGGTTGGGCGGCTTCGCCTCAACGACGCTTCGTTCACCTATGAGATGGAAACCAGCGCCGCGCTCGGCTTTGGTTTTCGCTGCGGGTTTTTGGGCTTGCTGCACCTGGAAATAGTCCAGGAGCGGCTGACCCGCGAGTTCAACCTCAACCTGATCGCCACGGCGCCTAGCGTCATCTACCGGATCACCCTGACCA
>JAYTRF010000018.1:0-2900 GCA_043746375.1 Caulobacteraceae bacterium | reverse complement strand
AAAATGGCATTTCTCGCCAATAGCGCGGTCAATCGCGTCAATCTGCATTACGGCGTCATGGCTGCGGCTCAGAGCGGCGGGGGCGTATTCTTCCTTGTCTTCCTGTTGCGCGCGGGCGTGCCGATTCCCGCGTCCCTGGCGAGCTTGGCCGCGATCCAGGCACTGCGATTCGTGCTGCGGCCGGCCATCCTGCCGCTGACCAAACGCGTTGGCATCAAGCCGGTACTGATCGCCGGAACCCTGTTCCTGGCCCTGCAGTACCAGGTGCTGGCGGCGGTCCATGGCGTCGGCGGGGTGCTGGCCGGGCTCTGGTTTCGGCAATCGGCGACGTGCTCTATTGGCCAGCTTACTACGCCTATTTCGCCACAATCGGCGATGCTGAACATCGGGGCCATCAACTGGGCGCGCGCGAGGCGTTGGTCTCGGTTATCGGGATCGGCGCGCCGCTGATCGGCGCCTGGGCGCTGGTCACCCTGGGGCCTGGGCGAATGTTCGCTGCCGTCGGGGTTGTCCAGGCCATGGCCGCCTTGCCGCTGATCGGGGCCCCAAATGTGCCAGTCAAGCCTTCGGCCCCCGGCGCATTTCGCGCTGCGCGCCTTGGCGTAGTGATAGCCCTCAGCGACGGCTGGTTTGATGCCTGCTTCTTCTTCGTCTGGCAGATCGCCCTCTTCATCTCCCTGGGCAAGAGCCTCACCGCCTACGGCGGCGCGATGGCCCTGGCGGCGCTGGCCGGCGCCGTCTGCGGCCTCATGCTCGGCCGCCACATCGACCAGGGTAACGGCCGCCGCGCGGTGGTCATCGCCGCGAGCGTCGCCGCCGGCGTCGTGCTGCTTCGCGCCATCAGCATCGGCTCGCCCTGGCTGGCCCTGGCCGCCAACGCGCTGGGCGCCTTGGTTGGCTCGCTGATCATCCCGGCGTTGGCCACCGCCCACTACAACCTCGCCAAGGCAGCGCCATGTCCTATGCGATTCCATATCGCCACCGAAGCGGGCTGGGACGTCGGCTGTTCCGCTGCCTGCCTGACGGCGGCGGGCCTGGCGGAGGCGGGCATCCCGCTATCGGCGGCGATCCTGCTCGGCCTGCCGGGCCTGGCGGTAGCGGCGATGGCGGCGCGTCGGTATTACGGGAGAAGATCGGCCGCCTTGCGCGCCCCCGCCCGCGCCTCTAAACCCGCCGTTTAGCCTTCATCCCCGACTGGCGACCGCGCGCGTTTCCCGCGCGGCCACCCGCTCGCGCGAGCAACGATGCCTAAACGAACCGACATCGCCTCAATTCTGATCATCGGTGCTGGGCCGATCGTCATCGGTCAGGCATGCGAGTTCGACTATTCAGGCGTGCAGGCTTGCAAAGCTCTGCGGGCGGAAGGCTACCGGATTGTGCTGGTCAACTCCAACCCCGCGACGATCATGACTGATCCCGATGTCGCCGACGCCACCTACATCGAGCCGATCACCCCCGAGATGGTTGAGAAGATCATCGAGAAGGAACGCCCGGATGCGCTTCTGCCAACCATGGGTGGCCAGACGGCGCTGAATGTCGCCTTGGCGCTGGAGAGGGCCGGGGTGCTGGAAAGGTACGCGGTCGAGATGATCGGCGCCCGCGCCGAGGTAATCGACAAGGCCGAAGACCGAGGCAAGTTCCGCAAGGCCATGGACGCCATCGGCCTTGAAAGTCCCAAAAGCCAGGCGGCGCATTCACTGGACGAGGCGCTGGAGGCGCAGCCGCTGGTCGGCCTGCCCGCGATCATCCGGCCGTCGTTCACCCTGGCCGGCACCGGCGGCGGCATTGCCTACAACCTTGAGGAGTTCCGGGACATCGTCGAGCGCGGGCTGGAGCTTTCGCCGACGCACGAGGTGCTGATCGAGGAAAGCGTCCTTGGCTGGAAGGAGTATGAGATGGAGGTGGTCCGCGACGTGGCGGACAACTGCATCATCGTGTGCTCGATCGAAAATCTCGATCCGATGGGAGTGCACACCGGCGACTCGATCACGGTGGCTCCGGCACTGACCCTGAGCGACAAGGAATACCAGCGTATGCGCGCGGCCTCGATCGCGGTTCTGCGCGAGATTGGAGTCGAGACCGGCGGGTCCAACGTGCAGTTCGCGATCAATCCGGCCGACGGTCGGATGGTGGTCATCGAGATGAACCCGCGCGTTTCACGCTCCTCCGCGCTAGCCTCCAAGGCGACTGGCTTTCCCATCGCCAAGGTCGCCGCGCGGTTGGCGGTCGGCTATACTCTCGACGAGTTGATGAACGACATTACCGGCGCAACTCCAGCCTCGTTCGAGCCAAGCATCGACTACGTGGTCACCAAGATTCCGCGCTTCGCTTTCGAGAAATATCCGGGAGCCGAGGCAACACTCAGTACACAGATGAAATCGGTCGGGGAGGTCATGGCCATCGGCCGCACCTTTGCCGAAAGCCTCCAGAAGGCATTGCGCGGCCTGGAGACCGGATTGGCGGGTCTGGACGAGATCGCCATAGAGGGGGCAGATGATCCCGATACGGGCGAAGCAGCGATCGTGCGGGCACTCGGGTCACCGACGCCCGATCGGCTACGGGTGATCGCCCAGGCGTTTCGCCATGGGCTCGCGGTTGAGGCGGTGGGCGCCGCGTGCGCCTACGACCCATGGTTCTTGCGCCAGATCGAGGCCCTGGTCGGCGAGGAAGGGCAGGTACGACGGGTCGGATTGCCGCAGGACGCACGGGGCATGACCCGGCTGAAGGCCATGGGCTTTTCCGATGCGCGGCTGGCGAAGCTCAGCAGCGGCACGGAGACGCAGGTGCGCTCGGCGCGCCACGCGCTTGGAGTCAGACCGGTCTACAAGCGTATCGACAGCTGCGCGGCCGAATTCGCGGCACTGACGCCCTATCTTTATTCGACCTATGAAACCGGCATT
>JAYTRF010000017.1:0-3769 GCA_043746375.1 Caulobacteraceae bacterium | reverse complement strand
TGTCCGCAGGCAAACCGCTCTTCGAAACTCTCCCAGGCCGGCCCAAACCGCCGTTGGTGGAGGTAAAGCGGGAACATTTCCCAGCGAACGATCGGGCGGCCCGGATCGATGGACAATGCGGCCTTGAACGCCGCCTCGGCCTCGTCCATGCGGCGGAGATGCAACAGGCAGACGGCCCGGTTCAGGTGCGCCGCCCAGCTTTTGCTGCCCAGAGCGATCTGCCGGTCTGCCCAGGCCAACGCTTCGTCGAAATGGTCGAACCGGCGTAGCAACTCGCAGCCGTTGCCAAGCGCACTGACGTGAAAAGGGTCAAGCAGAACGGTGCGTCTATAGGCGGCGAGGGCAACGGCCAGACGCCCGCGCTCGGCCTCGAACACCGCTAGATTGTACCAGGCCTCTGCGGCGAACGGATCCAGATGCACCGCCTGCTCGACCAGACTGAGGCACACGGCCGGCTCGCGTTTGTCATGAACGACGCTCTTCAAAAGCAGGGCGCGGGCATCGGTGGGCGCACGGGCCAGCAGCTCAATGAGCCGCGACTCGGCATCGGTGGTGCGCCCAGCCCGGTAGGCCGCGAAGGCCCGCTGATAGAGGGGGTCGGCATCATCCATGGGGGCTCATACCCCTTCGTTCGCTGGCGAAGAAAGGGGGCGAAGGCAATCTACACCAGCAGGCCTTTGCCGCTGGTAACTTCGCTGTAGCGGTGGACGCGCACCGCGAGCACCAGGCCAAATCCGACCATCATCGTGATCATCACCGTGCCACCATAGGATAACAGCGGCATCGGCACCCCGACCACAGGCGCAAGACCCATGACCATAGCCCCGTTGATCAGCACGCAGAGCGCGAAGGTGGCCGTCACCCCCGCCCCCGCCAAGCGCCCGAAGTGACTGTGGGCGATTGACGACATGCGCAGGGCCATGAAGATTACCGCCCCGTAGAGCAGGAGGATCGAAGCGCAGCCGACGAAGCCGAACTCTTCGGCCAGGGAGGCGAAGATGAAGTCGGTCGCCTTCTCAGGCAGGAAATTGAGCTGGCTTTGGGTGCCAAGGCCAAAACCCTTGCCGAGCAGGCCGCCGGAGCCCAGCGCGATCTTCGACTGGATGATGTGATAGCCGGCGCCCGACCGGTCCGCCTCGGGGTGGAGGAAGGTCAGCAACCGCGCCCGCTGATAGGCCTTCAGTCCAAACATGAACAGAGGCGGCAGCAGGGCCATGACCGCCACCGTCCCGGCGGCGATCAGGCGCAGGCTGAGACCCGCCAGGATCATCATCACCCCTCCCGTCGCGACGATCAGAAGCGCTGTGCCGAGATCGGGCTGATGGGCGACAAGGGCGGCGGGAATGGCGATCAGCGCCGCAGGGATCAGCAGCCACCAGGAAAGCACAGCACTCCTGGCCGACAGGCTGTGGTAAAACCGCGCAAGCGCCAGAACGAGGCCGATCTTGATGATCTCGGAAGGCTGGATCCGAATCGGCCCGATATCCAGCCACCGCTGAGCCCCGAGGGTGGTATGGCCGATCGCCGCCACCGCCAGAAGCAGCATCAGGCCCACCGCATAGACCGGATAGGCCAGCGCGAACCAGACCCGCAGGTCGACCATGGCCAGAAGGATCATGGCCACGAAACAGGCTGCAAAAAGCCCCAGGTGCCGCGCCGCCCACGGAGTCCAAGAGCCACCGTCGATCGAATAGAGCATCACCCCGCCGGCCAGGGCTATGGCGATAAGCGCCAGGCAGAAGGTCCAGTCGATCTGGCTGAACTTCACGGTAGGGCGGTCGCGCTCCCCCGGCCGGGTGAGGGCGCTGACCGTCATGTCTTGATCGCCGATCCGGAGGCCGCCGCCTGTGACGGAGGGGCCGCGGGCAGCGGCTGGACGATCCGGGCCCGGACCTGTGGGTCCTTCAACAGAATCACCCGCATCAACTCGGCCGCCTTGGGCGCCGAGGCGGTCGCGCCAAAGCCACCGTGTTCGACCAGGACGCTGAGCGCATAGCGGGGATCGTCGTACGGCGCGAAGGCGATGAACCAGGCGTGGTCGCGCAGGGCCCATGCGCCCACCGCCCCGTGGGCTCCGTGACCGCCCGCATAGGAATGCACCTGGGCCGTACCCGTCTTGCCAGCCATCATCACCGGGCCAAGGCCCAGTTGAGCGGTGCTCGCCGCCGTCCCGCTGGTGACCACGGCGGCCATGGCTGTGCGCACGAAGTCGATGTGCTCCTTGGCGAAAGGCAGGTCGGGGGCGACGGCGCCCGACGGCTGTCTGACGCCGCCGATGGAATGAATCAGCCGCGGCTGCAGCTCTTTACGGCCATTGGCGAGGCGCGCCGCCTGGACGCACAGCTGCAGGGCGTTGACGGTCACGTACCCCTGGCCGATGCCCATGCTCGGCGTTTCGCCGGGGTGCCACACCGGGTCCTTGGGAAAGGCGCGGCGCTTGTAGGCGGTGTCGGGAATCAGTCCGGGTTTCTGGCCGGGAATGCCGATGTCGAAGACCTGGCCAAGTCCGAATTGCCGCGCCGTCGCCGCAATCGGGTCGGGGCCGATGCCGAGCGCCGTCTGATAGAAAAAGATGTCGCACGACTCCTTGATCGCCCCGTGCATGTCGAGGACGCCGTGCGCCTTGTCGCAGTGCCATGGCCGCCCGCCCCAGAACCAGACGCCGTTGCAGACATAGGTCTTGGCCGGATTGACGCCTTTTTCGAGGGCGGCGATGGCGACCATGGTCTTGAACGTCGATCCGGGCGGGTAGGTCGCAGTCAGAGCCTTGTTGAAAAGCGGCTTGCGCTCATAGGTGGCGAGCGCCCGGTATTCGGGACCGGTGAGACCCTGTACAAAACGATTGGCGTCGAAACTCGGCGCCGAGAACATGCAAAGGATGTCGCCCGACCGGCAATCCATCATCACCGCCGCGCCGCTGTCCTCGCCGAAAACCTCGAGGGCGCGGTTCTGCACGTCGCTGTCGAGCGTCAGTTGTATGGGCGAGCCCGGAATCGAGGGGATGTCGCCACCACGATCCTCCCGCACGACGCGGCCCTTGACATCGACTTCGACTTTGTGCGCGCCGGGCTTGCCTCGCAGAGCCAAATCGAATGATTTTTCCACACCTTGTTTGCCGATCCTGAACCCGGGATTGAGTAGGATCGGGTCGGCGTTCGGACCTGTCTTGGTGATATCTTTCTGGGAAATCTTGGCCACATAGCCGATGACGTGGGCGAAGGCGCCACCGAACGGATAGACTCTGATTTCTCCCATGTCGGCGGTGACGCCGGGCAATTCTGGCGCGCGCACGTTGATGCGCGAGAACTCCTCCCAGCTGATATCCTCCATGACCGCCACGGGAGCGTGACGAGGGGCGCTGGCGATATCGGCGGCGAGGCGGCGACGGCGCGCATCATCAATCGGCAACAGGCTAGCCAGACGCTCCAGGATAGCGTCGACGTCGGTATGTTCGTCCTTGGCCAACAGCAGGCGGAAGTCGGGCCTATTGGAGGCAAGGACCACGCCGTCGCGGTCGAGGATCAGCCCGCGAGGCGGCGGCGTCAGGCGAAAGTCGAACTCGTTGTGCTCGGAAAGAAGGCTGTAGCGGCCCGATTCCAGCAGCTGGAGCTGCGCCAGTCGGGCGCCAAGCGCCAGCAGCCCTGCGCCGGCGACGCCGCCGATTACAAACGCGCGCCGATGGAATACCCCTTGGCGTTGATTGACGTCATTGAAGACGATGTTGGTTTTGATCATCGGAAACGCACGTCCGCATCTTCGTAACGTTCAA
>JAYTRF010000016.1:0-4165 GCA_043746375.1 Caulobacteraceae bacterium | reverse complement strand
CGCGTGACGCCCGCCGGAACTTCGAAAATTTCGGACCTATAGGTTTCATGGTCGGCGCGGGTGATCAGGCCCCGCAAGATCAAGTCGGGCGCCGGGGCGTCTGAGGCTTCCAAGGTTTCGCATCCTTTGGGTTTTGCGGTCGCCAAGCAGCAATTTATACACTACCCGGCAACCATAGTTCCGTCATCGACCCGTTTTACCGGACGTCGCACGAGAGATCCGCCGCGCCAATGATCCACACAACCCTTGCAGTCCCAGTCGCGCGGTTAGGCCTTCTGATCGGTTTGCTTGTCGCGCCGCTGACGGCCCGGGCCGAGGCCTGCCAGGGCGCCCCGAGTGCGGCCCGGCTGCTGGTCGTTGTGGACGCCGTGCGCTCCGACCAGGGCCTGATGACCGCGTCGTTATATCCCAACGATCGGTCCAAATTTCTGGTCAGATATGGGGCGCTGAAGGTTTGGCGGATCCCCGCGCAAGCGCCGCAGACGCGGATGTGCATCTGGCTCAAGGGTCCTGGAACCTATGCCCTGGCGATCTACCATGACGCCAACGCCAACTATAGACTCGACCGCAACCTGTTTGGCCCGACCGAGGCCTATGGCTTTTCCAACAACCCCCATATCGCCTTCGCGCCGCCCTCGCTGAGCGTGGTGACTTTTCAAGCCGCGGCTGGCGACACCACGATCCACGTTCGCCTGCACTATCCCTAAATCCGCTACGCGGGGGTGACACGGCCGCAGCCACACGTCATCAAGCGGCTGTGGGTAACTCGAAGGTCATGGGCCGGTGAGCGGCATCACGTTGGGCGAAGGGCTGATGGCAGCATCGCGGGTCTTGCTCTCGCGGCGCCGACCCCTGTTGGCGCATGTGGTGGTGACCCGCTACTGCAACCTCGAATGCGCCTATTGCAGCGAGTATGACAAGGTCTCCAAGCCGGTGCCGCTCGATGTGGTGCTGAGCCGGATCGACGCCCTGGCGGCGCTCGGAACCCAGATCGTCACCCTAACCGGCGGCGAGCCTCTTACTCACCCGGGCCATGACCAGGTCATCGCCCGCATCCGGGCGCACGGGATGCTGGCGACTACCATCACCAATGGATTCCTGCTGACCGCCAAGAAAATCGCCGGAATGAATGCCGCAGGGCTACAGGAGCTGCAGATATCGATTGACGGGGTCAAGCCGGACGAGATTTCCAAGAAAACACTTAAATCCCTGATGGGTAAGCTGAAGCTCCTCGCCCAGCATGCTAGGTTTCATGTCAACATCAACTCAGTGCTCGGCATGTCCGAAGCCCGCACCGAAGAAGCGCTCGAGGTCGCCACCGCCGCCAAGGCGATGGGTTTCAGCCACACGGTCGGGGTGTTGCATGACGCCAAGGGCGCGCTCTCGCCCCTCTCGGCCAGCCAAAAGCGCGTCTATCACGACCTGATGAGCAAAGGTTCGTTCGCGCATCGGATCAACTATCTGATGTTTCAAAAGAATCTGATGGCCGGCAAGCCCAATGCCTGGCGTTGCCGTGCTGGCGCTCGATATCTCTACATCTGCGAGGACGGGCTGGTGCACTATTGTTCACAGCAGCGCGGGGCGCCGGGCACGCCGCTGCTCGATTACGGCGCCGCGGACATCGCCCGGGCGTATGACACCCCCAAAGCCTGTGCGCCGTTTTGCACCGTCAGCTGTGTCCATCAAGCCAGCTTCCTCGACGCCTGGCGCTTCCCCCAAAGGGCGGCTGCCGCTGCCTAGGGCGGCCAGTCCCTCGCCGTTCGGCGCGCTTTGGCGGCGCCTCGTAAAGCAAGGCTTGCTGTTCGCAACAGGGCGGCGCTCGCGACGGCGCGGAGCGGGATAGCTTGCGGGCGCCTCGGCCGTGCGCGACTGGCCAGGCTCGATGCGACAACCTTGGCCACGAAAGCTTCGATCAACGGGCGGTCGCTGATGACCGCCAGAATCTCTTCCTCGCAAGCCAGGCTGACAAAGTCGAAATTGGATGAACCGACGATAAGCCGCTCATCGTCGATGAGGATGCCCTTCTCATGGCTCATCTCGGCCACCAGGCTGACATGCAAGCCACATCGGGACGCCGTTGCCAGCAGATGGTCGCGCACCAGAGGCTTGTTGTTGGCCAGCGGGGTGATGATTCCGACGGTCACGCCGCGTTTGGCCGCCTTCGCCAGGGCCTCGGTGAACGGGAAGGTCAAATAGGGACTGACCACGGTAATCTCCCGCCGCGCCCCCGCGATCAGCGCGAAGAGCTCGGCAAAGCCGTGGGCGTTGTCGCGCCCGTCCAGGCACAGAAGACGGATGCCGTCGAAGGTATCGCTTGATGGGCGCGGATCGCCGGTGAAGGTCGCCTGGAAGTCACCCGCCAGAAAGTCCGCCGGTCCGTTGCCTTCGATGCGCACCATAAAGTCACGCCAGGCAAAGTTGTGATCGCTGAAGTTGATCCCGCCGATGTAGGCCACATCATCGGCGACGATCAGCTTCTTGTGGTTTCGGGCGGGATAGCGCCAGAGAGCGAGCCCGATCGGATTGGTGACGCGCACCCTGACCCCCTGGCCGACGAGGCGGCGGAACATCGCGTCGGTCTCGCGCCGTTCGGCTTGCAGGCGCCGATCGAGCAGACCTGCGGGCGACCGTACTAGGCGGTCATTGATCACCGCTAGCGTGTAGCCGTCGACGAGAACGCGCCGGTCGGGCGCCCGACTGTCCGAAATCGCCCGGGCGACAGCAAGGCCGGCGCCGTCGCCCTCGAAGGTCATGGCCTGGACGAAGAGTCGCGACCGCGCCCTCGCGGCATCCTCGCCTGCCCGGCGCCAGAAGGCGTCGGAACCCGCCAGCAACTCGAATTGGCCCACCTTCTCTCCCGCCCGTTGCGGCGTTTTTCACAAACAGCGTTGCCCGACGCGGGCGGCGATGGCTAGAAGCATCTGGCGGGGCTGAGCCCGCGGGAGGCGGCCCCGGCATGAACGAGCGCGTGCGCGTCATGCTGTTGCTGTCTTCCCTGCACGGGGGCGGCGCGGAACGGGTCGCCGTTCACCTGCTCAACCGGTGCGATCCCGAGCTGATCGACATACGTATGGGCCTTTTGCGCAAGGCTGGACCGTTTCTGAGCGGCGCAGACTCCCACCGCATCGATGCCTCGCCGATCGGCCAGGACTGGCTGGCCTTCGAGGGCCACAACTCCAGCTTCTACAAGCCGCAGCGGCTGTTGGCCGGAGCGGTTCTAGCGCCGGCGAACGTCTCCAGCATGATCCGCGCGCACCGCCCGCACGTGGTGATGAGTTTTCTCAAGGGCATGAGCGTCCTCACCTATTATGTGCTCAAGGGCCTTGGCGAGGCGCGCCCGCGGTGGATCGCCCGCGAAGGCAACAACACCGACGCGGTTATCGACGACGAGATGGTCAATCCCACTGGGCGGGCGCTGATCAAGGGCCTCACGCGCCGTTGTTACCGCGCTGCCGATTGCTTCCTGGCCAACTCCCATGAAATGGCCCGGGGCCTGCAAATCGCGCTGGGCCTCGACCCCAGCCGCATGCGGGTAATTCACAACCCGATCGACTTGACCGAGGTGCGCCGCCTGGCCGCCGAACCCCTGTCCCAACCGCCGTCGCGCCCGTTCATCGTCACCGCTGGGCGTCTTGAACACCAGAAGGGTCATGATCTGCTCCTGGAGGCTTTCGCCGCCAGCGAAGCAGCGCGAGACCTCGACCTTGTCATTCTGGGGCGGGGGAGCCTCGAGGGGCCATTGAAGCGCCAGGCCGCGCAGCTCGGCATTGCGGACCGGGTCAGGTTTCCGGGCTTCGCCGCCAACCCCTGGGCATGGTTCTCGAAAGCCAGGCTCTTCGTCCTGCCGTCGCGATGGGAAGGATTTCCAAGCGTCGTCGCCGAGGCCCTGGCGAGCGGCGCCCCGGCGCTGGTAACCGCCTGCGATTTCGGGCCGCGCGAAGTGATCGAACATGGAAAGAGCGGCTGGGTGGTTCCGCCCGAGGATGCAGGAGCGTTTGCCGGGGCAATCGACATGCTTTTGAAAACCCCGGACCTCACCGCGAAATTCATCAGGAATGGCCAAGCGCGCGCCAATGCTTTCGACATCTCCGAAATGGCTGCGGCCTACACCAGCCTGTTTCTCGAACAGGCCGGCGCAGCGCGGCAGGTGGCCGTGGGCGCGTAA
>JAYTRF010000015.1:0-13614 GCA_043746375.1 Caulobacteraceae bacterium | reverse complement strand
CAGAACCGCGCCAGGGTGGTCAGGCGGATCATTGCCGGCATCCGCACGCGTTGCCGCCCCGACTTCCAGCTGGGTCTGCGGCTGTCGCCCGAGCGGTTCGGGTTGGTGATGGGCGAGATTCGCGCCCTGGCGGCGGACCTCCTCCTTGCCGGCGGCGATCTCGACTTCCTCGATATGTCGCTTTGGGACGCATTCAAGGCCCCGATCGACGAGGCCTACGCAACCCGTCCGCTGATAGACTGGTTTTCCGAACTGCCCCGCGGCGCGACGCGGCTGGGCGCGGCCGGCAAGATCACCAGCGGCGTGAGCGTTCGCCGCCTGTTCGATTCCGGGGCCGACTTTGCGATCATCGGCCGCGCCGCCGTGTTGCACCATGATTTTCCAAGGCGCGTGGCCGCTGACGGCGACTTCCAACCCATTGCCCTACCTGTCAGCCGCGAGCACCTTCGGCGCGAGGGCCTGAGCCCCGCCTTTGTCGAATACATGAACGGCTGGAAGGGTTTCGTCGCAGAGGTGGTGGAGGCCCCCGCGTGAACGCCTACCGGATCGGCGTCATCGGGCTTGGCCAGAGGATCGCCCACGTTCTATGCGCCATGAAGGAAGTAGGCTGGCCTCTCGACGTGGCCGGCTATGCCGATCCGTCACCGGTCGGCCTGTCGATATTGCGGGACGGAGGCGTAGCCCCCGGACGCGCCTACGCGGACGCAACCAGCCTTCTCGCCGACGGGCCTTTCGACCTAGTGATGATGGGCGCGCCCAACCACCTCCATTTCGCTCACCTTACCGCCGCTCTTCGCGCCGGCTTTCCCACCTTTGCGGAAAAACCCATCGTGCGGACGCCGGAAGAGTCCTTTGCGCTCGCCAGCATGCTTGCACAGCGTGGCCAAGTGCCACTCTACATCGGCCTTGTCATGCGCTCGATGCCGATTGTGCGCGAAGTCATCGCCCGCGTCGACGCCGGGGAACTGGGCGAACTAATATCGATGGACGCCACCGAGCATCTGCATCCCGAGCACGGGGCCTATCTGGCGCGCAACTGGCGACGCAAGGCGGCTTGGGGCGGCTCATACCTGCTCGACAAGGTCTGCCACGATTTCGATATTTTCGGCCGGCTTGCCGGCGGCCGGGCGGCCAGGGTGGCGAGCTTTGGCGGACGGCGCATTTTCCACGCAGACCGGGTCGAGCCTCGCAGAACCTATGACGACGGATCGCCGGCCTATGTCCTGCGCGACGCCGGCTGGTCGGCCGCCAATGACGCCTTTCAGTCGGACATGGATCTCGCCGACCACCAGACCGCGTTGGTCCAATACGAAAGCGGCCTTTGTCTCGCCTTTCATTCCAACAGCCATGTCGCGTTGCAGGAGCGCCGCTGGTATATCGCCGGCGCCGAGGGCACGCTGATCGCCGATCTGGTGCGCAACAAGCTGATGATCCGCCCCGCTCTCAGCCGCGCAAAGCCCGAACGCATCGACTACGCCAATCGCACCGATGACAATCACAATGGGGCGGACCAGGCGATGGCGCTCGACCTGCTCGCGACCTTAGAAGGCCGCGCGCCGTTTCCGGTGACACCCTACGAGTCCCTCGAGGCCGGATTGACGGTGATGGCGATCGACCAGGCGATGAGCGCGGCGGCGACGATCGATTGCGCCCCGATGTGGGCGAGCTACGACGCTGCAAGAACGCCGAATCCCGCCTGATCAGGCGGCTGACCGACGCCAGGAGGCCCGCGCGCACCAAGGACCCCGCAATAGCGCAGGCCCCTGCGGGCAGGCTTCGCGCGGGTGATCTCGGTCCACATGTGTTTCTCCGTCGATGCGTCGCAACACCGACGGAATCACAAGTCGCTGATTTCACACAACTTTTTTCGGGGCAATCACTTAGGAAACCCAATGACGATGAAGCGCTCTACAGCTCGCCGCTTCGCACCGACCCGCGGCCCATGGAGGGCATCGTCCACGCGCGAAGCATGGAGGTCATTGAGCGACACGGACGCCTCACGCAAAGGGGGCGGGCGGCGATGGCCGGCGCGGGCGCTCACATGGCTGGGCGCTGTTGAGCATTGGAGGCGAAGGTCCGCTGCGATACCGTGCGAACCTTGCAAGAACTGGTCGTCGGGGTCCGCCATGATCTGCGGTCTGGATCATATCAACATCAGCACCGACAAACTGGCGCAGACACGCGCATTCTTCGTCGACGTGCTCGGGCTCAGCGAGGGCTGGCGCCCAGACTTCAGCTTTCCGGGCGCCTGGCTGTACAGCGGCGGGCGGGCGATCGTGCACCTCGTCGAGCGCAAGGGCGCTCGCAACCCGTCCCGGCAGGGGGCGCTCGATCACTTCGCCTTCGCCATCGAAGATTTCGACGCCGCGGCGACAAGGCTCACTGCCCATGGCGTCGCGTATCAAAGCTTCGACGTTCCGGGCTCCGCCATCCGGCAGTTGTTCATCGAAGACCTGAACGGCGTCACCATCGAGCTCAACTATCGGCCGCCACAGGAGGCGGGCGCTTGAACGAGATCGCCGAGGCGTTGGGCGAACTCGCCCGTCGGCGCCTGGATGGGCAGGCGGTCCAGGGCCTGCGAAGGGTCACGGCCGGCGCGACGCAAGAGATCTGGCGGTTCGACCTTGTCTCCGAAGGGACCCCGACGCCCATGATCTTGCGGCGCGCGCCCGGTGGCAATCGCGTCTCCCCAAACGCCATCGGTCTGGAGACCGAGGCGCGACTGATCGACGCGGCGGCCCTGGCTGGCGCGCCGGCGCCGCCCGTGCGTCACATTCTTGAGCCAGGCGACGGTCTGGGGCGCGGCTTCATCATGGGCTTCGTCGAAGGCGAGACGTTAGGGGGTCGCATCGCCAAGGGGAGTGCGCTGGCCGCCGCACGGCCCCAGCTGGCTCGACAATGCGGAGAGATTCTGGCGCGTATCCACAGCATCGATCCAGGCCTTTTTTCGACCTTGCACCGCTCCGCCCCCGTTGAATTGGTGGCCCTATCGGACGGCGCCTACCGCGCCTCCGACATTCCGAGACCGGTATTTGAGCTGGCCTTTCGATGGCTAGGCGACAACTGCCCGCCGACGCCGCCGCGCCCGCGACTGGTTCACGGTGACTTTCGCAACGGCAATTTGATCATCGGCGAGGATGGCATTCGCGCAGTGCTCGACTGGGAGCTGGCCCACGTCGGCGACCCCATGGAGGATCTCGGCTGGATCTGCGTCAACTCCTGGCGATTCGGGGTTGAGGACAAGCCGGTGGGAGGCTTTGGCGAACGGGAGGACCTCTACGCCGGTTACGAAGCGGCCGGCGGTCAACCGGTGAACCGCGACCATGCCCGCTTCTGGGAAGTCTATGGGGCCCTGCGTTGGGGGGTGATGTGCGCCGGGATGACGGCCGCCTTCCGCGGGACGGATCCCTCCGTCGAGCGGGCGGTGATCGCCAGGCGGACCTCGGAAAGCGAGATCGACCTCCTGCGGCTTCTGGCGGCCTGACGATGCAGGATCCGCCGACTCCCAGTGAAATCCTCGGCGCCGTCGCGCAGTTTTTGCGCACCGCAATGACCGGCGAAGCGACCGGCGCCCTGGCCTTTCAAGCGCGAGTCGCCGCCAATGCCCTCGAGATGGCCGGCCGCCAGCTTGAGCTGGCCCCGGCGGCGGAGAGGGGCGAGCACGAGCGCCTTCGCACACTGCTTGGCGCCGATGGCGAGCTCCTCGCCCTCAACCGGGAACTTGCCCGCCGCATCCGCGCCGGCGAGGTGGACCCGCACACGCCAGCGCTTGCCGATCACCTGTGGACGGTGACTCTGGACAAGCTAGCCGTCGACCAGCCGAGCTACTCCGGCTACCGCGCCGCGCTGGCCAGGCGATCGGCGCCGAAGGACGATAAGGAAACACGCTGATGGACTTCGCTTTGCCTCCCGAAATCATCGACTACTTGGCCGAGCTCGACGCCTTCATCGAGGCCGAGATCAAACCGCTGGAGAATGCCGACGACAACCGCCGCTTCTTCGACCATCGCCGCGAGCACGCCCGCACCGACTGGGACAATAATGGCCTGCCGCGGCCGCAGTGGGAGGCGCTGCTTGGTGAGGCCCGGCGCCGCGCTGACGCCGCCGGCCATCTGCGCTACGCTTGGCCCTTAGAGATGGGCGGCAAGGGCGGCTCTAATCTCGCCATGGCGGTGATCCGCGAGCACCTGGCCGCCAAGGGCCTTGGCCTGCACAACGACCTGCAGAACGAGCACTCGATCGTCGGCAACAACCCGTTCATCCTGATGTTCAAGGAATTCGCCACCTCAGCCCAGTTCGCCATGTACGGCGAGCGGCTGCTCAAGGGCGAAATCCGTTCAGGCTTTGGCTTGACCGAGCCCAACCACGGCTCGGATGCCACCTTCATGGAAACCCGCGCCGTGCGCGAGGACAAGGGTGGGCGTCCCGGCTGGCGCATAAACGGCGAGAAGATGTGGACCACCGGCATGCATGTGGCGACGCACGTCATGGTCTTCGCGCGCACCGGCGGCGAGGACGGGGACGCCGGCGGGATCACCGTATTCCTGGTCCCTGCCGACGATCCCGGGGTGAAGATCGAGGAGTGGCTGTGGACCTTCAACATGCCCACCGACCACCCCCGGGTAAGCCTCACCGACATCTGGGTGCCCGACGACGCTATCTGGGGGGTCGAGGGCCGCGGGCTCGGCCTCGGCCAGAGCTTCGTGCACCAGAACCGCATCCGTCAGGCGGCATCATCGCTGGGAGCTGCGGTCTATTGCATCGAGGAAAGCGTCCGCTATGCGCGTTTGCGCAAGCCCTTCGGCAAGCCACTTTCCGACAATCAGGCCATCCAATGGCCGCTGGTCGAACTGGCCACCCAGGCGGAGATGCTGCGCCTTCTGATCCGCAAGACCGCCTGGCAGATGGACCGCATGCCCCACCGCGAGGTTGAGCGCGAAATCTCCGACAAGGTCTCGATGTGCAACTACCAGGCTAATCGTTTGGTCTGCGACGCGGCCGACCGCGCCATGCAAGTCCATGGCGGTATCGGTTATTCACGGCACAAGCCCTTCGAACACATCTATCGCCACCACCGCCGCTACCGCATCACCGAGGGCTCGGAGGAAATACAGATCCGCAAAGTGGCGGCATTCCTGTTTGGATACATGGGACCGCGGAAAAAGGAGTTCGCCGAACTGTAGAGCGCGCCCGGTCAGCCCGCATTCCAGGCCAGGCCCAGGCCCTCCGCTATCGCAGCGCCCTGTGCAAGACCGGCACGGGCGGCGGCGGGCCGCTTGCGGGCGTCCATCAGGTTGGCCCCGATGGCCGTCTGGCTGGAGGCATCGGGGATGATAAGCTCAACGCGACCGCCGGCGTCGCGCAGGGTCTTGATCTCAGCGTCCAGAACCGCTTGGCGCAGCGCGGCGGCCACGTTCGCGTCTTCGGGCAGCCGTAGGGCGACGACCACCGTCAAATCGTATCCCTTGGCCAAGTCGGCATTGGTCCCCGAGCGCATGCCCCCATCGATGTAGCGGCGCTCGTTGATGGTGATGGCGGGAAAGATGCCAGGGACGCTGCAGCTGGAGGCCACCGCCCGCGCCAGCCCAACTTTGGCGTTGGCGTCCCAGACGACGAATTCTCCGCTTGCCGCGTCCACCGCCGTGCAGGCGAAGGGCCGCGTTGGCCAGGCATCGTCAGCCAGTCCGCTGAGCGAGCGGCCAAAGCTGTTGATGAAGGTCTGCTCGTCCACCGTTTCCGCAGCCAGTGCGAACGCTCCGATCTCCCGGCGGACCTCAATCGGGTCGCGGGCGCCGCTAACCGCCTCCTGCATCTTCGAAAACAGCACCCGAAGGTCGGGCGCTGGGCGTGCGCTCACTTGGCGCGGCGTCGCCGGCCTGCCTTCTTCGGCGACAATGGCGGCCGCGATCTCGGTCGAAGCGCGGCCCATGGCCAACTGAGCGCCAACGAACGAGCCTGCCGACGTGCCGATGATGAAATCGGCGCCCGCCAAGTCGACGCTCCCTTGCGCCAAGCCCGCGAGCAGGCCTGCCTCCCAGGCGATCCCCACCGGCCCGCCTCCGCCCAGAACCAATGCGCGCGTGGACATGGCCCTCTCCCTATCGCCCGGTGAACTTCGCCGGACGCTTTTCGATGAAGGCGGCCATGCCCTCCTTCTGGTCGTCGAAGGCGAACAGGGAATGGAATAGCCGGCGCTCCAGCTTCACCCCTTGCGATAACGGCGTCTCGTAGGCGGCATTGACCATCTCCTTGGTCAGCATCACCGCGTTTGGCGACAGGGCCGCGATCTTGCGGGCCGCCTCCATGGCCGTGGGCAGCAACTCCGCCGCGCTGGTGACACGGCTGACCAAGCCGCAGCGCTCAGCCTCCGCAGCGTCCATCATCCGGCCGGTGAGGACCATGTCCATGGCCTTCGACTTGCCGACAAATCGGGTGAGGCGCTGGGTGCCTCCGGCCCCCGGCGAGACGCCGAGGGTTATCTCCGGCTGGCCGAACCTGGCGGTATCGGCAGCGATGATGAAATCGCACATCATTGCCAACTCACAGCCTCCGCCAAGGGCATAGCCCGCCACCGCCGCGATTACCGGCTTTCGACAGCGGGCAACGCGCTCCCAGTTGCGCGTGATGAAGTCCTCGCCATAGACATCGGCATAGCTCTTGTTCGCCATCTCCTTGATGTCGGCGCCTGCGGCAAACGCCCGGTCGGAACCGGTGATGACGATGGCCCGTACTGCGCCATCAGCCTCGGCGACATCAAGCGCCGTGGTGAGCTCATTCATCAACGCATCGTTGAGCGCATTCAGCGCCGAGGGCCGGGCGAGGCGGATGACAACGATCGCGCCTTCGGTTTCGACGCTCAAGGTTTCATAGGTCATGGTGATGTCCTTTGGCGGCCGGAAGCGGCAGCCATTCCTCGGCCGCGGGCAAAGGAGCAAAGACCGCGTCGACCATGGCAGGGGTTACCGCCTCAAGCGTGGCAGGCTTCCATCTCGGCGCGCCGTCCTTGTCGACGATCACCGCGCGCACGCCTTCGCTGAAGTCGTGGGCGGCGACCAGACGTGTGGCGATGCGCAACTCCAATGTCATTGCCTGGTTGAAAGAGGTCATTGCGCGACCCTCCTGAAGCTGGCGAAGGGCCGTCTTCAGACTGAGGGGTGATTTCGCCGCCACCGCCGCCAGCTGGGAACGAGTCCATTGCGAGTCGCCGGCTTTCAAGGCGTCGACGATCTCTTCCACTGTCTCCCCCCCAAACAGGCTGTCGATCTGGTCGTGGTGTTCGATCATCTTCGAATGTCCCGGGTCCGATTCAAACTCGGCCAGGATCGTCTCGATGGCGGCGGGATCGGCGACCAGCCTGGACTTCAGCTCCCCCAAGCGCGCCGCGGGAACGACATCGGTGGCGATGCCAAGAATCTCGCAGCCCGCCGCCCTCAGACGCGCACCGGTCAGCGCCATCCAGGCCCCGGCCGACCCGTGCAGCCTGGGCAGGAACCAACTCGCCCCGACGTCCGGAAAAAGGCCGATCCCGGTCTCAGGCATGGCGAATACGGTGCGCTCCGTGGCAATGCGATAACGGGCCGTCCAGGAAATGCCGACGCCACCGCCCATGGTCACACCGTCCATGATCGTGATCACCGGCTTTGGATAGCCAAACAGCAGGTGATCGAGATGATACTCGGTCACGAAAAACGCACGCGCCGCCGACCCGTCGCCGGCGACGCTGTCAGCCAGGGCGCGGATATCGCCGCCGGCGCAGAAGCCACGCTCGCCGGCATGGTCGATCAACACCGCTTTGACGCGCGGATCGTCCCGCCAGGCCAGCAGGGCTCCGATCATCGCGGTGCACATTCCCGTCGTCAAAGCGCCCAAGGCTTCCGGCCTGTTCAGGGTCAATCGCCCTACCAGACCGTCGATGCCAATCAGAACGTCCGCTTCGCTCATGGTCTGAACATCTCGCGGGCGATGATCACCCGCATGATTTCATTGGTTCCCTCGAGAATCTGATGCACCCTCAAATCGCGCACTAGCCGTTCGAGCGGATAGTCCATCAGATATCCATAGCCCCCGTGAAGCTGCAAAGCCTGATTGGCGATTTCGAAGCAGGCGTCGGTGGCGAAGCGCTTGGCCATGGCGCAGAGCCGCGTCGCATCTGGATCGCTGGCGTCCAGGGCCGCGGCGCCCCGGCGGACCATCAGGCGCGCCGCCTCAAGCTGCGTCGCCATGTCGGCGAGCCGGAAGCCGAGCGCCTGGAAGTCCTTCAGCGGACGGCCGAACTGCCGCCGCGTCTCGAGATGCGCCTTGGCCATCTTCAGCGCCAAACCGGCGCCGCCCAGAGAACAGGCGGCGATGTTCAGCCGCCCGCCGTCCAAGCCTGACATAGCGATGCGAAAGCCCTGGCCCTCTTCGCCGACGCGGTTGGAAACGGGTACACGGACATTATCGAAATTGACCGCAGCCGTCGGCTGGCTCTTCCAGCCCATTTTGCGCTCTGGGGCGCCGAACGAAAGTCCGCAAGTTCCGGCCTCGACAACGAAGGTCGAAACCCCACCCGCCCCCATTCCGCCGGTTCGCGCCATGACCACGTAGATGTCCGACACGCCCGCGCCCGATATGAAGGCCTTGGCGCCGTTCAGAACGTACTCTTCCCCGTCGAGCGTGGCGTGGGTAGTCAGTGAAGCGGCGTCCGACCCGGAACCCGGTTCTGTGAGGCAGTAGGACGCGATCAGTTCCATCGAAACCAGGCGCGGCAGGAAGCGGGACCGCAACCCAGGCGAGCCAAAGCGATCGATCATCCACGAAGCCATGTTGTGAATGGAAAGGAAGGCCGCCGATGAGACGTCGCCGCCCGCCAGCGCCTCGAAAATCAGCGTGGCGTCGAGCCGGCTGAGCGCCGAGCCTCCGACGTCCTCCGATATATATAGCCCCGCGAAGCCAAGCGACGCCGCCGCGCGCAGAACATCGACCGGAAAGTGGCCTTCCTCGTCCCAGCGGGCGGAATGGGGCGCCAGTTCTTCCGACGCGAACGCCCGCGCTGCGTCCTCGATGGCGCACTGTTGCGGCGTCAGATCGAAGTCCATGGCTTAAGAGGTTTCTAGTTCATCGTTGGAATGACGAAGGCGCTTTGATCTGGAAGGCCCTCTGGCCAGCGGGCCGTGACGGTCTTCACCTTGGTGTAGAAGCGCACCCCATCCATGCCATGCTGGTTGGCGTCGCCGAAGGCCGAGCGCTTCCAGCCCCCGAACGTGTGATAGGCGACCGGCACCGGGATCGGCACATTGACCCCGACCATGCCGACCTCGACCCGTGCGGCGAATTCCCGCGCGGCGGCGCCATTGCGGGTGAAAATGGCCACGCCGTTACCATAGGCATGACGGGATGGCAGCTCTATCGCTTCGTCGAAGGTCTTGGCCCGGACGATCTGCAGCACCGGCCCGAAAATTTCCTCCCGGTAGGTCGTCATCTCCTCGGTGACGTGATCGAACAGGGTCGGGCCGACGAAAAACCCCCTCTCGTGCCCCTGCAAGGTAAAGTTACGTCCGTCGACGACCAGTTCGGCCCCCTCGTCCGCTCCCATCTGAATGTAGTCCTCTACCCGCTGTTTGTGAGCGGCGGAGACGACGGGGCCATATTGCGCCTCATCGTCAGTGGATACGCCGATCCGCAAGGACTCGATCCCCTCCAGAAGACGCGCGCGCAAGGCTTCCGCCGTCGCTTCCCCGACCGGGACGACAACGGGCAGCGCCATGCATCGCTCGCCCGCCGAGCCGTAAGCGGCGCCCAGGATATCTATCACGGCCTGGTCAAGATCCGCGTCCGGGAGGACCACGCCGTGGTTCTTGGCTCCGCCCATGGCCTGGACCCGTTTTCCGTGGGCGGCGCCAGTAGCGTAGACATGGGCGGCGACGTCCGATGAGCCGACGAAACTCACTGCGCGAATGATCGGGTGGGTAAGGATCGCCTCGACGGCGGCCTTGTCGCCGTTGATGACGTTAAGCACGCCCGCAGGGGCTCCTGCCTCCATCATCAGCTCAGCAAGCCTGATCGGCAGACTAGGATCCTTCTCCGAGGGCTTCAGAATAAAGCTGTTACCGACAGCCACCGCGATGCCGAACATCCACATCGGAATCATCGCCGGAAAATTGAACGGCGTGATCCCGGCCACAACCCCGAGCGGTTGGCGCAGCGAATAGACGTCGATACCGGGACCTGCGCCGTGCGTGTATTCGCCTTTCAGGAGGTGCGGGATGCCGCAGGCGAATTCAATCACCTCCAGCCCGCGCTGAATATCGCCGCGCGAGTCGGCGATAACCTTGCCGTGCTCGCACGAAAGCAAAGCGGCCAGTTCGTCCATTCTCGCCTCGACCAGGCGTTTAAATTCGAACATTACCCGGGCGCGCCGTTGGGGGTTGACCGCGGCCCATCCAGGCTGCGCAGCCGCCGCTGCCTGGACCGCTTCACCGACGTCTGCGGCCGACGCCAAGGCCACGCGGGCCTGAATATCGCCGGTGTTGGGGTCGAAGACATCCCCAAATCGGCCCGAACGCCCCGGAACCGCCTTTCCGTTCACGAAATGGCTGATTTCACGCATGACTCAGCCCTTTGCGAAGCGACCGCTCGTCACTGCTTGGGCACGAATGGGGCCGCGGCGAGAAGACCGTCCCAGGGAAGCTGGCGGAAGGTCAGCGAAGGACCGCGCGGATCCTTGGTCGCGTGGCTGTCCCCGTAGACGGCGAACACTGTTAAAGGCCGATCGGTGAGAACACTGGCCACGCAATCCATCCGAAAGGTGCGCGGGCCCTTGGTCCAGGTTTGCTTGTCCTGCGCGCGCCCACACGGCGTTGGGCCAATCTGGATGCCCAGGGCCTGAACGGGGTCGGCAGCGGCCCAGGTCGACGTGCCGGCCGCTTCGATCAGATACCGACCCGCCGTCATCGCCGGGATGGTGCATCGCGTCTCGGCGGCGCTGATTGCCCGGCAACTGGCGGCGGTGATCATGGGTTGCGAATAACCAACGAACGCTCTGGGGGGGCCCAGGGGAAGGGTCTGCGCCGGAGGCGGAGGCGTTTGGGCGGAAGCGGCTCCCGCTGCGGATGCGAGAAGAACGACGGCCACGGCTGCTACGCGCATACTGATCTCCTTTGAAAGTTGCTGGTGCGCACAAAGCCTAAAACGCTCGCCCATTCAAGGCGCGGGACGCAGCGAACGGCAGGCGCGGCGGGCGTGCTGCCTCAGGCCGGTGGGCTGAGCGGGCCAAAGTCGGCGTCGTAGCTGTAGAGCGTGCGGAGACCCGGCGCCTCAGGGCTCATCGAGATCGGGCTCATCACCCCCGGCAGCACGGCGACATCGAAGAGTTCGGTGATCGAACCCTCGACTTTGACCCACTCGACCGTATCGCCGCTGGTCGTGTCGATGATCATCAACCCGCACCAGGGCTCCCCGTCGCGCTTCTTGATCTCGTCGGCCAGCTGGAGGCCCGCGAAGGCCTGATCGCCGCGCGGCAGTGACAGGGTAACGATGGCGAATTTGCCGCTGAACGCCAAACCTCGCATGAACCCGGGGCAGAAGGCGATATCCTCGCGTGCGCCGGTCTCCGGATCGATGCGGATCAGCTGGCCGCGGCCCGAATCGAGCGCCCACACCGCCCCGGCGTGAACGCGTGGGCTGTGGGGCATCGATAGCTGGTCGGTAATGATGCGGTCGGACTGCACATCGATCAACACCCCGCCCTCGTGCCGGCGGTTGCGCCAGCCCATGGTGACGTCGCTGCGCGAGACAGCGGTGACATAGCGAGGCACGCCGCCGTCCATGGCCAGCCCGTTCAGATGGCAGCGGTCCTCTGCCGCCAGCTTGGAGATGAAGGTCGGCTTCCAGATCGGCGTGAATCCGCGCGTCGGGCTGGTGATGGCCAGGCAGGAGAACTTGGTGTTGACGAAGACGAGCCTGCCCGCACGATCCGTCGCCATCTCGTGGATGTCGATGTCGCCGATGGTCTGGGCGGTGCGTGGCAGATAGAGGCGGTCGTGGATAGTGTTGGCCCGCTCATGCGAGGCCAGGGCGTTCTCGAGCCGCCAGATTTGGAACAGCGTTCCCACGTATAGCCGGTTACCGAGGGCATGGATGCCCATCGTGCGGCCAAAGTTCTGGCCGTTGAGGTTGATGGCCGCACCGCCGCCGCGTCCGACCATGAACAGGTGGCCCGACTGATAGCAGCTGAAGGCCAGGGCACAGTTCTGCGTGCTCAGCCAGTCATGCAGACCGCGCGAGAAGTTGACCGTGCTCTCTGTGGCCGAGGGCTGGGGGGGAGGCGGCGCCTGAGGCGTGCTGGCCGGGGGCGCGGGCGCCTCGGCGACAGGGGCGGGCGTGGTGGCGACCGTCGGCGGCTGGGCCGCCGGAGGCATTTCTGCGGTCAGCGACACCGTAGCGGGGGGTCCGGACAGATCGCTCGCAGTGGACGTTGTGAGCTTGGAGGGGCGTGACTTGCGGGGTGTCTTGGTCTTGGCGGCGGCGTCGGTCATGAACCTGCTTTATACATAATCTGTAAGAAAAAGCGTCGCCTCTCCCCTTGCGGGATCAGGCGGCGGCGAAGCCGACGGACGAGGTGTCGCGATGCGATTGCGAGTGATGCTGAAAAAACCTTTCAGGAAGGCCAGTCAACCCCTCATTCGGCCGTTGGGGCCACCTTTTCGCACAAGCCGAAAAGGGCTTGGACGCACCTCTCGGAGACTACTTCTAGCGGCCTTGGCCGGCGCCGCAGCCGCCCTTCCAGCGCAAGCGGCCGATGGGCCACGGGTCCATGTGGAAAACGGGGTCGTAGCCGGCGCGTGGCAGGGCGCGGGCGAGGTGTTCTACGCGATTCCCTACGCGGCCCCACCGGTGGGCGATCTGCGCTGGCGGCCGCCGACGCGCGCGCAGCCATGGACCGGTAATCGGGCCGCGGCGGCGCCAAGTCCGGCTTGTCCACAGCCGATGGGTCTAGGCGGACGCCCAAACCTTGGAGGCTATGCAGGGCCAACTAGCGAGGATTGCCTGACCCTCAATGTAACCGCGCCCAGAAATGCACGCCGTGCTCCGGTAGTTGTCTGGGTCTTCGGCGGCGGCAATTTTGCCGGCGCGAGCAGCATCCCCAGCTACGACGGAAGACAGTTCGCGCGCGATGGGGTGATTGTCGTGTCGATGAACTATCGGCTCGGGCCACTGGGATTTTTTGCTCATCCGGCCCTGACCGCCGAGGCGCCTGCGGCCCAACCCCTGAACAACTATGGCCTGATGGATCAGATCGCCGCCCTGGCGTGGGTGAAACGCAACATCGCCGCCTTTGGGGGGGATCCCGGCAAGGTCACCCTGGCGGGCGAGTCGGCGGGAGGAGCCGACGTGCTCGACCTGCTGACGATCCCGCAGGCGTGGCCACTGTTCAACCGGGCGGTTGTCGAATCCGGCGGCGGGTGGAGCGCGCCGGTCAGCCTGGCGCACCGCCAAGCGGAGGGCGCGGATCTCGCCAGCCGCCTGGGACTCCCAGGCCCCGCCGCCACCGCCCGACAGCTGCGTGCGCTCGGCGTCGCCGACCTTATCGCGAAGGGGGAGGGCGACGGGGGTGTGGCCGTCGACGGACGGTTG
>JAYTRF010000014.1:0-10020 GCA_043746375.1 Caulobacteraceae bacterium | reverse complement strand
GTCGACGCCGTCTCGCACAATGCCGGCTGTGTGCGACAACAGCTGCGCCACGGTCGCGCCGGCGATGTCGCGGTGGAGACCGTCGACGTACTGACCCGCCGCGTCGTCGAGCTTTACGCGGCCCTGTTCGCGCAGCTTCATGATCGCCGCCGCGGTGAAGGTCTTGGAGTGCGAAGCGACGCGAAACCGGTGGCGCGGCGTCAGCAATTCGCCGGTCGCGACATCCGCATAGCCCAAGGCCGCCTCAAGGACGATTTCGCCGCGATGAGCGATGGCGATCTGACAGCCGGGCTGCTCGGTTACCCGCATCTGGTAGCCGAGCCACTCCGGGATGTAGGCCAGCGCCGGCGCGAGCCACTGCGGTGATTTCGACATTGAGGGGTTCCTCTCAGGCCGCTGCGTATGGCAACCGGGTCACCGCCCGATCTCGTGGCGCCGGGCTCCGGCGGAGTGCCTGCAGTGGCATCGCAAATCCGCGATGTCCTTGGCGAGCCGCTCACGGGCTTTCTTTTCTGAGACAAGGGGAACGAGGGCCTCCGCGCGCGCCAAGTGTTCGCGGGTGCTGGCAGATTCTCCCGCAGCCACGGCTGCCCTGGCCAAAGCCTCGTGGGCGTATCCGAGATAAAACGGTCCCAGGTCGCCGCTGTAAGCCATGCACGTTTCGGCATGTCGCCGGGCGCCAGCGGGGTCGCCGACCAGCGCCGCGACTCGTGACGCTTGCCAATAACCGATCGACATATTGCGATCCTCGCAGTCCGGGCGCTGACTCCAATGAAATATCGAGGCCTGACAGAGCGTGGTCATCGACCTGTCGTCTTCTGCCGTACGGTCCGCCTTTTCGATCAGGTCCCAGGCGCGGTTGAAACAATAGACGGAGAAATGTCGGTGTGCGGCGGCCGTATCCAGCTGCACCTGTCTTTCCATTGGCCGCGTCCCCCCGCTCGGCGTCGGGCTACCATAAAGGAGCCTCCGGGGCCTGCAACGAAAGGGTTGCGTTAACCGCCTTCCTAAACGCGGCGGAAAGCTGCGGCGACTAGGCTCCGCGCCGACCCCTGGCTGCCGAGACGCCTTTTTCCATGCTCTTTCTGCTTAACGATGTGGTGCTCAATCTCGCCGAGGACGCCTTGGGGCCGCGCGCCGCAGCGCACCGGTATCGGCGCCTGTCGATCGAGTTCGTCAGCGCGCTCGGGGCCGAGCTTTATGCCGATTTCCCCCTGCTGCAGACCACAGCGCCCGCGCGGGCTCGCCGGCTGGCGGTGATGATCGTCGCCAGAGCGCCGACCGTTAACGCCGCGCTGTTCGTAGCGCCGGCGCGTGGCTGCGCGCCCGAAGAGGTCAGTGTGCGTTTCGATCGGGTCGGGCTTACCACCATGGACGATCTCTTCCGGCGCCAGCTGGCCGGCGAACTGACCAACCTTGTCGCCGACACTCAGGTGTGGAAGCGCCTAGCGGCTTAAGGGTGCGCCCGCGCTCGACTTGGGCCCCCCGATAGCCTAGCTCGCGGCCATGCCCACAGGTTCAACCGCTGCAGAGGCCGCGCGCCGGCGTGCTTTTGCGATCATCAGCCATCCGGACGCCGGCAAGACCACCCTGACGGAGAACCTGCTGCTGGCCGGCGGCGCGATCCGCGCGGCAGGGGCGGTGCGAGCCAGGGGCGTCCAGCGCCGCACCCGCAGCGACTGGATGAAGATCGAGCGCGAGCGCGGCATCTCCGTCTCGGCCAGCGTGATGACCTTTGACGCCGCCGGCCTGATGTTCAACCTCCTGGACACCCCCGGCCACGAGGACTTTTCCGAAGACACCTATCGCACCCTGACCGCAGCCGACGCTGCGGTGATGGTGCTGGACGCCGCAAGGGGGATCGAGCCGCAGACGCTGAAGCTGTTCGAGGTCTGCAGACTGCGCGACATCCCGATCATCACCTTCGTCAACAAGATGGACCGCGAAGCGCTGGATCCTTTTGCGCTGATCGACGAAATCGCCGCCAAGCTGGCCCTCGATCCGGCGCCCCTGTACTGGCCAGCGGGTTCTGGCGCGCGCTTCAAGGGCGTGATCGATCTGCGCCAAAACTGCTTTCTCCCATTTCAGCGCCATGCCGGCAGTCACCCACCCGCCGTCACGCTCGGATCTGAGGAGACCGCGCAGTATCTGGAGCCGGAAGAGGAAACCCAGACGCGGGAGGAGGCCGCCCTGGTCATGCAGGCTGCAAAGTCCTTCGACCTCCAGAGCTTCCTCGAAGGCCACATGACCCCGGTGTTTTTCGGATCGGCCCTGCGCCATTTCGGCGTCGATGAGTTGTTAGCGGGGCTGGGCGCCTATGCCCCGGCGCCGCGTGGCGTCCGGGCCAGGCGCGGCGGTCAAGAAACCGAGATCGAACCCGGCGACGACGAGGTTTCCGGCTTCGTCTTCAAGGTCCAGGCCAACATGGATCCGGGTCACCGCGATCGGATCGCCTTTCTTCGACTGACCTCGGGCCGCTTTTCGCGCGGCATGAAGCTGAAGGTCGAGAACACCGGCCGCCAGATCAGCGTCAACGCTCCGATTTTGTTTTTCGCCTCGGACAGGGAACTGGCTGAGGAAGCCTACGCGGGCGACGTCATCGGCATACCCAATCACGGAATTCTGCGCGTCGGCGACAGCCTGTCGCAATCGGGCGCGTTGCGCTTCGCCGGCCTGCCCAACTTCGCGCCGGAAATGCTTCGCCGCGTGCGGGTCGTCGATCCGTTGAAGGCCAAACACCTGAAGAAGGCGCTGGAGGGGCTGGCCGAGGAAGGCGTCACGCAGCTGTTTCGCCCCGATCTCGGGGCCGATTTCATCGTCGGGGCCGTGGGTCAACTGCAGTTCGAGGTCATGGCTGACCGCCTGGGTGGTGAGTATGCCCTTGACGTGGTCTTTGAGACCGCCCCCTTCGCCGAGGCGCGCTGGCTCAGCGGCGCCAAGGCCGACATCGACGATTTTGCCGGCAAGTACCGCACCGCCATGGCGACGGACATCGATGGCGCCACGGTGTTCCTGGCAAAATCCGCGTGGGAGATCGGCTATGTCGCCGAGCGCTTCCCGCGCCTGGCCTTCGAACGCACGCGTGAGCGGGGTTAGGCGTGGGGGCGGAACCTGGAGGCAAGGTCTTGCCGAATGGTCGCCACATGACGACCGGCGATCTCGGCGTTTACGGCTTCCCGCCGCCGGCGTTGGCCGACGTCGATCCGCTCGCTCGGCAATTCTCCCCGCTCGTCCCCGGCGCCGATGACCTCACTGACCTGGCGGAAGGGTCGCTCGAACGCGTGGTCATCGCCGCCCCGCCAGGGACTCTCGAACGAAGGTTCGTCCTGGCCCAGGCGCTGCGCGCCCTGCGGCCGGGCGGCGAACTCCTGGTCATGGCCCCCAAGGACAAGGGCGGCGCGCGGTTGCGAGACGAACTCGAAGCGTTCGGTTGCGCCGTAGTTGAAACCGCCAAGCGCCATCATCGCCTGTGCCTGTGTCGCGCGCCGGTTCACCCCAGAGGCCTTGCCGACGCCATGGAGGCGGGCGGACCGCGCAGGGTGGCCGAAATCGGCCTCTGGTCGCAACCGGGCGTGTTCAGCTGGGATCGCGTCGATCCAGGCAGTGCTCTGCTGCAGGGCCGCCTGGCAGACCTCGCCGGACGCGGCGCCGACCTCGGCTGCGGGATCGGAGTTTTGGCGCGCGCCGCTCTCGGCTCGAAGGCTGTCAGCGACATCCTCCTGATCGACATCGACCGGCGCGCCGTCGCCGCAGCGGCGCGCAACATAGATGACCGCCGAGCGCGCCTTCTCCACGCCGACGCACGCCAGGCTTCGGCGGGGCCGGAACCGCTCGATTTCGTGATCATGAACCCGCCGTTTCATGAAGGCGGCGTCTCCGAGCCGGCCCTCGGCCAGGCGCTCATCGGCGCGGCGGCGGGGATGCTGAAGAGCGGTGGGGTCTGCCGCCTCGTCGCCAACCTGGCCCTTCCGTACGAGGCAACGCTTGCGGCCAACTTCGGCAAGGTCAGCCGCCTGCACGAGGCGCACGGCTATAAGCTGATAGAAGCGCGGCGTTGAAGCCGCCCAGGGCACGGCTGGACCGCCTGTTGGCTAACCTCGGCTACGGCTCCCGCCGCGAGGTGGCCGCGCTGGTGGCGGCCGGGCAGGTGACGCTCGATGGAGCCCGGCTCGCTGATGCGGCCGCAAGGATCGAGGTCACAGCCGACCTGGCGAGACGCATGCACGTCGCCGGCGCCAGGCTGGACCCACCGGCGCCTTTCACCCTGATCATGCACAAGCCGCTTGGCCTGGTCTGTTCGCACCGTGAGCCCGGCAGAAGCATTTATGAGCTGCTGCCCGCGCGCTGGCGCGCGAGAATGCCGGCTCTATCCAGCATCGGGAGGCTCGACGCCGACACGACCGGCCTGCTGCCGATCACCGACGACGGCGACCTGTTGCATCGGATCATTTCGCCAAGGCGGCACGTCGCCAAGCGCTACCACGTGGCGCTCGATCGGCCTCTCGCCGGCGACGAAGGTGCGATATTCGCCGAGGGAAGTCTCACCCTGGACGGTGAAAGGCTGGCCCCGGCTCAGCTGGAAACGCTGTCCCAGAACACCGCCTTTTTGACCATCACCGAAGGCCGCTACCATCAGGTGCGCAGGATGTTCCTGGCCGTCGGCCTTGAGGTCATTGGCCTGCATCGTGACCGGATCGGCGGGCTGGATCTGCCTGCCGACCTCGGTTCGGGTCAGTATCGGCCGGCCACAGCCGCTGAGCAGGCGTTGCTCCTGGCCCCGTCAGGCACGGGTCAATAGACGCCGTCGCTGTCGCTGGAACGCTTGGAATTGCCGGGCTTTTCGTCGCCGTTCGAGGCGTCGCCGGCGACCCCGCCATCATCGCCGGGGCCGGGGCCGATCAGCACGGGCGGCCGATTCACCGGAAGAACCACCGGGTCGGGCGTATCGCCATAATCGCGGTGCAACGAATAGAAACGCGAGTGAACCCAATCGGAGTGGCTCGCCGGCTGGGCAGCGGCCATGGCCAAGTTGGCCGCGGGCGGTTCGGGCAAAGGCGCGGCGGTATGGCTGGATGGGGGTAACGGGGCGAAGGATGCCGGCGCCGCGGTGGTTGCAGCCCGCTCGGGCGTCGCTCGAAAGGTCGGTTGTGGCGGCGGCGATGTTACCGCGAGAGGCGCGGACGGCGCGACCATCGCCATCGGTGCGGGAGCCCACCCAGTCGAGGGCCGCGGGAGCGGTGGTGCGAAACGGGGCCGACGCGGCGGGGTCGGCGGCAGGCTGGCCAGCGGTCGCAATGGCGGGGGAGGCAGGGCGACTGGCTGCGGCTGCGCGGCGGGTGCGGTCTTTCCAGCCCATTGCAGGAACCGGCCGGTGTAAACGGAGTGCGCTGCCGGCTGGGCTCCGCTCTGCGATGACAGAGCCGGCGCCTCGACCCCGGCGCCATACCGGTCTTCGGCCGCGACGGCCAGGACGGGTATGGCGGAAATGACCAGAACCAGGGCGAGACGCATAAGGTCGGGCTCCTCGAAAGGACAGAGGTGTTGCTATCCTGCCTTGTACCGCCGGCGGCTTAACTGTCGCCTAACGTCCCAGCCAGCGGGCCAACAGCCGCCGCTCCAGGGCCGAGAAAATCCCGTGCAGTGCGCCGCCCATTATCGCCAGGACAACGAGGGCGGCGATCATCCTGGCGGTCTGCAGCCGATTGCCGGCCTCCAGGATGCGCCAGGCGAGACCTTGTGACCCCCCGGAGCCCGCAGCAAATTCGGCCACCACGGCGCCCACCAGCGAAAGTCCGACTGCAACCTTGTGCCCCTCGAGAAGAAACGGCACGGCCGACGGAACTCTGAGCTTGGCGAGCCGCTGCAGGCGCGTGGCGCCATAGAGATCGAACAGGCGCTCGAGGTCCGGATCGCCTGCGGAGAGGCCCGCGACCGCGCCCGAATAGATGGGAAAGAAGGCCACAACCGCGGTCAGCGCCACCACCGCTGCCTTAGGGTGATCGATGCCGGCCCAGATCTGGATCAGCGGCGCCAGCGCCACCACGGGGGTCACTTGCAGCGCCACGGCCAGGGGGCTCACCGCGCGTCGCAACGGATTGCTCAGGCTCGCGGCCACGGCGATCGTGCAGGCGATCAGGCTCGCTAGCGCCAAGGCGATCATCGCCATGGCGAAAGTATTCCAGGCCGAAGACAACAGCAGCGGAAGATTGGCCGCCAGCGCCGCGGCGACCGCCGAAGGCGGCGGAAGCCGATAGGATGGAATCCCAAGAGCCCGGCAAGCCAGTTCCCAGCCGGCGAGCAGGAATCCGATCAGCGCCCACGGCGCGAGGCGATTGGCAAGCCGGCTCATCTGGGGTGCGCCATCGCCCGGGCGAGCTGATCGGAAACCGTTTCAGCCGCAGTCCTGAAATCTGGCGTAGTGCGAAAGCCCTTCAGCCTGGGCGACGGCGCATCGATGCGGGTCTCGGCCGCCAGACAGCCGGGGCCGGGGGTCATGACCACGATGCGCGAGGCCATGTAGACAGCCTCCTCGACACTGTGGGTAACAAAGACGATCGCCGGCCGGCGCCCCAGCCATAATGCCAGAACGTCATCGGCAAGGGCGCGGCGGGTGATTTCGTCCAGCGCCGCGAACGGCTCGTCGAGCAGCAGCAGCCTGGGATCGGTGACCAGCGCCCGGGCCAGGGCCACCCGCATGGCCATCCCGCCGGAGAGCTGCGCCGGCCGGGCTTCGCCGGCGTCCGCCAGGTTGACCTGAGCCAAGGCCTCACGTGCTCGGTCGCGGCGCTCGCCCGCCGGCACGCCGGCCAACTCGAGCGGCAGCGCAACATTGGCCACGGCGCTGCGCCACGGCGCCAGCGTGGGCGACTGAAACACCACAGAGGTCTCGCCCCGCCCAGCCGTGCGCGTGACCCGCCCGCCGCTGGGCGCTTCCAGGCCGGCAAGCAGACGCAAGGCGGTTGACTTTCCGCAGCCGGACGGCCCGACCAGGGCGACGATCTCGCCGGCCCCGACCGTGAGGTCGAACGGCCCCAGCGCCCTGCCCCGCCCGGGATAATTGACCGTTACGCCCTCGAGGGCGGCGATATGCGCTTGCTCCCTCCCCTTCGTGGGCAGGACAGGCAAGCCCGTCACTTCACCATCGTCGGCAAGAACGCCAGTGTGTAGGCGGCGCGGCAATCGACGCCGGCGGGATAAAGGCGCTGGGCCTTGGCCATGGCGCAGAAGCCTTGCCAGCGAACGTCGGTCATCGCTCCAAGCCCCAAACTCGTCGCGTCGCCCGAATCGACAATCCCGTAGGCGCGCATCGTCGCCCGCGCGTGAGCCAGGATATCCTCGGTCATTTCGCGATTGTCCTTGAGGATCAGGGCGTCTGCAGGCCGAGGATCGCCCCACAAATAGGCTTTCCAGCCCGCCGCGGTCGCATCGACAAAGGCCCGTACGGCCGCCGGGTTCGACGCGATCAGCCGGTCGGGGGCCAGGACCATGCCGCCATAGCTCGGGTAGCCATCGTCCGCGAGCAGGAACACCCTCGGCTTGATGTGGCCCTGGGTCTCGAGGGTATAGGGCTCCGAGGTGACATAGCCCTGCTCCACCACCCGCTTGTCGGCCAGGAATGGGGCGTTGTTGAAGTTGTACTTGCGCACCTGATTGTCGCTGAGGCCGTACTTGGCCTTGAGCCAGGGCCAGAATGCGCTGATCGAGGCGTCGGCCAAGAGGATCGGGTGGCCCTTCAGGTCGGCGAGTGAGGCGATGGCCGCATCCGGATGGGCGATAAGCACCTGCGGGTCCTTTTGCATGAACGCCGCCACAGCCTTCACCGGCACATGCTCGGCGGCGAGGTTCATGACCACAAAGCTGTTGGAGCCGACACCCATGTCCACCGCGCCCGAGGCAACCAACTGCGGCACGTTCACGCCTGGGCCGCCTGGAACGATGCTCACCGCCAGGCCCCTGCGAACGTATTCGCCGTCCGCGAGCGCCTCGTAGTAACCGCCAAGCTCCGCTTCCGCCGTCCAGTCGGTGGCGAAACGGATCCGCGTCGCCCCCTCAGGTGACTTTGCCGGCGTGGGCGCACATCCGCCAAGCACTGCGGCCACAACCGCCACGATGATGCAAACTGCCTTCATGACCCCTCCGGACGAAGCCGGGCGAAACTAGTCCGCGCCGCACGCCGCGCCAAGGCGCGTGCGGCTACGCCGTCAGGGTGTCGGGACATTGAGCATTTTTTTGGGGCCAGACGCGAGCGAGGGGCCGCCGCCCAGGTTGCCCTGAATGACCGCCCCTCACCCAAGTCCTGACGGACTTGCGTCTTCCGGATCTGGACCGACTGGCCCAAAGCCTTGAGGTTGCCCCCTTGGCCGTGGCCTCCAGCCCTGCATCCATCACCCAGTCTTCAGGTCACCCTGAAAACCTTGCGGGCCCTGGCTGCTTCCGGCGTCCCTCTCCTTGGACTTGCGTCCTTGGAGGTCGAAGCCGCCGGCTCCGGTTGACGACTGGACAGTGCTCGCCTGTACGCGGTGCTGCAAGCCGCTTGGCGCAATGGCCTGTGCGCGCTTTTCAGCGCAGCTGTTGGCAAGCTGTGGACAAGCTTCAGGCGCCGCGCGCCAGGCTATCCTTTCTTTCAGCCAGGGCCATCCACGCCTCCTCAGCCTCCGCCAGCCGGCGTTTGGCCTGCCCCAGCGCGACCGTGGCGCGCCCGAACGCCGCCGGATCTCGGCCATAGAAGTCGGCGTCGGCAAGGGTGACCTGCAGGCGCGATATCTCTGCTTCCGTGGTGGCGACGGCGGCTTCGAGTTCGGCAAGGCGGCGTTCGTCCTTGTAGGAGAGCTTTGACGAGGTGGGGGCGACTTTGCCCGCTGACACCGGCCGGGGCTTCATCGGCGGAGGGGAAGGATTGCTGGCCAGGAAACCGGGGTTCTGCGCCAGGAAGTCGCTCCAACCCCCCGGGGTCTCGACCACCGCGCCCCGGCCGTCAAGGGCGATGGTCGATGTGGCGAGGCGATCGATGAAGTCGCGGTCGTGACTGACCAGGATCAGGGCTCCGGCATAGTCGGCGAGAAGCTCTTCCAGGAGGTCGAGCGTTTCCACATCCAGATCGTTCGTCGGCTCGTCGAGCACCAGCAGGTTGGAAGGCGTCGCCAGGGCGCGGGCCAACAGCAGGCGGTTGCGCTCGCCCCCCGAAAGGCTGGCGACGGGCTGGCGCAGCTGATCTTCACGAAAAAGGAAATCGCGGGCGTAGGCGGCGACGTGGCGCGGCGCGGCGCCGACCATGATCTGATCGCCGCCCTGTGGCGCCAGCGCCCGCCATAAGGTCATCGAGACATCCAGGTCAGCCCGGGCCTGGTCGACATAGCCGATCTTGAGATTGGCTCCGAGCTTCACCGACCCCGAGTCGGGCTCCGCCGCCCCGATCAGGATCCTGACCAGAGTTGTTTTGCCCGCGCCGTTGGGGCCGACCACCCCGACGCGTTCGCCGGCCATGATCCGGGTCGAAAAGTTCCTGATCAGCACCCGACCGCCCCACGACTTGACGATGGAGCGCGCCTCTATCGCCCGTCGGCCGGACGGCGCGGCGAGATGCGCGCCCATGGTCAGGTCCCCGCGGGCCAGTCCCATTCGCTGGGCTTTTTCCTGGCGGAGACCGATCAGGCGCCGGCGGCGGCCCTCGTTGCGCGCGCGCCGCCCGGTCACCCCGCGCTCCAGCCAGTGCTGCTCACGCGCGAGGCTTTCGTCCAGTTTGCGATCGGCCTTGGCTTCGGCGGCCGCGACGCGCTCGGCCCAGGCATCGAAGGCGGCAAACCCATTGTCCAGCCGCCGCACGCGCCGCCCCTCAAGCCAGAAACACCGGCCAGTCATCCTTTCGAGAAAGGCTCGGTCGTGGCTGATCATCAGCACAGCCGCAGTGCTCCTGGCCACCCTGGCTTCGAGAACCTCGATCGCCACGATGTCCAGGTGATTGGTCGGCTCGTCGAGCAGCAAAACATCGGGGTCTTCGGCGAAAGCCCTGGCCAGGGCGAC
>JAYTRF010000013.1:0-3655 GCA_043746375.1 Caulobacteraceae bacterium | reverse complement strand
CGCGTCGGCTCGCCAGCCCGCCGCCCCGCCAGGCCAGGATCGCGCATCCCACCAACACCGGGCCCGCCACTATGACGCCCGCCCGCGAGCGGATCACTGCCAAGGCGGCGACGGCGACCAGGCCGAACACAGCCATCGCCCCTGCTCGCCAGACCCGGCCGTTCCTGGCGGCCGACCGCGCGAGGACGGCGGCGAAGGGCAGGGTGGTGAGTAGAGCGCCCGCCTCATGATTGCGATTGGCGAACCAGCCGACCAGTGATCCCTGGTTGGTGATCAGATAGGGGTAGGCCCAGCCGCCTGCGGGCGAGGCCAGTTGCGCGACGCCCAGCGCCAGGCCAACGGCCGCCACGCCGATCCACACAAACGCCAGCCATTCGCGCGCCCGGCGATCGAGCGAGACCACGCCCAGAAACATCGCCGCTGGCGGTGTCAAGGCCAGAAGAGAGCCCAAGGTCCCGTCGGGCGTCAGGCTGATCGGCCGCCAACCGGGCGCCAGCCCCGCGAGGCGCAGCGCCTCGAGGCGGGGCGCCTGTCCAGGCAGGAGGGTCCAGAGCGTCGGCGACAGAGGGACAAGCTGGATTACCGGAATAGCGACAACGCAGCCGAGGATCGCCAGAGGAAAGGCCAATCCTCCGGGGGCCCCCGCGCGGAGGCGGCGACGCAAACTCAAGACCAGCAATGGCAGGGCGCCAAGCTCCACCAGGGCCAGCCGCAATGGGTTCTCCCGGCTTGCCCCACCGAACACCGCCGCGAGCGCGACCAGCAGGAGCGCCGCCCAATTCAACCAGGTG
Organism: Caulobacteraceae bacterium; assembly: GCA_043746375.1. Lineage (GTDB taxonomy): Bacteria > Pseudomonadota > Alphaproteobacteria > Caulobacterales > Caulobacteraceae > Acaudatibacter. The sequence continues at coordinate 2,864 of JAYTRF010000013.1, read as the reverse complement.
TCGCCGGCTGTCGCGTCACGCTCCATGCGCGTATCGGCGCTGAAAATCTGCGGTCGCCGCGGTCAAACCGACATTGAGCGATGTCGGCGGGCTCCAGCCTAACCGCGTTTGTCTGGAAACGTCCAGAAGCTTGCGACGTACGCCGACCGGACGGGTTAGGTCGTAGGTGAATCCGCCCCGATATCCGAGCGCGTCCGCGATGGCGCGGTAGTAGCCGCTGATGGTCAGATCTTCCCCGACGCCGACGTTCATTACCTCGGGAAGCTCGGTGAGGCGATCGTGGAACCGCCAGATGAAGTCCGCCACATCGCCGGCAAACAGGAACTCGCGCCGCGCCGTCCCATCGCCCCAAATTTCGACCGTTGGCGCGCCGGTCTTCAGCGCGTGATCGATCTTCGCCAGGGCGGCGGCGACCAGGTGAGATTTGGCCGGGTCATAGTGGTCGAAAACACCATACAAATTGCAGGGTATTAGCGTTCGCCAAGTTCTTCCCGATCCCTCGCGACCCAGACCGGTCGCGAGTTTGCAGGCGGTGACTTTGGCCAGAGCGTAGCCTTCGCAGGTCGGTTCGAGGAACCCGCTCAGCAATTGATCCTCCGTCATCAGCTCGTCGATGTCCCGAGGATACATGCAACTGCTGCCAACGTTGATCAGGCCAGGTACGTCGACCCGCGCCGCCGCGGTCAGCAAACTCACGTTGAGCGCCAGATTTTCGGCCAGAAACCGCGCGTCAAAAGCCGCGCTGGCCTGAATCCCCCCCACGCGTCCGGCGGCGTTCACGATAAGCTGCGGTTGATGATGATCGATATAGGCGAGGCAGGCGGCGCCGTCGCTCAGATCAAGCTCGGCGCGCGAGGGCGCCAAGATCTGGTGATTGGCGCTGCGCGGATCAGCAACGATGTTTCGCCCCAGGAAACCGCCGGCGCCGGTGATCAATATTTTCATGACGCTCTCCGTTGGGGTCCGTCCCCGTACTCCGGCGGAAACGCCGCCAGGACCGCGAACCGGTCCGAGCCCTCACCGCCCACAACCCCCTGATCGCCCAACCGCACCCATACATGAGCGGCCAACCCCTGCGAACCATCCTCGTGCAAACCGTCCGAGCGGGCGCCGTAATACAATCGGGACGCCGCGCCCCGCCGTCGCAACATGATCTGCGCGGCCAGGCCGCGATGAATGCAGACCGTCCTCCACGGGACCCGGCGCGCCGCCGCTAGCACGGCCCAACGAATATCCGCCGCCAGGACCGCCGCCGAAGCTTCGCTCCGCGACGGCCGTGACAGGGGGTGGGCGGCCAGTCTCATGGCGGTTTTGAAGGAAAAGGCGCGCAGGGCGCAGGCCACCACGGCCAGCCAGACCACCGCCTGGCATGCCAGCATCCACGCGGCTGCGCCCCGTGGCCGGGTCACGCGTTGGTCCCGGTGACCCGACGTGCGAAACGACCGGCGGCGACGCCGCGATGCAGGGCCTGGCGATAGTTGGTGATCGCCGGTTGCTGTTCCCAGTCGGTCGCCGGCCAGTCCCGCAACAGACGCCGCAGGCGCGGCAGGTCGAGGATGGCGGCGGCCGGCGCCCACTGTTCCAGACGATCCAACTCTTCGGTCAGGTCGCCGCGCGCCGCGCTCAGACCGACATGCCAATCGACGCCCTGGTAGCCCTTGGTGGGCGCCCGCAGGATCTCGGGCGCCAGCCGATCGACCAACACCGCATGAGGCAGAGATGGCCGCGCGCCGTCGGCCACGATCTGTTCCCACGGGATTGCGAGGCAGAACTCGACAAGGCGTTGATCAGCCAGCGGACTGCGCAGATCGACCCCATGCCGCGCCAGAGGCGCCTTGAGGGCCGCTCCCGTGTCGGTCCATCGCAGGGACGCCAGACGCCGTTCGAACGTGTTCCCAGGCGCGTCGACGCCCTGGCTTATCGCCGCCCACAGCGCCGGGCGCAGGGACGAGTGCGCGCCGGGCGGACTGACCCATTCGCCGTTGAGGCGCCGCAACGTCGCCCATAGCGCTCGGGGGCCCCCCGCCTCGAAACTGGCGGCGATGACGCCTCGCCAACGCAGGTCGCCGGTGCGGACCAAGCCGCGCGCGTGGCGATACCACAACACCCATCGACGTTGCGCGGCGAGATCACGCAAACCCTCCACGCTACGATAGGTCAGGGTGAAGTTGCCATAGTCGCCGGTCAGCACAACGGAAATGCCACGCGCGCGCGCCGCCCTGTCGATGTCCGACGCCCACACCCGGTTACATGGGTTGAGCACCGGCCCGCCGGCCAGGGTGTCGTCGGCGTCGAAACCGTCCAAGGGAAAACGGCCTGCAGACACAACCCGAACATGGTCGACGTTATCGAACAGCGCCGCCTGGATCGCGGCCAACTGGCCTTCGTCGCCGTGCCGGGTCTTCGGCGCGCGCCACGCCGCGCCGGGTCCGGGAACCGCCGTAAAAGCGACCACTCTGCCGCTGCGCGCACCCATCAACCGCGCCGCGGTCGCGGTGACCGCCGTGCTGTCCCAGCCGGAGCTCAGGTGAGTCCCGACCGAATCGGACAGGCCGCGCAGTTGCGCGCCGACCGCCCGATCCAGGTGGGCGCGCAGGGCTTCGACGATATCGTCCCGGCGACTGGCGTCCGACGAACCCCTCGGCGACCAGTGTGTTTGGCTTCGCGTCGAGGTTGGGCCAACGATCAGCAAGGTCCCCGGCTCGACCCGTTCGACATCGCGGTAGAAGCTCCGGGGGCCCCGCCGCGGCGCCAGAGCCAGAAATTCCGCCAGGCGCGCCTCGTCGGGTGCGGGCGGCCCGTCGGCGACGGCGTGTACGCCGGCGGGCATGGAGGCGAACACCAGACGTCCGGCCGTGCGGTGA
>JAYTRF010000012.1:0-3881 GCA_043746375.1 Caulobacteraceae bacterium | reverse complement strand
GCCACGAGACGGCCTACCTTGAGCATTGTCGGCGCTACGCGCTCGACGCGCAGGCCGCCTGAGCATTTGATAGGCATCTTGCAGCCGAGCGGCGCTGGTCATCCGCTCTGGCTGCAGGTAAGGCGGCGGGCATGACCCGACTGCTGATCTACGAGCCATCGTATGACAAGATCCGGGCGCAGTTGGCGGCGCACGGCGAGGCCCTTGTACCGGTATTGATGGATAACGCCGGCCAACTCACTGTCGGCGGAGAGTTGGTGGACGTCGAGGCGGCGGCGCCGGATGCGGCGTGGCTGAACGCCGAGGTTTTCGAGAGCCAAGCCTCGCGAGCGTTCATGGTCGCGGTGCTGAAGGCCCCAGCGCTGAAATGGGCTCAAAGCGCGGCGGCGGGATTCGACCACCCGGTTTTCGGGCAGATCGCGGCCAAGGGCGCGCGGCTCACCATAAGCCACGGCCAGGCCGTCGGAATGGCCGACTATGTGCTGGCCGGCGTGCTCGACCATTTCCAGAACGGCCCCGCTCGCCGGGCCGCCCAGGCGCAGCACGCCTGGCGGCGGCCGCCCTGCCGCGAGATCCTCGGATCGTCCTGGCTCATCGTCGGCTTTGGCGCAATTGGCAAAGGCGTCGCCGAACGGGCCCGCGGCTTTGGGGCCAGGATTACAGGCGTGCGACGAACCCCGGGATCTGATCCCCTCGCGGGGACCATCGTCTCCCCCGATGAACTGGTCGCCCAATTACCCCAAGCGGACGTGGTGGTCCTGTGCGCACCGCTCGGCCCAGCCACCCGCCACTTGGCCGACGCGAAATTCTTCGCCGCGATGAAAGATGGCTCGGTGTTGGTCAATGTCGGCCGCGGCGCCCTTGTCGATGAAACCGCCTTGTTGGCGGCGCTGGACAGAGGCGCCCCACAGCACGCGGTCCTTGACGTCTTCGACACCGAGCCCCTGCCGGCAGACAGTCCTTTCTGGGACCACCCGCAAGTCAGTGTGACCGCCCACGCTTCAGGGGTGACCGGGGGGCAAACCCAGCGCAACACCGAGCTTTTCCTCGATAACCTGGAACGGTTCGTCAGCGGCCGCGCCTTGCTCTACGAGGCCGATCCCAAGGATGTCCTGGAGAGATAGACCCTCACGAAATTGACAAGTGCCGGCTCTCGGCGCGAAGCTTGAGGGGCGTCTTGCGACGCTTAGGCGTGCAGGCGCCTCAAGGAGGTGACCATGAACATCCGCCATTTTGCAGCGGCGAGCGGCGTCGCCTTGGGTCTTTGCGGTCCGGCCGCGGCCGCAGTCACGGTGATCGGCGGCGGCCTTGCCGAGGACTGCTCCCATGCCGCGTTCGCCGGCAAGGCCGACAACGATTCCATGCAGCTGTGCACCGAGGCGCTGGACAGCGAGGCGCTGATTCCCAGGGATCGCGCCGGCACCTTTATCAATCGCGGGGTGATGCGCTTGCGCCGCCGTGCCAATGACGAGGCAAGGGCCGACTTCGACGAGGCCATCGCCCTTGAGCCAAAGCTCGGCGAAGGCTGGGTCAATCGCGGTGCGCTGTCGATCAGCGAACGGCGCTATCAGGAGGGCGTCGACGACATCAATCACGGCTTGCAGCTTGGGGTCCGCGAACCGGAAAAGGCCTATTTCAATCGCGCCGTGGCCTATGAGGGCCTCGACGATGAGAAGGCCGCCTACCTCGACTACGAGCAAGCCCTGACGCTCAAGCCCAACTGGGGCCTTCCCCAGGAGCAGCTGCTGCGATTCACCGTCACTCGACGCTAAGGAATTTCCCTTTGCGCTACGGTTTGACCGAGTTCGGCAGCGCAGCCGCCGCCTGCGGGGTCAGGCGGACGATGTCGCGGATCAGGCATCGCTCACTGGTTCCATGGCTGCGCACCGAAAGATCGACGTCGAGCGGCGCGCAGATTGAGCCCGAGGAAACGGGCTTGAGGACGATGGTCCCTTCATGGCCGCGGAGGCCCTCGCAGTCGCTGGCCAGATCGAAGCGGTAGACGTCTCGGCCGCTGACCCGGGCGTAAACCGTCCGCCCCCCGTCGGCCCGGAAACCGCCCAGCTGGCTGATGTAAAAGCAGGATGGGGCGCGATGGCGACCCACCATCGGTTGAGCCTGCGCCGCGGGCAGGCAAGCGACGACGGCAAGGGCCGCCAGCGTCGCGCATCGCCAAGGGCTCACCATGAAAACCTCCGTGTCCATTCTCTGTGTCTGGCAGAACAGGCTTTGGCATAGCTTGTTCCGATCGATCCGCGCTTAAAATCGCCCGCCCGGCTTGATTCAATACCTGCGAGGCGTAGGTTCTCGGCCATTCTCCGGGGTGTCCCGCACAAGGGACTGAGAGGCCGCTGAAGCGGCGACCCGCCGAACCTGATCCGGGTCATGCCGGCGAAGGGAGGGAAAGCGGGCGCGGGGGCGCCGTCCGTCGGTCCGCCTTAGCTCCAGGCTTGGCTTCTTAGTGCAAAGAGGGCCGCCATGAACATCCAGACCCCGATCCAGACCACAATTCCCACGGGCGAGCGCCCCGGGTCGCGCAAAGTCTACCAGGCGGGAGTGCTACACCCATGCCTGCGCGTGCCCTTTCGCGAGGTCGCCGTGCATCCCTCCGCCGGCGAGCCGCCGCTGACGCTATACGACCCCGCAGGGCCCTATACCGATCCGGACGCGGTCATCGACATCAAGCGGGGGCTGCAGCGTCCCCGCGAGGCTTGGGTAGTCGCGCGCGGCGATGTCCAGACTGTCGCCCCCCGGAGCTTGCGTCCCGAGGACAACGGCAACGCGCGGGGCCGCCATCTCGCGCCCCAGTTTCAGTCCTCACGCCAACCGCTGCGCGCACGAGCCGGGGTCGCGGTGACCCAGCTCGAATACGCTCGCTCCGGAATCATCACGCCGGAAATGGAGTTCGTGGCTATTCGCGAAAACCTGCGGCGCAGGGAGGGAGACGCCTTCGTTCGAGACGGCGAGGACTTTGGGGCCGAGATTCCGGACCTGGTCACCCCTGAGTTCGTGCGTGCCGAGGTCGCGCGCGGTCGCGCGATCATCCCCGCCAACATCAATCACGGCGAGCTGGAGCCGATGGCGATTGGCCGCAACTTCCTGGTCAAGATCAATGCCAACATCGGCAACTCGGCGGTGCTCTCCTCTGTCGAGGACGAGGTCGACAAGATGGTCTGGGCGATCCGCTGGGGCGCCGACACGATCATGGACCTGTCGACCGGGCGCAATATTCACAACATCCGCGAGTGGATCATCCGCAACTGTCCCACGCCGCTGGGCACCGTGCCGATCTACCAAGCCCTGGAAAAGGTCGGCGGCGCAGCCGAAGCGCTGACCTGGGAGGTGTTCCGCGACACGCTGATCGAACAGGCCGAGCAGGGCGTCGACTATTTCACCATCCACGCAGGGGTGCGCCTGGCGTACGTGCCGCTGACTGCCCGGCGGGTCACCGGCATCGTTTCGCGCGGTGGCTCGATCATGGCCAAGTGGTGCCTGGCGCACCATCGCGAAAGCTTTCTCTATGAACACTTCGAAGACATTTGCGAGATCATGCGCGCCTATGACGTGTCGTTCAGCCTGGGCGACGGCTTGCGGCCGGGCTGCATCGCCGACGCCAACGATGCGGCGCAGTTCGCCGAGCTTGAAACCCTGGGGGAGCTGACCAAGGTCGCCTGGAAGCATGGCGTGCAGGTGATGATCGAGGGTCCAGGCCACGTGCCGATGCACAAGATCAAGGCCAACATGGACAAGCAGCTGAAGGCCTGCCACGAGGCGCCGTTCTATACGCTGGGCCCCCTGACCACCGATGTGGCTCCCGGTTACGACCACATCACCTCGGCCATCGGGGCGGCGATGATCGGCTGGTTCGGCACCGCCATGCT
>JAYTRF010000011.1:0-1966 GCA_043746375.1 Caulobacteraceae bacterium | reverse complement strand
CGGCCGCCGCCGTAGAGATGGCCCTGATCCGCCTGGCCTATGTCGCCGATCTTCCAGGACCGGAAGAGGCGCTGAAGGCGCTGCAGGGCGAGGGGCCGGTGCCGGGTGGCGGCGCGCGCACTTCGGCAGGTGGCGGCGGGGCGGCCATGGCCCGCGCACCCCAGGCGCAGGCGGTGAGCCGCACGGCGCCGCAGGCCGGCTTGGCGCCGCGATCGTTCGAGGACGTCGTGCGGCTGATCGACAGCCGCCGCGATGTCGCCCTGTTGCTCGACGTCGAAAAGTACGTAAGGCCGATCAGTTTTCGCTCGGGGGCTATCGTCTTCGAGCCGGCCCCGGGCGCGCCGGCGAACCTGTCGACGCGGCTGGCGGCGCGGCTGAAGGAGTGGACCGGCCTGCCATGGCTGGTAGCCTCCGAAGGGGGCGGCGGAGCCGAGACCCTGCTGGACCGCCACAAACGCGAACGCGCCGCCGAGATGGTCGAGGTGCTGGCCGAACCGTTCGTGCAGGCGGTGATGACCACCTTTCCGGGCACCGAAATCATCGAGGTCCGCCAGTTGGTCGGGGCCCAGTCTCAGATGATTCCCGAAATGGACCCCGATGAGGATTGAACGGCCGTGAAAGACCTCGAATCGCTGATGAAGCAGGCCCAGGCCATGCAGGAGAAGCTGCAGGCCGCCCAGACCCGGCTCGCGGAAACCTCGGTCGAGGGGTCAGCGGGCGGCGGCGTGGTGCGTGTGAACCTGAAGGGAGCCGGCGACCTGGCCGCTGTGACGATCGACGACAGCCTGCTGGTCCGGGGGGAAGGCGAGATCCTCGCCGACCTGATCGTCGCGGCCCACGCAGAGGCGCGGCGCAAGCTGGAGGCCAACCAGGCGCAGATGATGCGCGAGGTCGCCGGTCCCCTGGCTGGGATGCCGGGCATGCCGAAGTTCTGATGGCCGCATCCGCGGGTCCGGAAATCGAGCGGCTGATCGCCCTCTTGGCCAAGCTTCCGGGACTTGGGCCCAGATCGGCCCGACGCGCGACGCTGATGCTGCTCAAGCGCCGCGAACAGCTTCTGGCGCCGCTTAGCCAGGCCCTAGCCGACGCCGCCGGCAAGGTCCGGACCTGTGAAGAGTGCGGGGCTCTCGATACCCGCAATCCTTGTTCGATCTGCGCCGACGCGGGACGCGACCGAACCCTCCTCTGCGTCGTCGAGGAAGTCGGCGCGCTGTGGGCGATGGAGCGGGCGGCGGCGTTTCGTGGACGCTACCACGTGTTGGGCGGCCTGTTGTCGGCGTTGGACGGGATAGGGCCAGGCGCCTTGCGGATAGACGGCTTGACCGAGCGCGCCGCCGACCACGGCGTCCGCGAGGTGATCCTCGCCCTTCCGGCGACAGTCGACGGCCAGACCACGGCCCATTATCTCGCCGACCGCCTGGCGGGAGCCGGCGTCGCCATCACCATGCTGGCCCGCGGCGTGCCCGTTGGCGGAGAACTCGACTGGCTGGACGACGGCACCATTATCCAGGCCATGCGCGCGCGCCGCCCGGCCTGAGCTTGGGCCGCGCGGCGACTCCTGATACGAACGGAGCATGAACGCGCCCGTTGTTTGGATCGCCGCCGCGCTGATCTTTGCCATCGCCGCCGTTTTGGCCGCGATGTGGGCGATGGCCGAACGCGCGCGGGCAGATCGCGCGGAGATGAAGACGGGTTTGCTGGAAGCGCAAACCACAGCCGGGCATGACATGATCAAAGCCCAGGCGGCGCTTACCGCCAACGCCGTCGCCGCCGAACTGGTCACGCGCGCCGCCGAAACCTTCAGCGCCCAGGACGCCCACGCCAGGACGAGGCTGGAAGCGCAACTGAAACCGGTCGCGGACACGCTGGCCAAGTTCGAGGCCCAGGTTTCCGCCGCCGAGGTCGCAAGGGCGCAGGAGACCGGCGGGCTGAAGGCTCAGATCGAACAGCTGCTGGCCGCGTCGAC
>JAYTRF010000010.1:0-5796 GCA_043746375.1 Caulobacteraceae bacterium | reverse complement strand
TTGCCATCGCGCCAGAATCGCAGGTCGAACGTCGCCTTGCCGACCCGCAGATCGCTGATGGAAAGCTCGGTGAGCCAGTCCGGCAGGGCGGGATCGATGTAGAGCTTGCCGGCCGGCGCGTCAGGCTGAAAGCCGACGATCATCTGCAGAAAGGCGAAGCAGCTGCCCGCAGCCCAGGCCTGTGGCACGTTGGCGCCCAGATACTGGACCGGGAAGTTCGTCGGATCTCGCTGCAGCCCTGAGTAGAGCTCCGGCATCTGGTGGAGCATGAAATAGCTGGCAGCGGCGCTGATGTCGCGGGCCACTCGCGCAGCCTCGTCGACGTATCCATAGCGTCGGAAGCCCATGGCGATAATGGCATTGTCGTGCGGCCACACCGACCCGTTCTGATAGGAGTGGGGGTTGTAGGCCGGGTGCTTTGCCGACAGCGTGCGTATGCCCCAGCCGCTCCACATGTCGGGTTTCATCAGGCGTTTGACCACCCTTCCGGCGCGTTCGGGCGGCACGATCCCCGACCACAGAAGATGGCCAGGGTTGGACGCCACCGACAGGACCTTTTTCTTCTCGCCGTCGAGACAAAAGGCGTAGAAACCGGAGGCTTCGTCCCAAAAGGCGTCGTTGAAGCGTTCGAACAGGACCTTGGCCTTGCGGCGCAGTCCCCTGGCGCGGGCGGGCTTGCCGAGCGCATCGAAAATCTGGGCCATGCGCAGCCAAGCGTCGTAGACATAGCCCTGCAGCTCGACCAGCGCCTTGGGACCCTTGACCAGGGTCCCGTCCGTATAGACGAGCGCCTCGCCCGCGTCCTTCCAGCCCTGGTTCTCGTAGCCGGCGGTCGAATAGGTCTGGTATTCCTGGAAGCCGTCGCCGTCGCGATCGCCGTACTTGTCGATCCAGATCAAACACTTTTCGGCCGTCGCCAGATGGCGCCTGAGCAGAGCCTCGTCACCCGTGCACCGCCAGGCGTTATGCAGGACGATCAGATAGAGGATGGTCGCGTCGGCGGTGCCGTAATAGGGCGTATGCGGAATTTCTTTGAAATGGGCGAGCTCGCCGCGCCGCAGCTCGTGCATGATCTTGCCCGGCTGTGCATCGCGGTAATTGTCACGCTTCTTGGCTTGATACCGGCCAAGAACCTCCAGGGCGCCGCGGGCGAAGTCGGGGTAGACCATGGCGTTCTGCAGCGAAACGATCAGGCTGTCGCGGCCGAACAGGGCGACGAACCACGGCACGCCGCCGGCCGGCACGAACTCCAGGTGGTCGGTGCCTTCGATTGGCAGGCGCAGGGAAGCCATGTCGTCCAGCGATTGATGGTAGAAGCGCCATAACTCCTCGTTGCTCGAATGAATCTTCATCGCTGCGCCCTGCCAGTCGCCGAGCCGCGCGCCACTTTGGGTTTCCGTGGCGGCGGCGATGCAGGGCTCGGGGGCCGGGGTCACGTTGCGCCCGTCGCCGATCTCGTAAAGCAGGCAGCTGTGCCATGAGGCGCCGGGGGCCAGGCGGATGTCGAAGCTGATCCGCCCGTTGGCGTAGACCGGTTTTGAGGCGCACTCGCGAACCGAGACGATGATGTCCCTGCGGAAGCTGCGATTCTTATACATCGTGATCAGACGCGATTCCTCATCGGACCAGGCCGTGGTTATCCGGCCTCGGCGGACGATCCTGCCGGACTTGACCTCGAACAGATCGGCGAAATCGCTGCGCATGGCGATTTCCAGGTTGAACTTCACGGGCGTCTCGCCGTGGTTGATAAGATCGAGATCCTCGTGGATTCCGCCGCTGATCGAGCGGCTGACGGTCAGGCCGAGGGTTCCGGCCGGCACCTGGCCGCTTTCCGTCTCCATGGCCTTGTTGAGCAGGTAGATGCGCGCGGCGTAGTAGGCGATGTTGCCGCTGTTGAGCAGGCTCCAGGTCTCGCCGTTGGCATAGATCGCCCAGCTCGAGATCATCCGGGTGTCGGAAACGTAGAGGCCCTTGTCGGTGGGCCATGGGATCTGGCCGTCCTGGTCGGTGATGAGGACGCCGTAGCCTTGATTGATCGCCAGACGTGGCGGACCGACGGTAACTTCTAACGCCATTGACTCATCCCCGCTGCAACGCTGGTTGGCCAACGCTTTGCGCCGGCGAAGGTTTCTCTGGCCGCCCGCCGACGATACCAAATCGCCCGGAACTGGCTGCAGGCTGGATCGTTGCCACCGAGAGGACCTGCAGACGGCGCTTGAAACATTTCCGCTTGGCGGGACGGTGCCGTGTTCTAAGGTCCGCGAGGCGCCAAAGAGGCGCCCCGCAAAGGAGTTGAAGCCCGATCATGACCGCAGACGCGCAAGGGGTGTTGGCGAAAGCGCCTCGCGGCCAGACCGGCGATGGCGACATCGATACCCTCGCCATAGACACGATACGCACTCTGGCCATCGATGCTGTCGAAAAGGCTCAGTCAGGTCACGCGGGGGCGCCGATGGCCATGGCTCCGATCGGCTACACCTTGTGGCGCCGGTTCCTGCGCTACGATCCGGCTGATCCGGCGTGGCCGAACCGCGACCGTTTCGTGCTGTCGGCCGGGCATGGCTCGATGCTTCTCTACGCGCTGCTTCACCTGGCCAAGGTCCAAGCCGTCGACCATCAGGGCCGGCCCCAGAATCGCCCGGCGGTCAGCCTCGACGATATCAAGGATTTCCGCGAACTGGGCGGGATCTGCGCCGGCCATCCGGAATATGGATTGACCACCGGGGTCGAGACGACCACCGGGCCGCTGGGGCAAGGCGCCGCGGTCAGCGTCGGCATGGCCATGGCCGGCCAGTGGCAGGCGCAGAAGTTCAACAAGCCCGGCCAGACGCTCTTCGACTACAACGTCTACGCCTTGTGCAGCGACGGCGACCTCATGGAGGGGGTGGCGTCGGAGGCCGCCTCGATAGCCGGCCACCTGCGGCTGTCGAACCTGTGCTGGATCTACGATGACAACAACGTGACCATCGAGGGGCACACCGAGCTCACCTTCGACGAGAACGTCGCCGAGCGATTCCGGGGTTACGGATGGGCGACGCGCGAAGTGGACGACGCCAACGACTGTGAAGCTTTCGCGCGCGCGGTCGAAAGCTTTCTCTCCACCGACGACCGTCCGACGCTGATCGTCGTCAAAAGCGTCATCGGCTATGGCTCGCCGCATAAGCAGGGCACCTCGAAAGCCCACAGCGACCCGCTCGGTGCGGACGAGGTCAAACTGACCAAGGCGGCCTATGGTTGGCCCCCTGACGCGCAGTTCCTGGTGCCGGAAGGAGTCAGCGAGCGGCTCGCCGGGGCCATGGATGAACGCGGCGGCAAACTTCGGACCGCCTGGGATGAGGCTTTCAAGAGCTACACGGAAAAGTTCGCAGGTCTCGGCGCTGAACTTACCGCGATGCAGGCCCGCGCGTTGCCGGAAGGCTGGGACGCCAAGCTTCCGGTGTTCGATGCCGACGCCAAGGGCATGGCCACCCGGGAGGCTTCGGGCAAGGTGCTGAATGCCATCGCACCCAACTGGCCCTGGCTGATCGGCGGCTCGGCGGACCTTTCGCCTTCGACCAAGACCCGGCTGGAATTCGACGGCGCCGGGGATTTCGAGCCGCGTGTGTTCGGAGGCCGCAACCTGCACTTTGGCGTTCGCGAACACGCCATGGGGGCGATCGCCAACGGCCTGTCGCTGTGTCACCTGCGCGCCTACACCGGAACCTTCCTGATCTTCAGCGACTACATGCGCCCGCCGATCCGGCTGGCGGCGCTGATGGAAACTCCGGTGGTGTTCGTGTTCAGTCACGATTCCATTGGCCTTGGCCAGGACGGTCCCACACACCAGCCGATAGAGCAGCTCGCCGGGCTGCGGGCGATCCCGGGCCTATGGGTGGTGCGTCCGTGCGACGCCAACGAGACGGCGCAGGCCTGGAAAACCATTCTCGGTCAGGGTGAAAAGCCGGCCTGCCTTGTGCTGTCGCGCCAGGCGATGCCGACCCTCGACCGGACGAAGTACGCCCCTGCCGAGGGGCTGGCGCGCGGAGGCTATGTGCTGGCCGGCGACGCAGGGGCCAGGCCGCAGGTCATCCTGATCGCCACCGGCAGCGAGGTTTCCCTGTGCCTCGAAGCCTATGAGGCCCTCAAGGGCGAGGGGATCGCGGCGCGGGTTGTCTCGATGCCGTGCTGCGAAATATTCGAGGCCCAGGACAAGACCTATCGCGATCAGGTCCTCCCTCCCGACGTCACCGCCCGCGTTGCAGTTGAGATGGCCTCCCCCCTGGGGTGGGACCGTTACGTCGGCCTGGCAGGCGAGATTATCGCCATGCGCAGTTTTGGCGCCTCGGCGCCTATCAAGCCGCTTCTGCAGAAGTTTGGCTTCACCGTCGACCATGTGCTGGCGGCAGCCAGACTGCAGCTGAGCGCTGCGGAGAACGTCCGTCGATGACCAATCCGCTGAAGCTTCTGGGCGAGGCCGGCCAAGCGGTCTGGCTCGACTATCTGCACCGCAAAATTCTCGACAATGGCGAACTGAAGCGCCTAATCGCCGACGAAGGTTTGAGCGGCTTGACCTCCAACCCGTCGATCTTCGAAAAGGCGATCGGCGAAGGTTCCGACTACGACGCGCCGCTCAAGGCCGTTCTGGCCAAGGGCGACGAAGAGATTGTCGATCTTTACGAGACCCTGGCGATTGCCGACATCCAGGAGGCGGCTGACCAGTTTCGACCGCTTTACGACCGCCTGAACGGCGCCGACGGCTATGTCAGCCTGGAGGTCTCCCCGTATCTGGCGCTCGATACCGAGGCGACCGTCGCCGAAGCGCGCCGGCTGTGGCGCGCCGTCGACCGTCCCAATGTGATGATCAAGGTGCCGGGCACGAAAGGCGGGGTCCCGGCCATTCGCCAGCTGATCGGCGAGGGGATCAATGTCAATGTCACCCTGCTCTTTGCGGTGCAGGCCTATCTCGATGTGGCCGAGGCGCACATCGCGGGTCTCGAGGCGTTCCGAGCCCGCGGCGGCGACGTGACCCGCGTGCACGGTGTCGCCAGTTTCTTCGTCAGCCGCATAGACACCATGGTCGACAAGGCCATCGACGATCGTCTCGACCGCGCTGCTGCTGGCGAAGCCGATGCGTTGAAGGCGCTTCGCGGCAAGGTCGCGATCGCCAACGCCAAGATCGCCTACCAGCATTACCTCACCCTGATCGAGACGCCGCGCTGGAACGCGCTAGCGGCCGCAGGCGCTGCGCCGCAACGGCTGCTTTGGGCCTCCACCGGCGCCAAGGATCCTACCTATTCCGACGTGCTCTACGTCGCCGAACTGATCGGTCCGGACACCGTCAACACCATGCCGCCCAAGACCATGGACGCCTTTGCCGATCATGGCGCTGTAGGCCCAACCCTGACCTGGCAGGTCGAGGACGCCCGCGCCGTCCTGGCCAAGGCCGAAAGCCTGGGCCTCGATCTGGGCAAGGTGACCGCCGATCTGGTGGAGGATGGCGTGGCCAAGTTTACCCAGGCCTTCGACGCCCTGCTGGGCGCCGTCGCCGACAAGCGGGCCAAGATTCTGGGCGATCGCCTCAACGGCCAGACGATCCGCCTGCCCCATGACCTTCAGGCCCAGGCCGAGCCGATGCTGGTCAAGGCCGCCGCCGAGGGCTGGACCCGCCGCCTCTGGGACCGCGACCCGAGCCTCTGGGCGGGCGATGATGGCGACAAATGGCTGGGCTGGCTGGGCGCCGCGCGTGGCGAGGCCGTCGATCTCGCCGCCCTGGCCGATTTCGCCGACGACGTCAAAGCCGGCGCCTATAGCCATGCC
>JAYTRF010000009.1:0-7003 GCA_043746375.1 Caulobacteraceae bacterium | reverse complement strand
CGAGCCGGATCGCTCCACGCACCTTCCTCGTTCCAATGCCACGCCTCGATCGCGAGTTCGGTGCGCAGGCGATAGCTCACCGGCCCAAGTCCGGCGCTTTCCATTTTTGCCAGGTTTGTGGCGGTGAACAGTCGCGCCACCTCCCTCTTCCCCGCGCCATCGATGCCCGCACCGAACATCTCGCTGGGCCTGAACTGAGCCGTAGGGCCAGCGGCGACATCGATCGTCACCTGCACCACCGGGCCGGTCATGCCTTCAGCGCCAGTCTGTCGCCGTGGCCGCGAACAGCTCGACGATATCGCTGAGGCGCTGGCCACGCGCGCCGATCAGATCCAGCCGGGCGCGATCCAGCTGCCGCTGAGCGACGGTCACGGCCAGCAGGTTCCCTCCGCCGAGTCGATAAGCGGTTCGGGCATCGGCCAGTCCCGCCTCATCCGAACGCTGCGCTTCGCTGAGCGCCGCAATCCGGTCGTCATCCTGCGCGAGGGCGGAGAGCACGTCGGACACCTGGCCAAATGCGGTGAGGACCGTTTGGCGATATCGGGCCAGGGACGCCCTCGCCTGCGCCTGCGCGGCGCGTCTGTCGGCCCGCAAGGCGCGGTTGTTGAACAGCGGCGCGGTCAGTCCGGCGCCGAAATTGTAGGCCGCGGAACTTGGCGAAAACAGCGCCGTCGGGGTCAACGCCTCCTGGGTCAATGCGGCGGTCAGGCGGACATCTGGGTATAGATTGGCCTGCGCCACGCCCACGGCCGCTACGGCGGCGTGCAGATCGGCCTCCGCGGCGAGAATGTCGGGGCGGTGATGGATCAGGCTTGAGGGAAGGCTCAGCGGAATCGTCGCCGGTGGCGAGAAGTCATCGAAGGCAAAGGCCGGCGCAGTCCACTCAGCCGGCGCGCGGCCGACCAGCAGGGCCAGGGCGTGCCGCGCCTGCGCCAGACGCTGTTCCAGCGGCGGAATGAGCGCGCGATCAGCCTGCAACTGAGCTTCGCCAACGGAGGTGGCGGACGGGGCCTCCCCGCCTGCCGCCTGAGCCCGATGAATGATGGCGATATTGGCCTGGTCGTCGGCGGCGATGGCGCCGAGCGTGGCTATCTCGGCCCGCAGGCCCGCTATAGTGACCGCCTGCAGGGCCACCTGCCCGGTCAGGGTCAGGTAGGCGGCGTCAGCCCGCCTCGCCTGAGCTTCGGAAACAGCCTGGGCCTCCTCCAACTGGCGGCGGCCCTTGCCGAAGATGTCGAGGTCATAGACGACGTTCGCGCCAATGCTGAAGAGATTTATCTTCGGGCTCGGAAAGCCTTTTATGCCAAAAACCTGGGTGTTTATTCGCTCGCGCTGCGCGCCGGCCGTTGCCTCCATTTGGGGGCCGAGGGAGCCCTTGACGCTCTGAGCCTGAGTCATCGCCTTTTGGAGGTCGGCGTCGGCCGCGGCCAGCGTCTGGTTGTCGGACAGGGCCGTAGTCATGACCTGATCGAGCTGGCTCGAGCCCAGCGCCCGCCACCATGGGCCAGCGCTCACAGCATCCGGCCCTGCCTGGACCAACGACGTCGTCGCGTCTCCGGCCATGGCGTAGCCGGGTGTCGCCGGCGCCGCAGGCCGCTCGAAATTGGGGCCGACGGTTGTGCACGCGCCAAGGGCCAGGGCGATGAGTAGGGCGGCCCTAGTCGACAGCGACATGAAGCTCTCCCTTGATCACCTTGGGGGTGCGCATGATCAGCAGCAAAGGCATGATGGCCACGGTGGCGATCATCATCAGACGGAAATCATCGACATAGGCGACCATCGCCGCTTGGCGCGTAATCTCGCCGTTCAATATTTGGATGCCGATCGGCGTGGCCGGATTAAGCATCGGTGGCAGGGTGGCGCCTATGATTGGATCGCCCGTCTGAATGTGGCTGGCAAGGCTCGAATGAACTACCGACGTGTTGGAGGTGAGCAGCGCTTCCATGATCGATATGCCGATGCTTGCGCCGAGATTGCGGACCAAGGTGTAGACCGACGTCGCTTCGGGCCTGTGTGACGGCGCCAGGGTGGCGTAGGCCAAGGTGCTCAGCGGCACGAAGATCAACCCGATGCCGAAACCCTGCAGAATCCCGGAGATGATGATCTGGCGCGAGGTCATCGCCAGATCGAAGTGGCTCATCTGCCAGAGCGCCGCGGCGCTGAGCGAGAGACCCGCGAATAGGATCAGCCGGGTGTCGACACGCCCGATCAGCCGCCCGACGATGAACATCGAAAAGAACGACCCCAGCCCCCTTGGCATGGTGGCGATGCCACTTTCCAAGGCTGAATAGCCCATCAGCTGCTGCATCATCGGTGGCAGCAACGCCAGGGTCGAGAACAGCAGCACGCCGACGAAGAAGCCGAAACCGGTGCAGGTGACAAAGTTGACGTCAAGCGCCAGGGCGCGATCGAAGAAGGGGTGCTTGGCGCTTAGAGTCTGGACGATGAACACATGCAGCCCGATCAGGCTCATCACCGCATAGGTCCAGATTTCGCCGGAGGTGAACCAGTCCTGGCTCGGTCCGCGGTCCACCATCAGCTGAAAGGAGCCGATGAACACCGTCAGGGCGCCAAAGCCCAGGAAATCAAAAGGTCGCGCCGCGCCTTCGCGCTTCCCCGACATGAAAAATGCGATGCCGGTGAGGGCCAGTATGCCGATCGGCAGGTTGATATAAAAACACCAGCGCCACGACATATTGTCGGTGAGCCAGCCGCCGAGAAAAGGCCCGAAAATCGGGCCCAGGATGGCGGCGGCGCCCCAAAGCGCCATCACCTGGCCCACGACATTGGGCGGATAGAGGTCGAGGACCACTGCCTGGGAAAGGGGGATCAACGAGGCGCCGAAGAGCCCCTGTAGGAACCGGAAGGCGACGAGCTCTGGCAGGCTGGTGGCGATGCCGCAAAGCATGGAAGCGACCGTGAAACCGGCGATCGAGGCCATGAACATGACTTTTCGGCCGATGCGCACCGACAGCCATCCCGAAAGCGGAGTCATGATCGCCGCCGCGATAAGGTAGGAGGTGAGCACCCAGGCGATCTGGTCGGGGGCCGCGCCGACACTGCCCTGAATGTGAGGCAGTGCGACGTTGGCGATGGTGGTGTCCAACGAGTTCATGACCGTCGACAGCATCAGCGCAATGGTGATCGGAACACGATTGGCGATGTCGGAGCCGGCGGCCATTACCGGTCAGCGCCCCGCAGGAGTGGAACCCGGCCGGACATCGACGTTGATATTGGCCGAAAGGCCGTCTCTGGCCGCCGCCGCCGGTGGCGGCTTGTCGAACTCAATGCGCACCGGCAGGCGCTGGACAACCTTGACCCAGTTGCCGGTGGCATTCTGGGCCGGCAAGGGCGAGAAGCTGCTGCCAGACCCTGGGCTGAAACTCGCCACATGTCCGGCGAAACTGCCCGAGAATGCGTCGATCTTGATCCTCGCGGGTTGGCCGACCTTCATCTTAGCCAGCTGATTTTCCTTGAAATTGGCTTCGACCCAAGGCTCGCCTGAGAGCAGGAAGAACACCGTCTGGGCGGCATTGACATAGGCGCCCACTTGAAGCTGATCCACCCGCGTCACCACCCCGTCCACGGGCGCCGTGACCACCGTATCCGAGAGATTGAGCCGCGCTTGCTGGCGCTGCGCTCCGGCCTGCAAGACCGCAGGGTAGGCGCTGGAATTCTGGCCGGCGCCGCCGAGATCGGCCTGGGCCGTCGCTTCTCCCTGGCGCGCCAGCGCCACCTGGGCGGCGGCAAGCTGAGCGGCATGAGTCGCGTCGTCCGCCTGCTGGCGCGAAGCGACCCCGGCAGCGACCAGAGCCCGCTGCCTGGCGGCGTCACGGTTGGCGTAGGTCTGGGTCTGCAACGCCGAGGCAAGGACCAGCTGTTGTTGCGTCACGGCGCCGCGCAGGGCGACGACCTGGAGCTGTGCGGCCGCCAGCGCCGCTTCGGCTCGACTGGCCCCGGCGATCTCGTCGGCGGGATCGAGCTTGAAAAGCACGTCCCCGGCCTTGACGTGTTGGTTTTCCGTTACATCAACTTCGATTACTCGGCCGGCAACGCTTGCGCTCACCGGCGCCTTGGCGCGTTCCACGTACGCGTCGTCGGTGCTTTCCGAACGCCCGCCGGTAAGCACGAACCATGCCGCTATGGCCAGTACGATCAGCGGACCGCCGATCATCATCGGCCAGCGCCAACGCCGCCACCAGCTGGCGCGGCGCTGGTCTGCCTCGGCCGTTTCGTCAACGCTGGTCAAGAATGGCCGCCCTCCTTTGGCGGGCCCGGCCCTGGACCGCGCCCGGCGCCCCGCCGCATTAGGCCTGGATATCGGGGGCCTCTGGCGCGTGTCAAGGCAAAAGGATACTGTCGGGTTTCGTAAAGGGAGGCCCCGATGCGGGTCAGGACGGAAGCCAAGCGACGCGAAATTCTTGACGCGGCGGCGGCCGTGTTTCGCCAGCATGGATTTTCGCTGGCCAGCATGAGCGCGGTCGCCGAGCAGGTAGGCGGGTCAAAGGCGACCCTCTATCGCTATTTCCCTTCCAAGGAGGCGTTGTTCTTCGCGGTGATGTTCGAGAATGCCATCCAGCACGCAAACGACGTCTTCGATGGCCTCGCGCCCGGGGGCGATCTGCGCCTGACGCTCGAGCGTTTCGGCGCCAGTCATCTTGCTCTGGCGCTCTCGGGGGAGGCCATCGCGGTGCGCCGGATGTCGATCTCAGAGGGCTCGCGCTCAGGCATAGGCAACCTGCTCTTTGAGCGGGGCCCGAAACTGTTGTGGTCGAAGATGGCCGCCTTCCTGGCCGCGGAGATGGCCGACGGGCGCTTGAGAGACACCGATCCCTGGATGGTCGCGATGCACTTTCGCGGGTTGCTCGAGGGGGATCTGGTCAATCGGGCGCTGCTTGGCGTGGTGGTAGACAGCCGGCCGTCCTGCCTGCGCGCGCATGCCGGCGCGGCGGCCGATGTCTTGCTAAGAGCCTACGGACCCTCGGCTGCGGCCGGCGCACCTACTTATGCGACGAGCCCGGTTGAGCCCAAAGATCGCCATTCCCGGACTCGGTGATTGGGACTGCATTCTTCTTGTGATTGTCGTCGTCGGTATCAGGCAGAACGATGTCGCTTTCGAAACTGAGGACCGTCGACCCGGAGTCGAACAGCTGGCCTAGAGGCGGCGGGGGCGGCGGGGGCTGGAAGGTCGGCGGCGGAATGGTGACGCAGTGATCGCCAAACACGCAGCTGTTGATCCGGTAGCTCCTCGAGGTCGTAACGGCCGTGTCCAGAAGGTCTGGCTGCTGGGCCACATCGACGCCTGACGTGGTTTTGCCGCCGCTCTGGTGAATGACCCCGAAGACGTCGATCAGGGTCGGCCCGGCCTTGTAAGCCGCCGCCCAGCCGCTGGGGCCGATCGTTGCGCCATCCAGCGCTGCTGGCGCTGCGATCAGAGGATCGGACGCAGTCGGGGCGCCGATATCCAGCCCCCCGTAGGCTGAACTGTCCGGTGCGGTGATCGTCGAGGTGTTTTGCTGGACGATGCGTCCCTCAGCGGACATCTGGAGATCGGCGGCCGCTATGAACACGTAGCCCTGTGGCAACCCAGGAAACGACTTGGAAGACTTCACGGCATCGAAGGTCGGACTGCCCGCCGCGGCCGCTATGAACGGCGCCGTGCCCATGAAGATGTCGTTCTTGGCCAGAAGGCTTACGGTATGGAGCGGCGCGGACGGTGCACCTAAGGCGCCGGTGATGGCGATCTGGCCCGGAATGTAGCCCCCGAGCGGACCTGATGGACCGCTCTGGCCCATGGCTGCGGATGTAGCGAATCCGAGGCGGACATCGACCGCCCCTCCCCCGGTCACCACCGTCTGTCCGACAACGTCGATGGCGTGGCCGCTTGAGGTTCCGAGCCAGAGCGCCGAGGTTTTGACGGAGTCGATGGTCAGATCGGCGAGCTGGATGTCGGCGTTGTGCGCTCCCCCCTCTCCATCGCCGGCCATGACGATGACGTCGCGCCCGGTCAGGTGGCTGAAGCCGGCATCCGACAACTGGAATCCAGTTGCGCCGTCCGCCCCTCCTACCGTCACCTGAGATGGCGCCCCCAAGGCTCTGATAAAGATATCTCCCGGCGCGCTGCTGGTTCCAGAAGTAATGTTGCCCTGAATATCGAGCCCACCCGCGTCGAGGTTGAGAGATGTCACTGTTGGAGTGCGCACCCCCTCCTGCGTCGAGGCGACGATGGTCACTGGGGCGAGGGGCCACAAAGGCGCGCTGGTAGAGCCCGTTGCGGCGATGCTCGCCCCTGGCGCGACATGCAATGTCCCTTGGGCGACGCCCGCGAACGACCCGCCAGACACCTGCGCATTCTGGCTGACGATCAGATCGTGATTGGAGGCCAGATAGACCTCGCCCCCTCCGCTGACGACGCTCACCCCGGCATCTATGGTCAGGGTGCCGTCGCCTTCGGAGCGCATGTCGATAGTACCGCCACTGGTTACATTGGCGGCAACCTCAGTGAAGCCCGGCCGCGTTCCCGGATCCCCAGGGTCGCTGTAGGCAACGAAACCTTGCGTGGCATTTACGGCGCCGCCGATCGTCAGCCCGCCGCCACCGCCTTTGGCGGCGCCCGACGTGATGAAACTGACGTGCGTCCCTGACGCCTGGCCCGCGGTCAGGTTGCCGCCACCGCCACCCAGACCGGCGGCGATACTGATGGTGTCGCTCGGCGCGGACACGAGCCCAGCGGCCACAAGTGATGTCTTGTCTGCGGTGAAGTTGGTCTGCGCCTGCAGATCCACCCCGCCCGCGCCGCTTCCGCTGGAATCGGATCGCACGCCGCTATTGGCGCCTAGAGAGATGGTATTTGCCGCCGCATCAATATGACCCGCCGCCTTGAGTTGGGCGCCAGAGCCCAACGCGATCGCCTGGGTCGCGGTAAGGTCGAGCACTCCGCCGCTGGTCACATTGGCGTTGATGAAGATGTTGGCTGGATCGATGGTCACGCTGTGCGAGCCCA
>JAYTRF010000008.1:0-2969 GCA_043746375.1 Caulobacteraceae bacterium | reverse complement strand
CCATGACCCGGCCTGTTGTCACTGCGCTTCGCGTTTTACTGGGGAGCGATAAGGTCAGGTCCGACCAGGCGGCGCTGGAGGCGCACCGGCACGACTACTGGATGGTTAGCCACGTGCGCGACCGCGTCGGCGGGGGGGCGCCTCGCGCCGCCTGCATTGTACGCCCATCCTGCGTCGCCGACGTGCAAGCGACTCTGCGGATCGCCAATGAGCAGGGCGCCCCGGTTATCCCCTTCGGCCTCGGCAGCGGCGTCGTCGGCGGGGTGATAGCCACGACCGAAGCAATCATCCTCGACATGGGCGCGATGAACGCCACGCGATTCATCGATGAGGTCAATCTCCTGGCCTCGTTCGACGCCGGCAAGAACGGGCTGGAAGCCGAGGAATCAGTGGCGGCGCGCGGGCTGACTATCGGGCACTGGCCGCAATCGATCGCGGTCAGCAGCGTCGGCGGCTGGATCGCCACGCGCGCCTCCGGACAGTTTTCAACCGCCTATGGCAATATCGAGGACATCGTCCATACCATTGAGGCTGTGCTGCCCAATGGCGAGGCCGTCGTGTTGGGCAAGGGTCCGCGCGCGTCAGCAGGTCCAGACCTGCGCCACCTGATGCTGGGGTCGGAAGGCTCGCTTGGGGTGATCACCGGAGCCACCCTCTCATTGCGCCGCTCGCCGCAATCACGCGCGGTGTCGGCTTTCCAAGCCAACGATATGCGTACCGGCTTCGCCTTCCAGCGCGAGTTGATCCAAAACGGCTGGAGACCGCCGGTCGTGCGCCAATATGACCAACGCGAGTCGCGGCGACTGGACGCGCGCGCCCAGGCTTGCCTGATCCTGATCGTGCACGAAGGGCCGCAGGCCCTGGTTGCCGCTGAACGCCAGGCGACGCTTGAACTGGCGGCGGCCGGCGGCCTCGCCACGGCGCCAGGCGATATTGTCGAACATTGGCTCGAGCATCGCAACCATGTCCCCGGCTGGGATCAGATTCTCGGCCGCGGCATCGTAGCGGACACGGTCGAAATCTCCGCCGCATGGGATAGGATCGGCGCCATCTACGACGACGCAACCGCCGCGTTGGCCGGCATCGACGGCGTGCTCGCAGGCTCGGCCCACAGCTCCCACGCTTATCGCAGCGGCCTCAATCTCTACTTCACCTTCGCGGTCCAGACCGCTGATCCACAAGCGATGGAGGGGGTCTATTTCCGCTGCTGGCGGGCAATCATGGAAGCTACCGTCCGGCACGGCGGAAGCATCGCGCACCATCATGGCATTGGTCGCGTGCGCCTCCCGTGGCTCGAAAGCGAACTGGGCTTACAGGGCATCGGGCTGCTCCGGTCGATCAAGCAGACGCTCGATCCCGCAGGCATCATGAACCCCGGCGTACTCATCTCCGATGGCTGAACTTCTGTTGGCCGTTGATGTTGGCACGACGACGGTGCGCGCGGTGGTGTTCTCGCCTTCTGGCGCGCCGTTGGCGATGGCGGCTATCGCGACCGTCTCGCGCATGCCTCACCCCGGCTGGCTGGAGCAGGATGCCGCGCGCGTTTGGAGATCGGTTCGCCGGGTGATCGCGAGGGCCCTGGCCATGGCGGGGCGGCTGCCTGCCGACATTGCGGCAATTGGCGTCACCTCTCAACGCACCAGCGTCGTCGTCTGGGATCGAATGAGCGGCGCGCCGCTCTCGCCCCTCGTGATATGGAGCGATCTGCGCGGGCTGGAGCGGTCGGCACAGCTCCGCGCGGCGGGATTTTTCGTTGCCCCGCAGCAGGCAGCGGCCAAGCTCGAGCAGGTTCTATCCAGCATTGATGGCGCCGCCCGGTTGGGCCGACAGGGCCGCCTGGCCTGGGGCGCTGTCGATTCCTACGTGATTTGGAAACTCAGCGGCGGTGCGGCGCACATCACCGACGCCAGCCAAGCCTGGCCGACCGGCTACCTCGATCCGGCGGCAACGACTTGGAACCCGGCTCTGATGGATTACCAGGGCCTCGACGAACGCCTGTTCCCGACTCTGGTCGATACCTGGGGAGCTTTTGCCGTCACATCGCCCCGCGTGTTGGGCGCGCGAATCCCGATCTGCGCCGATATCGCCGACCAGCAGGCGGCCCTGATCGCCCACGGGGACCAGCCTGGCAGGTCGAAACTCACCTACGGCACGTCGGCAACGTTGGACCTCTCCACAGGAGCGGAGTTTATCTACAAGAGCCCCGCGTCGCCGCCGTTCATCGTTTCGTCGGTGGCCGGGACGACGCGTTTCTGCCTGGAATCGATGATCATTTCCGGCGGCTCAGCGTTGGACTGGCTGAGGCGGGCGTGCGCCATGGGTGGCCATGCGCGATTCGAAGCTTTGGCGGCGCGCGTGTCCGATGCTGCAGGCGCTGCCTTTCTGCCGGCGCTCCAAGGCCTCGGAAGCCCCTATGGCGACGCCAGCCGTCGCGGGCTGCTCGCCGGCCTGAACCCGCAAGTCTCCCGCGCCCATCTCGCCCGCGCAGGCATGGAGGGCCTGGCCTTTCGTTCCCGCGAGGCGCTTGAGCACCTCTATAGCCTCACCGACTTCCCCCTCCCGGAGGCCCTATGCGTGGATGGCGGCCTGGCTGCAAACGATACCTTCCTGCAGGTCCTGGCCGACATGCTGGGCCTGCCCGTCTGCCGTCACGCCATACTCGAAGCGACCGCGTGCGGGGCGGCAATCTGCGCGGCACGGGGCGCCGGACTGCTCACAAGCGCCGATGTCCCGGGGTTCGTCCGCTACGACCGGACGTTCGAGCCTCGGATAGTCGCCGATGAAGCGCGGGCGCGCTTCAGCCGTTGGCGCTCCCTGGTTTATCCGCAAGATTTCGCACCGCCGTAACTGCGGCCGCCGCGCGCCTAAATGTCTCCTCGGGCGACTGCCCCGGTCGATAGAGTTCAGATCCCAGGCCAAAACCCCATGCGCCACTGGCGCCCCACGCCGGTATCTCGGCTGGCCCAACG
>JAYTRF010000007.1:0-1520 GCA_043746375.1 Caulobacteraceae bacterium | reverse complement strand
CGCGGCCCAGGAGCTGGGTGGTCGCGATGTCGTCGATGTAAAAGGAATCTGGCACATGGTAGGTCAGGCACACGCCTTTGTGGTGATCGGCGTAGTGAGACCACATCAGCATGTGCGTGGCGGATACTGAGAACGAACACACGCCCACTGCCTCAACGATCTTCGCCCATTCGTCCGGCACATTCGTTTTTAGAATGCTTTGGAGGTTGCGGACCCGCTGCGGGTCGGTGGCTACCTGCGCGGCACGCGCAACGATCCGTCGAAGGTTGATATTACAATCAAAGGGATCGTTGAAGCCCTTTGGCTTTGAGAAATAGAGCGCCGGATGGACGATCGAGTCGAGAAAGCACTTATTGATGGACCGAAATTTGAAGAGGTAGTTGTCCTTGGGCATCGTTGTCCTGCGCGAAACACCCACCATCATTAGGGCGGTGGCGGAAGAGGTGGGATTCGAACCCACGGACGGGTTGCCCCGTCGCTGGTTTTCAAGACCAGTTCCTTAAACCACTCGGACACTCTTCCATACCCGCTAGGGGGCAGGTGCTTACGACAGGCTTATGGGCGGTGAAAGCGTTGAAAGCAGAATGCCGCCGACCATCGCTGAAACCTTTGTAAATGCACTCCTATTGCGCGGTCCAGCGGCTTCGGGCCAGCCAACGCCCGTAAGCTTTCAAGACCGCTGCCTTAAACCACTCGGCCACCCGTCCAGCCCGGCGCTTCTAGCGGCTGAGCGCGCGCATGGCCAGTCGGGCCGGTTTAACCGGATGGCAAGGCTTTGCGCGTCTATTTGCCCCATCGATCCGGCCGCCGGGGGTGCGTCGTGCGCTCGAGTCTGAAGCTGTTTGGGATGAGCCCCGCGCAAGCGCTGGCGTTCGCACTGGCTGCGGCGGGTCTCACCGCCTGCGCCACCGCGCCACAACTGCCGCCAGTTGCGAGCGGCGGGCTGGGTGGGACCATGCGGCCCTATCAGGTCGGCGGCGTCTGGTACTATCCCAAGGCGCAACCCGACTATGACCGCCAGGGTCTGGCCTCCTGGTACGGCGCCGCAGAGCAATATCGGCGGACTGCCGATGGCGAGGTGTTCGATATGAACATCGCTTCGGCCGCCCACACCACCTTGCCGCTGCCCAGCCTGGTCGAGGTGACCAATCTCGACAACGGCCGGCAAATCCGCGTGCGGGTGAATGATCGCGGACCCTTCGTGCGCGGACGAATCATCGACCTTTCGCGTCAGGCGGCCAAGGATCTCGGGTTCTACGGGCAGGGAATGGCCCGCGTACGGGTGCGCTATGTCGGGCCCGCGCCACGAGGCCGCTATGCGGCGACGTCGCGGCTTCGCAGCGTCGAGGCGGCCGAGCTTTCACCTGTGCCGTTCTGATTTACGCCGCCTTGGCGCCGCGTTCGATTTCGGCGGCGTAGAGGGCGATGAGGCCCGGCCAGCCGCCGTCCACGTCCTTGCGCAGAGAGGCGCCGGCCTCTTCGCCCATGGTTTCGAACTTGTGGTGGATGAGTTCGACAAG
>JAYTRF010000006.1:0-2133 GCA_043746375.1 Caulobacteraceae bacterium | reverse complement strand
AGCCGCATGGCCTTCATCTGCCTTGGCTGTGCTTCGTAGATCGTCGGCACCCCCAGCCTGACCGCGTCGGTCTCATCGAAGATCGAGACGCTGTATCGGGCGCACAGGTCCCTCACCCCAGCCTCGTCTAGCACGTCGAGGGACATCACCTTGGGCCAGTTCGTAAGGTAGGGGTTATTGCGCACCAAGTGCCGACCGTAGCCGATGGCGGTCCGATCAACGAAAACCAGCTGGGTTGGTGCGTGGCGGATGGCGCCGCTTGCCGCTGCGTAGGGACGGGCCCAGACGTGAGCCTGCCAAGCCCTTATGGGGGCGAGGACGAGTAGGGAAACCAGTGCCGCGACGACGAATCCCGCCCGCGCCACAGATCTCTCCGATGCGGCGAGGTCGTCAGTGAGCGCCGCCCATTCCCACGCCGCCAAAAGGCAGAAGGAGCCAAGCAGGCCATGGAGATAGCGATACCCCCAGCCGTAACCCTGAAATGGCATCAACACGAACATAGCGGCGGTGGTCAGGATTACGCCCAGGAGTAGCGACCGCAGGTGTCCCTTTGCACGCAGCGCCCCCGCGGCCGCAAGAAGCACCAGGACTACTGTAAGTGGATTTTGCCAGGTGATCAGGCGGATGAGGTTCTTGGCCATCAGGCCGAAGGTCAGAGGGTTGAAAGCGGTTACTGCGGCAGCCGTCCGCGACAGGAAATAGCTGCCGCCGACGGCGGCGGCGCTCTGGGGCGTCGCGCCTACCCAATGCAGAGCAAATGAGAAATAGAGCGTCCAGAACAGGCCGATAGCCGCATAAGCGGCTGTGTAGAGAGCTGCGGTGCGCCATCGCCGGTCCAGCCAAAGTTGGAGAATGAAGGGCGCCGCGAACAGCGGATGAAAGATAATCTGGTGCAGCCCACACGCTAGGAAGGCGACGGCGATCGCCCCGGCGTACCCCACCTTGCCGCCTCGCAGAAACAGCCACAGCCACACAAGATTCAGCGCCAAATGCGCGGGCATCGCGAACGCGGTCATCGCGGTTATCAGGAACTGGCTGGAGGTGGCCAGAAGACCTGCCGAGACAATCGCTCTTTCAGGGTGGTCAGGCCAAAGCTGGCGGGCGACGCCAAACACCGCAACTATAGAGATTCCGGCCCACGCGGCGTTCACGAGCGCCCCTGCGCCGGCGAGGTCCCCCAGGGCGCGAAACGCCGCATTCACCGGGAGGTAGGCCGACACCCAATGGGTGGAGCCCGGCACCGGGACGATGAACAATGGTTGCAGAGCCGAAGCGTAAGATCGCCACTGTTCGGGAACCCCGGCCAAAGGTTCGCCATGGCGGAAGATTTGCGCATCGAACGTGGCCATGAATTCGTCGATGGAAAACGGGTAGCCGTGAAAGACCAACCGCGACCCACAGAGCGCTGCGATCGTGCACGCGGCCGCGATTATCGCGAGGAGGGCCGATTTGGGCCATCGCGCCATGTGCCTCAAAACGGAATTGAGCCTGATTGCGTCCCGCAGACCGCCTGCCCAGCGGCGGACCAGACCGGGGGAGGCGATGATAAAGGCCGCCGCCAGCCCCATGACCAAGAGGATCGGCAGATCCTCATCGCGCAAGGAGATGTAGGTGGTAAGTTCATCCACCTCGAAAAGACCGTCGAGGGCCGCCAGACCGAGAAGCAGGCCGCTGACCGCGAGCCACAGGACCACGCCGCGCCTGAATCTGTCGAATGGTGATGGGAAAAGCGGCAAGGTCTTAAGGCCGCTCGGCGCCACAGGGTGATCTTTGAGGCCGACCCGCAATGCAGCCTCCGCACTGGCTAAACGGGGAACCGAAGCGCCAGACTGCATGCAAAGTATGAACTCCGGGCTAGCGACCGCCCGCTTGTTCCAGATTCTGCGCAAAGAAAAAGGGCCGCGGCGTTGCAGCCGCGGCCCCTTCTAATTTCGCTCGGAACGTCTGAGCTTAAGAACCGATCGCCGTCGCAGCCGAGTTGAACTTGCTGCTCAGGTTCGTGCCGACCGTGGTGACCGCTGTGATGATCACAACCGCGATCAGGGCGACGATGAGGCCGTACTCGATGGCCGTCGCGCCGGACTCGTCTTTCATGAAACTAGTGACAAACTTCGACATTGCTTGATCTCCTTG
>JAYTRF010000005.1:0-1728 GCA_043746375.1 Caulobacteraceae bacterium | reverse complement strand
GCTCGCCAGATCGCGCAGAACCTCAACGCGGGTTAACTCCTTGTCGCTCATAAAGTGTAACGTCATCTGGAGGGCCTCCCGCGCTATCGAGGGAGGGTGCCATCTCTAACTGGCACAGGGGTGACATTACTAAATGGGCGCTACAGATATATCGCGTCTAATATATATTATCAGAAATATTTAATAGGCGTTGGGGGCTCGGCTTGCCGGTTCGCGGCGACTCGCGGTCTTATGCCAGAGCCTCGCCAAAGCGGAAAAGCCCTCTATGCCCACCTTTTACGAGTTTTTCGCCGGTGGCGGCATGGCGCGACTGGGGCTTGGCGCGGATTGGACGTGCCTGTTCGCCAACGACATCGACGCTCGGAAAGCTGCGAGCTACAATACAAATCACGGCGCCAACACCCTGACGCCAAACGATATTCACACTGTGTCATCAGCCAGCCTTCCGGGCGTCGCCGATCTGATGTGGGGCTCGTTTCCCTGCCAGGATCTGTCGCGCGCCGGCGCCCGCGCGGGTCTCGATGCCGCGCGCTCAGGCACGTTTTTTCCGTTCTGGGACCTGATCGCCGGCTTGGCCGAAGATGACCGCGCGCCGAAGATCGTGGCGCTGGAAAACGTCTGTGGGACCTTGACGTCGCGCGGCGGACGCGATTTTGCGGCGATCTGCGAGACGTTTTCGAAATTCGGATACCGCTATGGCGCTTTGATAATCAACGCCAATTTGTTCCTCCCACAATCGCGCCCGCGTCTCTTTATGATCGGCCTGCGCCAGGATGTCGCCATCTCGCCCGACTTGCTCACCGCAACGCCGCGCGGCCCATTTCACCCCGAAGAGCTGCGCCGGGCCATGGCGATGGCCTCACCCGCCGCCCAGGCTGACGCTTTGTGGTGGGCCCTGCCCGCGCCGCCGAAGCGCGGGATCCGGTTCGCCGACCTGATTGAGAGCGAGCCCCAGGGCGTCGCCTGGCATTCCACGACGCAGACGTCGCGGCTTCTCGCCCTGATGACGCCCCTGCACCGCGCCAAGATCGCTGCCGCCCAACGCACCGGCCGGCGCGAGGTCGGCGGCATCTATCGCCGCACGCGCGTGGACTTGAACGGCGCCAAGGTTCAGCGCGCCGAAGTTCGCTTTGACGACCAGGCCGGCTGTCTGCGCACGCCCGCCGGCGGCTCAAGCCGCCAGACGATCATGGTGGTGGAGGGGTCACGAATTCGCTCACGCCTGATCTCTGCGCGCGAGACGGCGAGGCTGATGGGGCTGCCGGACGATTACATCCTGCCCGCCCGCTACAATGAGGCCTATCACCTGACCGGTGACGGCGTCGTCGTGCCGGTGGTGCGGCATCTGGCCCGGTATCTGCTCGAGCCGTTGCTGGGAGCGACCATGGCCGCGCGGACGGCGGCCTAGGTTATACGCCGGCCGTCGATTTGACTGTCGGCAGGACTAAGGTTCCGGCCGCAAGCCGTTTCAGGGTTTTGACAAACAGGCCTGGCTCCGCGGCCATGACGCGAGCCTCCAGCGTCTCGGGCGTATCATATGGCGCGACAGGAATCTCGACCTGGGCGACAATCTTGCCGTGATCATAATCGCGGTCGACGAGGTGAACCGTGGCGCCGGTAAATCGGTCGTCGGCGGCGATGACCGCTTCGTGGACCCGGCGACCATACATCCCCTGCCCGCCGTGCAGCGGCAGAAGCGCCGGATGGATATTGAGGATGCGGCCGGCG
>JAYTRF010000004.1:0-11341 GCA_043746375.1 Caulobacteraceae bacterium | reverse complement strand
GGGCGATCCCGGCCGAGTCAACAGCGACATTGCCGACCTGCAGGCGGTGAGCGCCGCCGACGTGCAGCGCGTGGCGCGCAAGTATCTGACCGATGACAGCCGCACGGTCATTCGGTACCTGCCGCAATCGGCGGCGCCCGCCGATGCGGGCCGGCCGGCGCCTCCCCTACCGCCGCCGGCGGCGAGCGCGCCGTTCACCGGCGAGGTCGCGTCACTGGCGCCGGAGGGCCAGCGCCAAGCGCCGCCGCCGGTCGGCGCGCCGGTCGCCGCTACACTGCCCACCCCGGCAGAGCGCACGCTGTCCAACGGGCTTCGGGTGATTGTCGCCCGAAGCACTTCCCTGCCGCTGGTCACCGCCGAACTGATCGTGAAGAGCGGCGCAACGGCGGACCCCAGCGGACTGGCCGGCGACGCGAGCCTTACCGCCGACCTCGTCACCGAAGGCACCGCCAGTCGCACCGCACCGCAGATCGCGCTGGCCACCGAGACGCTGGGGGCGACGCTCAGCGCTGCCTCAGGTTGGGAGTCGACCTCCGTCAACCTCAACGTCCTGCGCGACAAGGTTCGGCCCGCCATGGCAATCATGGCTGATGTCGCCGAGCACCCGGCGTTCGCTCCGGCCGAATTGGAGCGGGCGCGCAAGGAAGCCCTCGACGGACTCGACGTCGCCTTTCAGCAGCCGGGATCCATCGCGGGATTTGTCACCGCGCCAGTGGTCTACGCCGGCACGCCCTTTGGTCACGTCGCCAGCGGCACGCCCGCCTCGCTGGCGCGGATCACGCGAAGCGACGTCCTGGCCTTGCATGACGCTTGGTGGCGGCCCGACGACGCGATCCTGGTGGTCACCGGGGACGTGAGCCCGGAGGAGGGCTTCGCCTGGGCGCAGGCCGCTTTCGGCGACTGGGCAAGGCCCACCGCGCCTCTGCCTGCCCAGCCGGAGGGTCGACCCAACACCCGGCCGCGCGCGGTGGTCGTCGATCTGCCTGGCACCGGACAGGCGGCGATCGTGCTCGCCAAGACCGCGATAGCCCGCGACGACCCGCGCTACTACGCCGGCCTTGTCGCCAACACGGTTCTGGGGGGCGGCTATTCGGCGCGCCTCAACGAGGAGGTGCGCGTTAAGCGGGGCCTCAGCTATGGCGCTGGCTCGCACCTCATCGCTCACCGAGACCTTGGAGCTTTCACGGCTCAGGCCCAAACCAAGAACGAATCGGCGCCACAGGTGGTCGACCTCATGCTTAACGAGATCGGCAAGCTGGCCACCGTGCCGGCGGGCCCAGATGAGCTTGAGGCGCGCAAGTCAGCCCTGATCGGGGAGTACGGCCGCAACCTCGCCACCGCCGACGGCCTGGCGGCAATCCTGGGAAACCTGGCCGTCAATGGGATCGATGTGGGTGAGGTCAAGCTTTATCCGGCCAAGGTGGATGCGATCAGCGCCGGCGAAGTCCAACGCTTCGCGCGCGATTATCTCGATCCGGCGGCGGTCAGCGTCATTGTCGTCGGCGACGCCAAGGCCTTCCTCTCCCCGCTGAAAACTGCCCTGCCTAACCTCGAAGTCATCCCGATCGCCCGCCTCGATCTCGACAGCCCGACACTGGAGCACTGAGACTGCCTAATGGGGCGAACGCACCAGGGGTCCAGGTTGTCCTCGAGGCTGATGTAGGCAAGGCCCGAGGCGATCGAGATCAGCTCGCCGCCGCTCTCCAGTTTCCGCTCGCCGAAACGGTCGGCGAACAGCGCCCGCACCGCTGGCACGAACGAGGAGCCGCCGGTTAGGAACACACGATCGATGGCTGCGGCCTTAAGGCCCGCGCGGTGCAAGGCATCGTCAGCCGCGTGGCCTATGGCGGCCAGCTCGGGAGCGATCCAGCCTTCAAACTGCGCCCGCTTCACGGGCTTTTCGATGCGGATCGAGCCGGCCTCGAACAAGAATGTGGCCTCGCTCTGTCGCGACAGCGTCTCCTTCACCTTTGAAACCGCTTGGTAGAGCCGGTAGCCGTGATTGTCGTCGAGCATCTCGACCAGGGCGGCAATCTTTTCCGTTTCCAGGGCGGTGCGCCGCAGGCCGCGAATGTCACGCATGTCCCGCGAGGCGCGCAGGAGCGCCAGCTGTTCCCAGCGCGCGAAAGCGGTGAAATACCGGTTTGGAATGGGCAGGATGTTGTCGAAAGCCTTGTAGCTCGATCCCCGGCCCAGTTCCAGCGAGACCAGATTGTCGATGATCCGGTAGGCGAACGCATCCCCGGCGATGCCCACCCCACTGTTGGCCAGGGGATGAGACGTCATCCGCCTACCTCTGCCGTGAAAGCGGACGACTGAAAAATCGCTGGTGCCGCCGCCGAAATCGCCGACAAGCACTGTGGCGTCATCGTCTAGCTGGCGGGCGAAGAAGAACGCCGCGGCGACCGGTTCATAGGCGTACCGAATGTCGGTGAAACCGAGCCGCCCGAAGGCGACCTGATAGCGAGCCATGGCCAGGGACGGGTCGGGGCGCAGTCCGGCGAAGGTCACTGGACGGCCGACGATCACCCTCGACGGCAGCGCCGCCATGGCCTGGCCGGCATGCGCGCGCATCCGGATGAAGAATGTCGACAGCAGATCCTCGAAGGTGAACCGCCGACCGAGGATCCGGGTTTCCTGAAACAGCGGGCTCGCGCCATAGCTCTTGAATGACTGGATGAAGCGCGTTTCCACAGGCTCTTCGATATAGGCCTCTATGGCGAAAGGTCCGGCTTCAACCACCCTGAGGGACGGATCGTCCGGTGACGGATGAAAGCTCAGGGCTGACCGGAAGGCGACGGTCTCCTCGTCTTCAAAGGTGAAGCTGGCCAGATGCGCGGCGCCATCGTCCCCCAGGGCAGAGACGACCGTGTTGGTGGTGCCGAAGTCTATTCCGAGCGCTGCGGCAGGCATTTTCGGGCGGTCCTCGATGTCCGCGCCGTCAGAGCTGCGCCAGAACTGCATCGCCCATGGCCGCGGTCGTCATCGCGCCGCCGAGGTCCGGGGTCCGCGCGCCGGCGACTAGCGCGGCATCGACCGCCGCGGTCAGGCGATCGGCCAGATCGGGGCGCGCGAGCGACCAACGCATGGACATAGCCAGCGACAAAATGGCCGCCAGAGGGTTGGCTATGCCCTGACCCGCTATGTCCGGGGCCGAACCATGGACCGGCTCGTAGAGACCAGGCGTTCCCGGCGCCCCGATGGCGGCCGAGGGCAGCAGGCCCATCGAGCCGGTCAGTTGCGCGGCCTCGTCGCTGAGCAGGTCACCGAACAGGTTGTCGGTGACGATCACATCGAAGACCGTTGGGACCTTGACGAGCTGCATGGCGGCGGTGTCCGCGAGCATGTGCTCAAGCTCGACATCGGAAAATTCCTGGGTGTGGAGAGCTGTGACCACCTCGCGCCATAAGAGGCCAGTCTCCATGACGTTGGACTTCTCGACAGACGTGACCTTGCCGCGGCGGTCCCGCGCCAGGGCGAAGGCGACCCGCGCGACGCGTTCAATTTCGCCGGTAGTGTAAACCTGGGTGTCGACTGCGCGCTTGCCGCCGTCGGCGAGGGCCTCGATTCCGCGCGGCGTTCCGAAATAGATCCCTCCGGTGAGTTCCCGCACGATGATCAGGTCGAGCCCCTCGACGACTTCGCGCTTGAGGCTGGAGGCGCCCGCTAGGGCTGGAAAGCAGAACGCCGGACGCAAGTTGGCGAAAACGCCCATCCCGGCGCGCAAAGCCAGCAGGCCAGCCTCCGGCCGCAGGTGTCGCCGCGCGCCCGCCCATTGGGGCCCGCCTACGGCCCCCATCAGCACCGCGTCGCTTGTTCTGGCTTTGCGAAGTGTTTCTGCGCTGAGGGGCTCGCCATCGGCATCAATCCCGGCTCCGCCGAACGGCCGTTCGTCGATGGTCAGGTCAGCCATCAGTCGCTCGGCGACGCGCCTAGCCTGCGCGGTGACCTCCGGTCCAATGCCGTCCCCCGGCAGAAGCAGCAGTGATGGCATGCCGAAGGTTCCTGGCTCCCAGGCTAGAGGTCGCGCTGGGAGGCGATCTCATAGAGCTTGAGGTGACGATCGGAAACACCCAGCTTGGGCCATAGGGCGCGCCACTTCGCCATGTGGACGCTGTCGAAGTGGGCGTCGATGCTGGTCTGGTCACGCCAGATCTCGAACACATGGATGAGACCGGGATCGCCCACATCCTGCGCATAGCCGTATTCGATGCACCCGTCCTCGGCGCGACTTGCGGCGGTCATCGCCGCCATGTGCGGCCTCAGGGCGTCTAGGTTTGCGGCTGGGACCCGGACCGTCCCCGCAATGATCAGGGTCATGGCGCCTCCAACCAGGGCATGACCGCCGCCGCGCGGCGTTCGTAGGCATCGATCTCCGCTGATTGGCCCAGCGTCTCCCCGATGGAATCGAGCCCTTGCAGAAGTTTCTGTTTGCAGCCGGGCTCGATGTCGAAGGCAAAAACTGCCCCCGATGGCGCGATCACCGTTTGCGCCGCCAGGTCGACGAAGAAAACGTGGTTGCCGCCCTTGGCTTCGTCGGTCAACGCCGACACTTGTTCGGACCCCAGGGTGATCGGCAGTAGCCCGTTTTCGAAGCAGTTGCCGTGAAAAATGTCGGCGAAACTGGGAGCGATGACACAGCGCAGACCGAAATCCACCATTGCCCATGCCGCATGCTCGCGGCTGGATCCGCAGCCGAAATTGTCGCCGGCGATAAGGATACCGGCGCCAGCGTAGCGCGGCTGATTAAGAACGAAATCAGGCTTTTCGCGACCATCGGCATCGAAGCGCAGATCATAGAACAGGCCATCGGCCAAGCCCTCGCGCCCTAACGTCTTGAGGAACTGCTTGGGAATAATCTGATCGGTGTCGACATTCGGCTTATCGAGGGGAGCGGCCCTTGCCGTGAGCGTGGTGAATGGACGCATCAACCCCCCCCAATGACCAGGGCGGGACCACCGGGAATGCCGGATCGCACAGTGAACACGGCGGTGCCCGGCTTGCGGCCTGGGCGTACCTCGGAGGCGTCCAGGCCGAGCCCCACGAGCCGGCTCCGCGCGGCGGCTGGGTCCCCGACCCGCCAGGCGAGCCCGGAAAGGCGATCGGGCGCATCGTTGAGCGGCGCGTTCAGATCCGCAGCGATCTCGATTACGGCATCGCCACACCGGAAGAACAGCAGTCGCGAGCTCCACTGGGGGTTGGAGCGATCAAGCCGGAAGTCGAGGCCGAGGCGCGCGCCATACAGAGCCAGGGCGCGATCGGGGTTGGTGGTGCCGATGACCACATGATCAAGGGCGTGAACGCCGTCGGCGCTGACTGGGCGCGGGCGAGCGGCTGCCCCGGATCGCTGAGCCAGAGCGATTGGGACCCCATGGGTCACTGCCTCGTCGATGAAAGCCAGCCGCCAGGCTTCTGTGGAGAGCAGGTCCATGGGTTCGGCGGTGGGCGCGCCTCGGCGCGCGAACACTCTGCGGGTTTCGGCCAGATCGTCGACGGCGAAGGCCAAGCCCCAGAGCCCCTCGCCGCCGACGCCGAGCCGAGCTCCCACGCGCTCGCCGCTTTCCCCCAGTCCATCGGGCTGCACGATATCAACCGCCATGTTGGCAAGCTGGAACCAGGCGTGCCGCGCGCCCGCCGCCTCTTCGCGCCAGGTCGGCGGCGAGCCGAGCAGAGCCTCGAAGGCGGTTGCCGCCGTATCGAGATCGTTCACGGCGACAGCGACGTGGTCGAGCGCCTCGATCATCGGCTCACAGATAGTCCCGCACGTCGACGATGTGGCCGGCAATTGCGGCCGCGGCAGCCATCGCCGGGCTCATCAGATGCGTGCGTCCGCCACGGCCCTGACGTCCCTCGAAGTTCCGGTTTGAGGTCGAAGCGCAACGTTCGCCGGGGGCCAAGCGATCTGGATTCATGCCAAGGCACATCGAGCATCCAGGTTCCCGCCATTCGAAACCGGCGGCGCGAAAGATCTCATCCAGTCCTTCCGCCTCGGCCTGAGCTTTGACCAGACCCGATCCCGGCACCACCATCGCCGCCACATGGCGGGCGATCTTGCGGCCCCTGGCGATGGCCGCGGCGGCCCGCATATCTTCGATCCGCGCGTTGGTGCACGAGCCGATAAACACCCGGTCGATGCGGACGCCGTTGATGGGCTGGCCGGCCTCTAGACCCATATAGGCCAGTGCCCCGACGATGGCGTTGGCGCGGGCTGCATCGAAGTCGGCCGGGTCGGGTACGGCGCCGCCGACCTCGACTACGTCCTGCGGACTGGTGCCCCACGTCAGGGTAGGCGCAATCGCGCCCACATCGATGTCGATCTCGCGATCGAAGGCGGCATCTGGGTCGGAGTGGAAGGTTTTCCAATAGGCCATGGCCATGTCCCATGCGCGCCCCTTCGGCGCCGCTGGGCGTTCCATCAGATAAGCGACCGTCGTCTGGTCGGGCGCGACCAGGCCGGCTCTCGCGCCGGCTTCGATGGTCATATTGCAAAGGGTCATCCGGCCCTCCATCGAAAGTGCGCTGACCGCGTTACCAGCGTATTCGATCACGTGGCCGGTCGCCCCGCCGGTCCCAATTCGGCCGATCAGCGCCAGCGCAAAGTCCTTCGCTCCGATCCCGGGCGCCGGCCGGCCGGTGAAGCGCACCTGCATGTTGCGGCTCTTTCGCTGGCGCAAGGTCTGGGTAGCCAGCACGTGCTCGACCTCGGAGGTGCCGATGCCCTGGGCCAGGGCGCCAAATGCGCCATGCGTCGATGTATGGGAATCGCCGCAGACGATGGTCATGCCGGGCTGGGTGCGTCCTTGCTCGGGCCCAACGATGTGAACGATGCCGTTGCGAATTTCGCCCATCGGGAAGAACTCGATGCCGCTTTCTGCGACATTGCGCTCGAGAGCCTGAAGCTGAAGGCGCGCTTCGGGATCGGCAATAGCGGCGGCGCCAAGAGCCTGGCCGACGGTGGGCACGTTGTGGTCGGCCACCGCCAGGGTGCGGTCAGGCCGTCGAACGGCTCGGTTGGCAGCCTTCAGGCCGGCGAAGGCCTGGGGCGTGGTCACCTCATGAATGAGGTGCAGATCGATATAGATTATCGCGTCTCCCGTCCCGTTTTCGGAGACCACATGGGCGTTCCAGATCTTGTCGTAAAGGGTGCGGCCGACCATTGAGGCATCTAGGACGTGGCCGTGGGCTGCGTCCAGTTTTGCGAACATGGGGAGCGCTCAATGAACCCAAGACGCATCACGCCCCGCAGGCGCACATCCGCAGGGTCAGGCGCGCACGGCGCCTCTGGTAACGTCGGTCGCGCTTGCCCCGCCAAGCGCGACCCGATCGGTGCGTCTAGCGGTTGACGTGGTCCTTAAGAGCCTTGGCGGGCTGGAAGACCAACTTCTTCGATGCGGCGATCTTCAGCGAGGCGCCGGTGCGCGGATTGCGGCCGGTGCGGGCCGGCTTGTTCTGCACCTTGAACTTGCCAAAACCGGGAATCGACACTTCTGTTCCGGCGCCGGCGGATTTCTGAATGGCGCCAAAAACCAGATCGACCAACTGCTTGGCGTGGGCCTTGGTGGTCTTGCCCTCGGTGGCGACGTGGTCGATCAGTTCAGAGATTGTCATCGGCATCCTCCGTGCGCGCCAGCCCGGCGCGTTCCTGTGCCGCCCCCGGGCGTCACGGCCGTTAGGAAATGCACGCCAACGCGTCGGGAGCAAGGGTTTGGCGGCATTTGTTTTGGCGCGGAGCGCTCTTTTCGAGCCCTGGAGTCCTGTGGGCGCGAAGCGTAAGTCCCCGGGGCTGGCCCGCGGCCCGCCAAACGCTCAGGATGGAGCCGTCTGGGGCTTCCCAAAAGAAGATCAGGTCCGCACCCGCCAATGGCCGCAATTCACAAGTTTTCGCTGAACTATAACGCCGGCGAGGATCGTCTGGCCTGGGTCGTGGAAGATCTCGAGGGCGCCACAACACGCCTGTGGTTAACCGCTCGCCTATGCCGCGGCCTCGTTCCAGCGATAGTTCGCCTGCTGACAGCAAAAAGCGCCGCTGGCGCGGCCGAACACGAAACAGCGGTCCAGTCGTGGGAACAGGCTGCGGCGATGACTGGATTTGGCAAGGTTCCCCCAGTTCACGCGGGGTCCGCGACAACAACGGGGCTGGTCACCGCCGCGCACATTCGGCCCTCTAACGACGGGGTGGTCCTTACCTTCGATTTTGGCGCTGGCGATAGCCGCACAATTGCCCTGAGCGCAACCGCCGCGCGCCAGATGCTGAGTGTGATGCATCGCCTTCACCTGGCCGCGGAGTGGCCGGTTGATGTGTGGCCGGGGTGGATCGCGGCGGGGCCCGCCGAACCGTTCTCCGACGCGGTCAACTAGCGCCCGATGTTCGAGGCCGTCGCGCTACTGCTTTCCTTCGTCTCCGCGCTTCCCGTCTGGGTTCAAACCTCCAACGGTCGGTCAGAGGCGTCGGGCACGCGCGGACCCTTGGCCGGATAATGCTGCGCCAGCGCCGCGCCGCAGATCTCGATCGCCTCGACGATGCCCGCGGTAGGGTCGGCGCCATCCTTCATCGCCGTTTGAATGGCTTTGGCGGCCCTCGTCCAGGCCGGTTCTCCGGCCTTTTCGTGAATGCCTTCATGGGCGATGATCCGCACCTGGCGGTCGTCGAGCGCGACAAAGATCAGCACGCCCGTTTCGCTGCCCACCGCGCGCGAACTGATCGCGACAAACTGCTGATGCGCAGCCTTGGCGACTCGATGGCGCTTCAGGCTTGGCGGGGTCAGCATCCGCCTCACAGCCGGTATGGAGACGAGCAGATAGGCGATGGCGAACAGCGCCACCTGGGCAGTGGCGTAGGCGACCAGCACCAGGGCCAGCTGGCTTTCGAGCGCGCTCGCCTGAGAGGCTGTCCAGAGTCCCTCAGCTGAGGCGATCGCCAGCGGATGGAGGCCAAAGGCGAGGGCGATCGGCGGCAGGACCAGGACCAGCGCCGCGGCCCAGGCCAGCGGCACCTCCCCGTAGGTCGAAACTTCGCCGGCCAGGACGCAGACAATCTCTCCGGACGTGCCCTGTTCAGCCGTATTGACCGCCGTGGCGATGCGGTCCTCGTCGATGGCGCTCAGCATTTCACCAGCCTCCCGAGGCGCCGCCGCCACCGCCCGAACCCCCGCCGCCGCTGAACCCGCCGCCACCGAATCCACCGCCGCCAAAGCCGCCACCGCCCCAACCGCGCCCGCCGCCCGACAACATCATCATTGGCAGCATCCAGCCGAGCCCGCCGCCGCGGCTGCCTCGAAACAGCGATGAGAAGATCACCACCATGACGATCAGCGGGATGATCGCGCCAAGAGGGCTCCCGTGCCCCACCGGGGCCTGCGCCGCCTGCGCCGCCTTGGTTTCGGCCGTCGTCTCATCGAGGCTGAGCTGGTTGATGATTTCGTCGGTTCCGGCGACGACGCCACCTTCAATGTCGCCAGTGCGGAATTTCGGCAGCACCGCGCGCTGAAGGATGACGCTGGAAAGCGCATCGGTGAGCACTGGCTCCAGGCCATAGCCGACCTCGATGCGCACCTTGTGCTCGCTGGGGACAACGATCAGCAGCGCCCCGTTGTTCAGGCCCTTTTGACCGATGCCCCACTGCCGCAACAGCTGGTAGCCGTAGTCCTGGATGTCGTAGCCGCCCAGGGACGGCAGAGTGACCACGACCAGCTGGCGTGTGGTCGCGGTCTCGAGCGCTTGCAGCTTGGCGGTCAGCGACGCCTGTGTCGCCGGGGTCAGAACGTGGGCGCCGTCGACAACCGGGCCGGTCAGGGGCGGAAATTGCGGAGCGGCCCAGGCCGGCCCGCACGCCAGGGCCAGGAAGAGGGTGAGCGCGGCCGCTAGGCGGCTCATGGGGCAGCCGCCGCTGGGGCCGCGGCTGGCTCTGGCGGCGGAGAGCCAGGCGGGGCGGGGTTGAGGTCGAAATTGACCTGCGGCGCGGACTGGGCCGAAGCGGTAGCCGAGAACAGGCTCATCGGTTTTTCGTTGTGGTAAAGCGTGCTGGCCCAGAACACGCCCGGGAACGTGCGCAGCTCGGTATTATAATCGCGCACGGCCTCGTTGTAGTCTCGCCGGGCGATGGCGATGCGGTTCTCGGTACCCTCGAGTTGTGATTGCAGCGCCAAAAAATTCTCATTCGACTTGAGGTCTGGATATTTCTCGCTGATCGCCAACAGATGGCCGAGCACGCCGGACAGCTGGTTCTGAGACTGCTCATATTGCTGGAATGCGGCAGGGTTTGTCAGGGTTGACGCATCGACCTTGACCTGGGTGGCGCTGGCCCTTGCCTGGGTGACCTGAACGAGCACGGTGCGTTCCTGGGCGGCGAAACCCTTCACGGTCTCGACAAGGTTCGGGATCAGGTCGGCTCTGCGCTGATAGTCGGCCTGCACGTCGGCCCAGGCGGTCCTTGCCCTTTCCTCCTTGGTCGGAATGGTGTTGACCCCGCAGCCCGCAAGGCCGGCGACAAGCGTCGCGGCGAGCGCCGCGCGCGCCACGGCTCGAAATATCTGTTTCAAGGATCCGCCCCCAGCCGACCGCCGCCATACCCGACGACATCCGAAAACCTAGTATGGCCTGCGCCCCGGCGCCAGTGGCAGCGTTTGGCCCTCGAAAGTGCACGAGCCCCCGACCAAGGGAAAAATGGGCGCCGTCACGGGCTTCGCTATGTCGTCATCAATTCCCGCGTCGCGCCATCGTCGCCAACCTCAAGGTCGTCAAAGGAGCCATGGCTGGAGGAATACAGCTTGGCGTATAGGCCGCTATTGGCGATCAGCTCGTCGTGGGGTCCCTCTTCGACAATGCGACCCTGCTGCAGCACAATGATCTGATCGGCGTCGCGCACCGTCGCCAGGCGGTGGGCAATCACGAGGCACGTTCGACCCTGGAACAACACCTTCAGGGCCCTCTGGATCGACTGTTCGGTAAAGCTGTCGATATTGGCGGTGGCCTCGTCGAGGATCAGGATTTGCGGATTGGCGACCAGGGCCCTGGCGAAGGACAAAAGCTGGCGCTGACCCACTGAGATATTGCGCCCGCGTTGGCCGAGTTGGGTGTCGTAACCGTCGGGAAGGCGCACGATAAAGTCGTGGGCGCAGACTGACTTGGCTGCGGAGATGACATCCTCTCGGCTCGCTGCGGCGGTGTTGTATCGGATGTTCTCTTCGATGGTGCCGGAGAACAGGAACGGCTCCTGAAGCACCATGCCGACCAGCGATCCCAAGGACCCGAGAGTCACGTCGCGTACGTCGTGGCCGCCGACGAGCACGCGGCCGGCGTCGACGTCATAGAAGCGGTGTACGAGGGCGGTGATGCTGGTCTT
>JAYTRF010000003.1:0-16916 GCA_043746375.1 Caulobacteraceae bacterium | reverse complement strand
CCGGCCCACCGCCGTTAACCCCCGACTCACTTCCCTTTAGGCCCGCCTTTACCTGCCCCCTGTATCAAGACGGCACGAAAACGAGCTCGCTCCAGTGAGGGCCGGGCCAAATCTGGTGGGTGTGAATGATGACCAAGACCGTCCTGGTTGTGGATGATGACCCGACTCAGCGCCGCCTGATCCAGGCGGTGCTCGAGCGCGACGGCTTTGCGGTCGCCCAGGCCGGCGGCGGCCAGGCGGCGCTTGAGCACCTCGGCTCCGGCGCGCCTGTCGACGTGGTGCTGCTCGACCTCATCATGCCAGGATTTTCCGGCCAGGAGACCCTGGCCGACATGCGCAGGCGCGGCTTCGCCCAACCGGTGATCGTCGTCACCGCGACGGGCGGCATCGACACGGTGGTCGGGGCCATGCAGGCGGGCGCCTGCGACTTCTTCGTCAAGCCGGCCTCGCCGGAGCGCATTCTGGTTTCGATCCGCAACGCCCTTTCCATGGGCGCCATGCGCGTAGAGGTCGACCGGTTGAAGAAACACGCTGCGGCGCGCACTAGCTTCGATGACCTGACCGGCGCTTCGCGGCCTATGCAACTGGTCCGCCGCCTCGGCGAACGGGCCGCCAAGTCATCGATCCCGATCCTGATCAGCGGCGAAAGCGGCGTCGGCAAGGAAACCATCGCCCGCGCAGTCCACGGCTCGTCGGAGCGTGGCGGCCGGCCGTTCGTGGCGGTCAATTGCGGGGCGATCCCGGTTAACCTCGTCGAGTCGATCCTCTTCGGCCACGAAAAGGGCAGCTTCACCGGCGCGCACGAGCGCCACCTGGGCAAGTTCCAGGAAGCCAGCGGCGGGACTCTCTTTCTCGACGAGGTCGGCGAACTGCCCCTGGACACCCAGGTCAAGCTGCTGCGCGCCCTGCAGGAAGGCGAAATCGACCCGGTGGGGGCCAAACGGCCGGTGAAAGTGGATCTGCGCGTGGTCTCGGCCACCAATTGCAATCTCGCTGAAGCCGTGGCCGAGGGCCGCTTTCGGGAAGACCTCTACTATCGGCTCAACGTCTTTCCGATCGAGGCGCCATCGCTGCGCGAGCGGCGCGAGGACATCCCCGCCCTGGTCGAAGTTTTCGTTCGACGGTTCAATCTCGAGGAGGGCAAGCGCGTCGTCGGAGCAAGTTCCGCGGCACTCGCCTGCCTCACCGCCTTCGATTGGCCGGGCAATGTTCGCCAACTCGAGAACGCGGTCTATCGCGCCATCATTCTCGCCGATTCGCCGCATCTTCAGCCGTATGACTTTCCAGCCATCTCTGGTCTGCAGGCGCCCGACTCGGTTGGCGATCGCGCAGGCGAAGGCGCGGAGCGCGCTAGCGACGTCCTGCAGCTGGTTTCCGAGCCCCCCGCCGATTCGCCGGTGCGCATTCTCGACGCCGGCGGCCACCTTCGCACACTGGAAGAAATCGAACGCGACCTGATTGAGCTGGCCATCGGCATTTACTCGGGGCACATGAGCGAAGTCGCTCGGCGCCTGGGCATCGGTCGGTCGACGCTCTACCGCAAGGTGCGCGAACAAGGTCTGGAGGAGAGCCTGCGCGAAGCTTCCTGATCGCGGCCCTCAGCGCAGCGCCAGGTTCTCGGCGCGGATGCGTAGCCACAGCACACCGGCGTTGAGCACGGAGAACAGGACCGCGAACCAGGCAAGGCCGAAGGCCAGCGGCAGGACGGCGATTTCGGCGGCCACGACGGCGTAGTTGGGGTGCGGCAGCAGTCGGTAGGGCCCGGTCTTGACCAGCGGCGCGTGGTCAAGCACCAGGATGCGAGTGGTCCACCGCTCGCCTAGGGTCGCGATCACCCACAGGCGCAGGCCCTGCAGCACTAAAAAAACCGCGAGCCAGGCAAGTCTTAGCGGCGCGCTGAAGGCGAAAATCCAAAGACCGCCGAGCCACGCCGCGTGCAACAGGACCAGCAACGGATAGTGCGACCGGCCGGCCTCTCGGGCGCCCCTGGCGAGCAGGCGCCTGGTATTGCGCTGCGCCAGAACCAGTTCGCCTAGCCGCTGGGCTGTGACCAGACCAAGGACGATGAGGGCGGCCTTCACGCGGCCAGCGAAAGACAGCTCGCGGTAAAGCCGGGGCCGAGGGCGCTCATGACCAGCCGGCCGCGCTCGCCGGCCGCGATCACCCGATCTAGCACGAACAAGGCTGTGGGCGCCGACATGTTGCCGTGGTCGGCCAGTACCGACCGCTCATGATCGAGGGCCCCTTGGCCAAGGCCCAGCGATACCTCGATCGCCTCGATCACTTTGGCGCCGCCTGGGTGGCAGACGAAACGATCGACATCGTCCAGGGAGAGGCCCATGCGGAATAGGATCCCCTCTATGGCGCCGTGTAGATTGGCCCGCGCGAAAGTCGGGATGGAACGGTCGAAAATCACGCCGAAACCCTGTGGATCGACGTTCCAGCCCATAATTCCAAGGGTGTCTGGCCAGGTATGCTCACCGGCCCCCTCTACGGTCAGGGCGCCCTTGCCCGCCGTGGAAAGCACGCACGCTGCGGCGCCGTCGCCAAACAGGGCCGTGGCCACCAGATTGACGCTGGTCAGCTCGTCGAGCCGGATGGCCAGGGTGCAAAGTTCGACGCAGACGAAGAGCACGACACAGCCAGGGGTGGCCGTCGCCAGCTTGGCGGCGATGGAGAGCCCACTGACCCCGCCGGCGCAGCCCAGGCCGAACACTGGCACGCGGGATATGTCTGCGCGGAACCCGAGCCGACCCATCGCCCTGGCCTCCAGACTCGGCGTGGCTATGCCGGTCGATGACACCGTGACGACGGTGTCTACCTCCGCCGCGGTGACCCCAGCGCGCCCAAGGGCGGTCTGCGCGGCGCGGGCGAACAGCTCGACCGCC
This sequence comes from Caulobacteraceae bacterium, assembly GCA_043746375.1. GTDB lineage: Bacteria > Pseudomonadota > Alphaproteobacteria > Caulobacterales > Caulobacteraceae > Acaudatibacter. The sequence continues at coordinate 14,028 of JAYTRF010000003.1, read as the reverse complement.
CCCTCCAGATAGGCGGCCGTGCGCTCCGGCCATGACCGGGGTTCGAGATACCATTCCATCGGCATCACCGCTTGGCGGCGCTGGATGCCTGTGTTCTGGAAGACCGGATAGAGGCGGTCGAAATCGCGAAACCGATGCGAAAATTGCGAGCGGGCGGCCTCGGCCACTGCAGTCTGTTCGATCAGGTGCGGCGGCGATGCCGTAGCCAGGGAAAGGAGGCCGGGGGGTGCGGGCAAACAGGCATATCCTTCTGGCGACAGCTCACTTGCGCCCTCATCCCCGCATACGTCTATCTAGGAACGCTGCGGCCCCGGGCCAAACGCGGACCCCTCTCGCCCGGTTTTCTCGAGAATCGGGGCTTGCCCCTGGCCTTCGCCGAGATCTCCTTGAGCTTCATCGTCTGCAAGGTTGATAGCGCGGAACCAGCCGCACCCTTTTCCGGATCACCGAAGGCGCGGCCAAAGACTTCGATACGTGATTGCACGGAGCCAAGAAATTCACCCTCCCATTCTGAAAGGGCGATCCCGGCCCGGTCGGCGGCTCGCCGAGCCTTTCGCAACGCGTTGACGGCGGCGCGCTTGGCTTGGGCGCGGCGATCAGGAGCCTTGGTCTTCACAGCCCCCCGATGGCGGAGATGTAGAGTTCGATCAAGGCCTCTTCCTCCGCGCGTTTGGCCGTATCCTGGCCCCGCAGGCGCACGACCTTGCGCAAAATCTTGGCATCGAACCCCTCGCCCTTGGCCTCCGCATAGACTTCCTTCAGGTCGGTGGAGACGGCCGCCTTGTCCTCCTCCAGACGTTCAATGCGTTCGACCAGGCTCTTCAGCTTGCCCTGTGCGCTGGTGTTGATGCTGGTAAGGCTGGAGGAATCGTCGGCCATGGTTTTGGTCTGCTTGGATTGAACGGGGGGATCACTGATCTTAAAGATCGATCAAGCCGAAGTCATGGGCCGGGCAGGCTTGTCCACAACAAACCGCCCGGCGGCGGCAGGAGAGGCGAGGCGATTGACAGCCCCAGGCGTGACCAAGGCCGAGGCCGAAGCGGCGGTTCGCACTCTGATCCGCTGGGCCGGTGACGATCCCGATCGCGAGGGACTCGTAGAAACCCCCGGCCGCGTCGTGAGATCCTACCGAGAGCTTTTCGCCGGCTACGACGCCAATCCGCAGGACTATCTGGAACGCACATTCGAGGAGGTCGGCGGCTATGACGAACTCGTCGTCCTGCGGGACATTCGAGTCGTCAGTTTCTGCGAGCACCACATGCTGCCGGTGCTGGGCCGCGCCCATGTCGGCTATCTGCCGACCGACAGGGTCGTCGGCATTTCCAAGCTGGCCCGCGTGGTTCACGGCTTCGCCCGGCGATTGCAGATTCAGGAAAAGCTGACCTCGGACATCGCCAAGGCGATCGAAATGGTGCTCAAGCCGAAGGGCGTGGGGGTGGTCATCGAGGCTGAACATAGCTGCATGACGCTGCGCGGCGTAAACACGCCCGGCGCCAGCCTGACCACTAGCCACTTGACGGGCGTCATCCGCAACGACGCGCGCACGCGCGAAGAGTTCCTGCGGCTCGCCAGGGGCGGCTAGATCTGAGGCGTGTAGGCTAGACTGCGGGGGTGATCAGCCCTGACGCGCCTTGTAGCGCGGGTTGGTCTTGTTGATCACGTAGATTCGACCCTTGCGCCGCACCAGCTTGCAGTCGCGATGGCGGGTCTTGAGTGTTTTGAGCGAACTTCTGACCTTCATGGCCTGTGGTCTTCTTAAGGTGCGGGCGAAGCGCGGTCGTATAGGGGGCATGGCTCCCGAAAGTCAATCTGGCAGGCGCGAAAAGCGTTTTTCGCATTGAAGCGGCCTGCTCGCCGCGCATAACCTAGGCCATGCGCCGTAGACAGTTTCTCAGCCTCGCCATCGCCGCGTGGGCCGGCGCGGCAAGCGCCCAGGCCACCTCGCCTTCCGAGTTGCTGCCCGTTTCGGGCGATCCCTATTTCGTCGACTGGCTGAACGGCTTCTACCCCAAAGCCATCGCAGCGGGCATTCCGCGCGCCGTGGTCGACAAGGAACTTTCCGGACTCGCGCCCGATCCTCGCATCGGGGCGCTCGACGCACGACAGCCTGAGTTCGCTAGGCCCGTCGGCGCTTACATCGAGGGGGCGGTCACCGACAATCGGATCGCCGCCGGCCGGATCAAGCGCCGGTCGGTCCCAGGGCTGGATGGCATTGAACGCGCCTATGGGGTGCCGCGAGACATCCTGATCGGCGTTTGGGCGATGGAGTCCGGCTTTGGCGCCGTTCAGGGGGATTTCGACACCGTCCGTTCCCTGGCCACGCTCGCGGCCCTTGGCCGTCGGCGCCCATGGGCGGAAGCGGAGTTGATCGCCGCATTGCGCATTCTCGCCCGGGGCGAGGTTCCCCGCGCGAGGCTGCGGGGCTCCTGGGCTGGCGCCATGGGCCAGACGCAGCTTCTGCCGTCCACCTATCTGTCGTCCGCCGTCGACGGCGACGGCGACGGGCGGCGCGATATCTGGGGTTCTGCGCCCGACGCCCTGGCTTCGGCGGCAAACCTGCTGGCCAAGGGCGGATGGCGGACGGGCGAGGGCTGGGCCAGCGAGGTGATCCTGCCGGCCAATTTCGACTATGGCCTATCCGAAGGTCCAAGACAGCCGCCTGCCTGGTGGCGGGCGCGGGGCGCGCGGTTGGCCGATGGAGGTAGCTGGAGCGTGGCTGACGCCGCCTCGCCGGCAGGTCTGATCCTGCCCGCGGGCGCCACCGGGCCTGCATTTCTGGTGTTACCCAATCACTTTGCAATTCGCACCTACAACAATTCGATCGCCTACGCGTTGGCCGTTGGCCTGTTGGCCGATCGTTTCGCCGGCGGCGGTCCCCTGCGAACTCCGTGGCCGCATGAAACGGCGCTATCGCTCACTGACCGCATGGCGGCGCAGACCGACCTTGTCAGGCTTGGCTTCAACCCCGGCGAGCCCGACGGCGTGGTAGGGCTCGGTACGCGCGCAGCGCTGCGGGCCTGGCAGAAAAGCCGCGGTCTTCCTGCCGACGGCTATCTGTCGCCGCAGATGGTCCGGGACCTGCGCGTGGCGGCTGGCCCTTTGGGCCCGATGTGAAAAGTGATCACGGCCCTGTGAAGTCTTTGCTTGCGCTCGATCACGAACCCGGCATATTCATCGCCAGCGTCAGCGGTGCGTCGGCTGTTCGGCGCTTCGGATTCAAACGGCGCTAGACTCTTCACCCCAAGGGAACCAAGGGACAATGACCTCGCAAGTTCTTCGCAAACTCCTCGTCGCCGGCGCCGCCGTCGCCGCCCTCTCCGTCGTCGCCTGCCAGAAGCCGGCCGACAAGACCGCCGATGCTTCTGCGGCGGCTTCCGACGCTTCTGCGGCCGCCACCGACGCGAGCCAGTCAGCCAACACGGCCGCGACCGACGCGTCCAAGCCTGCCGACGCCGCAGCCGCAACGACCCCGGCAGCCGGCGCTCCGGCGACCGCGATGGCGCCCGCGCCCGCGATGGCGCCCGCGACACCGGATAAGAAGTAAGTCCGCGAAGCGAAAGCTTCTAAGGCTGACCAAGAGAGGGCCGCCCCGGTTTGGGCGGCCCTTTTTTCGTAGTCAGGTGACCAAGATGCAACCGCTGCGGCCCTCGCCCGTCGAGTGGGGCTTGGGCCCTGCACCACGATCGAGTCTTTACGGGGACATCTATTTCTCAGTCGATGACGGCTTGGCCGAGTCGCGTGCGGTGTTTCTGGCCGGCTGCGGACTGCCACTGGCCTGGGAGGGCCGCCACCGGTTCTGCGTCGCCGAACTGGGCTTTGGAGCGGCCCGCAATGTAGCGGCCTTGCTGGAGTTGTGGCGCGCAGGCGCGGGCAGCTCCCAGCATCTCTCCATCTTCAGCGTCGAAGCCCATCCGATGGCCGCCTCCGACGCCGCCAGGGCCCTCTCCGCTTGGCCCGAGATTGCCGAGGTCGCCGAACTGCTGACCGCGAACTGGCCGGGCGGCGCCCGCGGCTTCCACCGCATCGACCTGCCCCAATACCGCGCCACCCTCGATGTCGCCGTGATGGACGTGGAGGACGCGCTGAAAGCCTGGAGCGGGGAAGCGGACGCCTGGTTTCTCGACGGGTTCGCCCCGGCGGTGAACCCCCAGATGTGGCGGACCGAAGTGATGAAATTGGTGGCGCGCCGCTCCGCACCCGGGGCGCGCGCCGCCACCTACAGCGCCGCCGGCCCTGTCAGGGGCAATCTGGCCGACGCCGGGTTCGTCGCTGAGCGGCGGCCCGGATTTGGTCGCAAACGTCATCGTCTCGAAGCGCGACTGCCCTCGGTTCGCCCCCAATCACCTGCGGCGAGGCCCAAGGTCGCCATCATCGGGGGCGGAATCGCCGGCGCCTGTCTTGCGCATGCGTTCGCGCGCCTAGGGACTTCCGCGCACGTGTTCGATCACGCAGGACCCGGCGCGGGCGCATCTGGACTCCCGGCCGCGCTGGCGATGCCCCGGCTGGATGCGGGCCTTGGACCGCCGGCCGAGATTTTCGCCCAGGCCATGAGGCGGGCGACGCGCCTTTACCACGACGTCCCGGGGGCGGTGGTCTCCCTAGGCGCGGTCCAGCTTCAAGCGGGACCGCGGGACGGCGCAAGGTTCGACGCCATAGCCGGTAGCGACCTCTTCGAGCCCGGCGCCATGCGGCGTTTGAGCGCGCGAGAGACTCTCTCGATGCTGGGAGAGGACGCAGGCCCCGGCCTTCTGGTGGGCGAGGCGATGGTCCTTCATCCGGCGCGGGTGCTGTCGTCGTGGCTGGGCGCCCCGATCGCGCGCTTCGTCGCGGCCATCGACCTTGGCCGCGGGGGGTGGCGGCTTTGCGCGGATGACGGGGCGATCCTGTTCGAGGCGAACGTCGTCTGCATCGCCGCAGGGATTTCCAGCGCGCACTTGGCCGCCAAACTCGCCCTCGCACCAGTACGCGGGCAGGTGAGTTGGGCGCGCGGGCATTGCCTGCCGCTCGCCACCGTCTTTGGCGGCTATGCTATTCCCTTTGCTGATGGTGTGATGTTCGGGGCTACCCACGATCGCGACGATCAAGGGGCTGAAACGCGCGCGCAGGACAACACGCGCAATCTGGATGCATTGAGGGAAGGCCTGCCCAAGCTGGCCGCTCGGCTGACTGGAGCGCCGCTTAGCGCGCGCGCCGCAGTCCGCGCGACCACGCGCGACTATCTGCCCCTGGCCGGGCCAGTTCCAGGTCGCGCGGCGGGGATGTTCGTATTGGCCGGCCTCGGATCGCGCGGCTTCGCACTCGCACCGCTCCTGGCCGAGCATGTTGCGGCGCTGGCGTTGGGCGCACCGTCTCCACTGCCCTCGCATCTGGCCGGGCTGGTCAATCCAGCGCGGTTCGCAAACCGGGAACGACGCCGCGGCCCAAGTGTTTCGACCTCAGGCCCGTTAAGCGCCCCCTCGTCCCGGGTGTAGGATCGGCGCAACTGTTTGCAGCGAGCCCATGGAGTGTCGAACGGTGCGTGTCCAATTCCTGATCGGCGTTCTGGCCATGGCCGGACTCGCGTCCGGCGTTCCTGGGGCTGCGACCGCGGAAGGCGGGGCTACCGCCCCCCACAGAGCCAACGCCTGTTTCTACGCCAGGAACGTCGACAATTTTGCCGCAGAGAACGACACCACCGTGAACCTGCGGGTCGGCCCCCGTCAGGTCTATCAACTCAAGCTTTTTGCCCCATGCGTCGATCTGGATTTCTCCCAGAGAATCGCCCTGCGCTCGCGCGGTGTCTCTTCTTTCGTCTGTGAGGGCCACGCCAACGATCTCGAACTCTTTACCCGTTCGGCGGCCGGACCGACTCGCTGCCCAGTAACGTCGGTGCGCAGGTTGTCGGTCGACGAGATCGCCGCTCTTCCGAAGCACGCGCGGCCGTAGATCCCCTCACACGTCGACAGCGCGACGCAGTTTGTCGACGGCCCCTGCCAACCGCTTACGTTCATCGTTGAGCGCGTTTTCCACTTCCTCCGCTCGCCGTTCCAGAGCGCGTCGCCTCTTCTCCATCGACGTGCGTTTGATGCGGCTCTCGTCCTCGAATTGCGCCAAGGCCATCTGCGCTTTTTCCAGGGGTGCGCGGCTTGGCTTGGGTTCGATCTTCGTCGAGTGAGCGCCGACCGCCTTGGCGGCAGCCCTCCAGCCGGCCACGTCGCCTTGCGCCGCGACCGGCGCGAAGGGGTCATTTGACCCCGCGAGGCGCCACAGCGGCGCTCCACTGGCCTTCAGCGCAACCCGCACGGCCGCCGGTTCGGTTTCAAGCTTGGCCCGCCCCTGCTCAAACAGGTTCTGGTTGACGCCCCACGCCGCGAGCGCCGCCGCCTGGTTAGGCGCGGCGACAATCCATTCGTGGACCCCATCGATTTGGGAAGCGTAAACCCTGAGCTTGCCCGCCATGGTCCTTCAACGCGCGCCGAGACACGCCGCTCCGAGGGCGCGGCGCCGACGACTTGCTCAACGATGAATCCATTTGCCGCGAAGGGCGTTCAGAGGTGACGGAGCATGCCATGACCAGCAGTCCATCACGCCAGACGCAACGCCATTTCATCGCCCATTGCTCAACTGAAGGCGAGCATCCCGCGCCCTACGTCACCGCCGCTTCGTCGTTTGAGGAAGCCGCACTGCTTTTCGTCGAACGCTGGCACGGCCCGCACGACGAACTGCGGGTAATGGTGTTTGACCGGGAAAGCGGCGAGCAGGCCTGTTTCACCATTGATCTTGGCGGTCACGTCTCGCCTTGCGACTGAGCGCGCCAACGGTCGACTAGTTTCGACGGGCCGGCGACAAATCGATCGAAGGCCGCCGCCACGTTGGGCGCGCGAGCCGATCAAACGGTTCTGGCGGGCGCCGTGCCAACCAGGAGCATCGCTGGTGGTCTTCGCGGCCAGTACGGTCGATAATCTCGGCCGCTTTCAGCCGCATGCAGTGTATGGCCCCTCATGGATATCAAGACCGATCCGCGCTCCGCGGCCTGGGCGCTTCCCCTGGCGGAGATTAATCCGGCTCAGCCGGCGCTGTTTCGCGACAACGCCATGTGGCCGTATTTTGAACGGCTGCGCCGCGAGGCGCCCGTCCACTTCACCCAAGAGAGCCAATACGGGCCCTATTGGTCGATCACCAAATACAACGACATCATGGCGGTCGACACCAATCATCAGGTGTTCTCATCCGACTCGCTGTACGGTGGTATCAGCATTGCTGGCGAGCCCAATCCCGAGGGCGGCACGATGTTCATCGCGATGGATCCGCCCAAGCACGACGTCCAGCGCAAGACTGTCAGCCCAGCGGTTTCGCCGACCAATCTGCAGCGTTTGGCCCCGATCATCCGCGAACGCGCCGGGACGATCTTGGATGCGCTGCCGATCGGCGAGGAATTCGACTGGGTGGACAAGGTATCCATCGAACTGACCACCATGACCTTGGCAACCCTGTTCGATTTTCCGTTCGAGGAGCGACGCAAACTGACCCGTTGGTCGGATGTGGCCACCGCCCCGCCTGGCTTTGGGATCGTTGACACGGCCGAGCAGAAGGCGGCCGAAATGAGCGAATGCTTCGCCTATTTCACCCGCCTTTGGAACGAGCGGGTGAACGCGCCCCCCAAGGGCGACCTGATCTCGATGCTGGCGCATGGTGAGGCGACCCGGAACATGGAGCCCCGCGAGTACCGGGGCAACGTCATCCTGTTGATTGTCGGCGGCAACGACACCACGCGCAACACCATCACCGGCAGCGTGCTGGCGCTCAATGAGAATCCCGACCAGTACGCCAAGCTGCGGAACAATCCTGAGCTGATCGCGGGCATGGTTTCGGAAACCATCCGCTGGCAGACGCCGCTGGCCCACATGCGGCGCACGGCCGTGACCGATACCGTTCTGGGCGGAAAGGTCATCCGCAAGGGCGACAAGGTGGTCATGTGGTATGTTTCGGGCAATCGGGACGGCGAGGTGATCGATAACCCGGACGCGTTCATCATCGATCGCGCACGACCGCGCATGCACATGTCGTTCGGCTTCGGCATTCACCGCTGCGTTGGTAACCGCTTGGCCGAGCTGCAGCTGCAGATCATCTGGGAGGAGATTCTCAAGCGCTTTCCACTGATCGAGGTCCAGCGCGAGCCACGGCGTGTCTATTCCACCTTCGTCAAAGGCTACGAGACCCTGCCGGTGATCATCCCGGCGCGGATTTTACCAAGAACCAAGGAGTCCTGATGGCCGCTGAAGCGCCGCCGCACATCCTCGATCTGACGCCTCTGAACCCGCGGTTCCGGGAAGACCCCCATGCCTTGCTGGGGCGCTTGCGCGAAGACAGTCCTGTGATGCGCGACGAGAGCGCCGGCGCTTTCTTTCTGACGCGCCATGAGGACGTGCGCGGAATGCTGACCGATCTCAGCCTCTGGAGAGACCCCGTAAGAGCTGAAGCGGCCGCCGTGCTCACGCGCAGGGGGCTGGAGGAGAACCAGGGTCGGCCAGGCTCGATTCTGACCATGGACGATCCCGATCACGCGCGCATTCGCGGCCCGCTGGCTCAGGCGCTCTACCGGCGGGTGGCCCGCTTTCGCCCTCACGTCGAAACCATTGTCGACCAGACGCTGGGCGCGCTGGCTGAACGGCCAACCTTCGATCTCATGGCCGAGTTCGCCCTGCCCATCCCCATCGACGTAATCGCCGTGATCCTCGGCGTCGATCACGCGCGGCTGGCCGAGTTCCGCGACTGGTCGGAAGGCGTGATCCAGAGCCTGAACCCCCTCCGGACGCCAGACCAGACCGAGCACATGGTTCGCGCCGCCGGGGCGCTCGGGGCTTTCATGTTCGAGATGCTGGCCGAACGCCGCGCCGCGCCGATGGACGATCTGGTCAGCGACATGGTCGGCCTGCAAGCGGCGGGGGCGGAGCTTTCCGACCAGGATCTGGCGACGAACCTGAGCGCCCTGCTGGTGGCCGGCAACCTGACCACCACGGACCTGATCGGCAATGCGGTGCGTCTTTTCCTCACTCACCCTGCCGAGCTGGCCAAACTGAGGGCCGATCCCGGCCTGATCTCGGCAGCCGTGGAAGAGGCATTGCGTTTCGAGCCGCCGGTCGATGTCACCGGCCGGATCGCTTCGCGCGACCTAGCGGTCCGTGGCTGCCCCATCAAGGCCAGCCAGTCGATGCTGCTTTCCCTGCGGGGCGCAAACCGCGATCCCGAGGTCTTCGACCAGCCGGACAGGTTCGACATCACCCGCAAGAAGAGCCCGCATGTGGCTTTCGGTGGCGGCGCCCACATATGCATCGGCGCGCCGCTGGCCCGACTGGAAGCGCAGGTGGCTCTGGCCAGACTGTTCGAACGTTATCCGGCGATGCGACTCGCTGACCCCCAGGCGCCGCTTGAGTGGCGCACCTTGCCGTTTTTCCGCGGCCTGGAGCGCCTCGAAGTCGCTGTGTGAGAACTGCCGGGGTGCCGGCGGAGTTCGGTTAGGGCCCTGATCTTTCTAACTGCGCGGCCGCCGCGCAGCCGTCCAACACGTGGCGGCTGAGGGTGTCGAGCAGTACGACGATGACGTTTGGCGCCCCGTCCGATGGTGGCGATGACGCGCCTCGTGGGGTCGCTTAATGGTGGCGGCGAGCCGCCATGCGCTGGCGATAATGCTTGGTGGCGTAATGGTGGCCGATGGCGCAGCCTGCCGCGGCGCCCAACAGCGCATGGTGATGGGCGAAGTGACCGGCGACGCCGCCCACCACCGCGCCCTTGATGCATCCCCGAGCCTCAGCGGCGCCGGCACTCGCCGTCAGGGCCACAACCGCCGCCATCACCGTCAACATCGATTTCACTTTTTTGCTCCAATAAGCCGATTGCCTCGTCGCGCGAAGCTCGCGCAGTGGATAACACGGCAGCTTGGCGCCAGCACAGAGGTTAGCGCGGGCGAGATGCGCCCGCCTAGTTACGGTGTAGTCATTCTTTCTTCCGCGAAAGGCGCCGTTGGCGGTGAGTTCTATTGTTCGGGCTCGGCGACGTCTTCGCGCGAGCCGCTGCCGAGCGCCCGCTCGGCGATGCGGGCCGATTTTCCGCGTCGATCGCGAAGGTAATAGAGCTTGGCCCGGCGCACGAGACCGCGACGTTTGACCTCTATCGACTCGATCATTGGCGAGAGCACGGGAAACACCCGCTCGACACCCTCGCCGAAACTGATTTTGCGGACCGTGAAACTTTCCTGCAGGCCGCCGCCGGAGCGCGCGATGCACACGCCTTCGTAGGCCTGAACCCGCTCACGCTCTCCCTCCTTTATCCGCACGTTGACCCGGACAGTGTCACCCGGCTGGAAGGCCGGAGTTTTCCTGGCCGAGGTTAGCCGCGCCGCCTCTTCTTTCTCAAGTTCCTGGATAACGTTCATTTCGTCTCGTCCTTGTTGGCTAGGGCTTAGTCGCCTTTTGGTTGTTGTTTGGCCAGATGCGCCGCCCAAAGGTCGGGGCGGCGCTCTCGCGTCGATTGTCGTCTCTGTTCCTGCCGCCAGCGGGAGACCTCGCCATGGTGGCCAGACAGCAGGGTCTCAGGAATCTCCCGTCCCTCGAAATTCCGCGGCCTGGTGAACTGCGCGTGTTCAAGTAAGCCGCCCTCGAAACTCTCCTCCGTCAAGCTCGCCGGCGTCCCCAGCACCCCCGGGAGCAGCCGCACACAGGCCTCGATCAGCACCAGGGCGGCGGCCTCACCGCCGGCAATCACGGCGTCGCCGACGCAAACCTCCTCGAACCCACGCCCATCGATGACCCGCTGGTCCACCCCTTCGAACCGACCGCAAAGGACGATCAACCCGGGACCGTCCGACCACCCCTCGGCCATCGGCTGCGTCAAGGGCCGTCCCCGTGCGCTCATGTACAACAATGGCCGCCGCTCGCGGTCGATGCTATCCAGCGCGGCGGCGATCACGTCTGGCCGCATTACCTGTCCTGGACCGCCCCCCGCGGGCCTGTCGTCCAGGAAGCCGCGCTTATCTTTCGAAAAGCCCCGGATGTCTACCGTTTCCAGCGACCAGGCGCCACGCTCTCGCCAAGCCGCACCGATCAGCGAGACGCCGAGGGGCCCCGGAAAAGCCTCCGGAAACATGGTCAGAACGGTGGCCGCGAAGGCCATGGTCAATGCCCGCCTCTCGCCTTGTTCACTTAGTCGGCCAAGATTTTCGGCAGCTTGAAGGTCACCGTCTCGCGTCGCGCCGCCACCTCCTCGAAAGTTACCGCAAACCGGCTTTTGAGCGCCTCGATCACCCCCTGGACCAGCAGTTCTGGGGCGGAGGCTCCGGCGGTGAGCCCCAGGACCTCGACGTCGTCGAACCAGGCCCAGTCGATCCCGTCCGCATCGTCAATCAGACGCGCGTCTCGCGCACCCGCCTTTTTGCCGACCTCGACCAGCCGAAGCGAGTTGGATGAATTGCCGGCGCCTACCACCAGCAACAGATCGCACACGGCGGCGAGTCGCTTCACCGCCTCTTGGCGATTGGTCGTTGCATAGCAGATATCCTCCTTGTGAGGCGCGGCTATGCCCGGGAACCGGCGACGGAGGATCGCCACCATGTCGGATGTATCCTCGAGCGACAATGTGGTCTGGGTTACAAAGGCGACGTTTGAAGGATCGTCGGGCGTGTAGCTTTCGGCATCCTCCAGGCTCTCGATCACGGTCACCGCGCCCTCCGGCAACTGGCCCATGGTGCCGACGACCTCCGGGTGATGGGCATGGCCGATCAGCACGATTTCCCGGCCCGCCTCGAAGTGGCGCGCCGCCTCGACGTGAACCTTCGAAACCAGGGGGCAGGTGGCGTCCAGATAGAGCATTTTGCGCCGTTCGGCCTCGGCCGGCACCGTTTTGGGAACGCCATGGGCCGAAAACACTACCGGCCGGTCGTCGGGACACTCTTCGAGGTCCTCGACGAAGATCGCACCGATGGTCTTCAGCCTATCTACGACGTGGCGATTGTGGACGATTTCATGCCGCACATAGACCGGCGCCCCGTATCGCTCGATGGCCTTTTCGACAATTTGGATGGCCCGGTCGACGCCCGCGCAAAAGCCGCGGGGCGCGGCAAGCATGATCTTCAACGGTCGGGCCATGATCCCAATTAGGGGGTTTGCGCCGCCGTCGCTAGTTTCACCGTCCAGAGTCTGGGTTTCGTTGCGGCGCCGCCCTATTGCCTTTATCACCACCGCAGATGGGGCTCAGGCCCCCGGTCGACTTTGAGATTTTTCAAAAAACCCATGATTCGCCTTCGCAGCCTCGTGTTTCTAATCCTCGCCCTGGGCGCAACGATGACGGCTATGCCAAGCTTCGCGCAATATGGCGGAGGTGGGGGGGGCGGCGGCGATCAACAGCAGCAGCAAGAGGACGCCAAGAAGAAGCGCGACCAGGAATTTGGCGCCGCAGGCGCTCCGCTGCCGCAGCTCGCCAACGCAGGGCCGTGCCCGTTTGTTAAAGCCCTCTACGATGCCGCCCGCTATGTCGAATTCAAAGGCGACAGTGAAGCCTCTGCGGCTGTCGCGTACAGCGGTGAAATCGAAGGCATTACTTCGGCCTGCGCCTACAAGGGCGGTGAACCGGTCCGCGTGAGCTTGCAGGTTCTGTTTGGTCTGGGCAGGGGACCGCAGGCCACCGAGGGCCGCAAGACCTATCGCTACTGGGTCGCGGTGACTGACCGCAACCATGCGGTTCTCGGCAAGGAAACCTATGACCTGCCGGTGAGTTTTCCCGCCGGACGCGACCGCGTCATGGTCAGGCAGGATATCGGCGGCATCGTCATTCCCCGCCACGACAGCAATGTCAGCGGCGGCAACTTCGAGGTGCTGATCGGTTTTGAGGTGACCCCGCAAATGGCGGCGTTCAACCGCGACGGCAAACGCTTCCACGTCGACGCCGGCCAGACTGCCGCCGCCCAGGCTCCGTCCGCCTCCACTCCATGAGCGACCTGCGATCGGCGCTGGGCGAAGCCGCCGGCGCCGCCTTCGGCAATCTCGGCCTGCCGGAAGGGCTCGGTCGGGTCACGCCAAGCGATCGCCCCGATCTGGCTGATTTCCAGTGCAACGGAGCCCTGGCGGCGGCCAGGGCCGATGCGCGCAATCCCCGTGAAATCGCTGCTGCCGTGGCTGAGACCCTCGCAGGCCACGCGTCCCTGTCGTCGGTGGAAGTCGCTGGGCCGGGGTTCATCAACCTGCGGCTTTCCGACGCGGCGCTTTCGGTGCGGGCGGCGGCTTTGGCGGCGGATGATCGCGCCGGCGCCTCGCGAACACCTCGGCCGCGCAAGGTGATCGTCGACTACGCGGGGCCTAATGTCGCCAAGGAGATGCATGTCGGCCATCTGCGCGCGTCGATAATAGGCGAGGCGATCAAACGGATTTTTCGTTTTGTCGGCGACGAAGTGCTGGGCGACGCGCATTTCGGCGATTGGGGTTTCCAGATGGGCCTGCTCATCGTCGCCTGCGCCGACCAGGAGCCCCATGTTGCGCGGATGCTGGAGCGCCTGGTGACCGAACCCCCGGGATTCTCGCAGGCCGACGAGGACGGCATCGACGCCAACTTGGCGTCGAGAATTGGCTTGGACGATCTTGACCGACTTTACCCGGCCGCGGCAGCGCGCGCCAAAACCGACGGCGCCTATCGCAACCGGGCCCGCCGCGCGACAGCCGATCTGCAAGGCCGCCGCTTCGGCCACCTGCTGCTTTGGCGGCACTTCGCCAAAATCACCCGCATCGCCCTGGAGCGCGACTTCCATGCGCTGGGCGTCGACTTCGACCTTTGGCGCGGCGAGAGCGATGTCGACCCGCTTATCGCGCCGATGGTCGCCGAGCTGGCAGCCACTGGTCTGCTGTACCCCGATCAGGGCGCGCAGATCGTCCGCGTTACGCGAAACGACGATACCCGCCCCGTGCCGCCGTTGCTGGTCGTCTCCTCGGAGGGCACGGCGATGTACGGGACCACCGACCTTGCCACCATCATCGACCGCCGCAACTTCTTCGATCCCGATCTGGT
>JAYTRF010000002.1:0-4494 GCA_043746375.1 Caulobacteraceae bacterium | reverse complement strand
CCCATCTCCGCGGGGGATCGCTGGACGGGATTTGAAACGACCTTTACGGCCCCGGGCGGTGGCTGCCCCGGGCAATGGCTCGATCTGAAGCGATTGACTTCATTGAACGAGGACGGCGCCCAAGCCCCGGCGCAGTTCGATCGCCTAAGCGTTTCCGCCGTGGCGATGACGCAGCCCTAGGCGACCGCATGCCCGAAAAGGTCGTGCTCTTCGCCAACACCGACTGGTACCTGTACAATTTCCGCCTGTCGCTCGCCCGCGCGCTTGTCGATGCCGGCCACGAGGTGCTGCTCCTATCCCCCCCTGGGAACTATGGGACGCGACTAAGCGCGCTCGGCTTTCGATGGCTGCCGGTCACCATGGAGCGACGCAGTCTCAATCCTCTGGTTGAAATGGCATTAGTCGTGAGGCTTGCCGGTCTCTTCCGGCGGGAAAAACCTGCACTGGTGCATGGGTTCACCATCAAGTGCGCCGTCTATGGGGCGCTCGCCGCAAGGTTGGCGGGCGTATCGGCGCGGGTAAGTTCGGTAACCGGGCTCGGCTACGTTTTCACCAGCAGCGATGCGCGGGCGCGGCTGCTGCGCCGTCCGTTGAAAGCCCTGCTTCGGTTCGCGCTTGGCGGAAGCCGCGCCCGCCTGATTGTGCAGAACAAGACTGACCTGCACTTCTTCGTTGGCAACGGCCTGTCGAGGGCCGAACGCACCCACCTGATTGCGGGCTCGGGCGTCGATTGCGTGCGGTTCAGTCCGGGAACCGAGCCGCGAAGGGCCGGTCCTCTGCGTGTTCTGCTGGCGTCACGGCTGCTTTGGGACAAGGGCATTGGTGAATTCGCGCAAGCGGGGGAGGCCCTGAGGGCGGAGGGCCGGGAAATCGAGTTCATGCTCGCCGGCGATCCCGACCCCGGGAACCCAGCCTCGATCCCGGCAGATGTCATCGAAGGCTGGTGCGCGGCCGGCGTGCTCCGCCGCCTGGGTCACGTCGAGGACATGGCGGCTCTGTACCGCGATGCAGACGTGGTTGTGTTGCCCAGCTATCGCGAGGGCCTGTCGAAATCCCTGATCGAGGCGGCCGCCTGCGGCAAGGCGCTGATCACCACCGATGCGCCGGGGTGCCGGGACGTCGTCGCCCACGAACGCGACGGGCTTCTGATACCGGTGGCCGATTGGCAGTCGCTCAAAGCGGCGATTGCCCGGCTTGACAACGACCGCCCGCTTCTCGCTGCACTCGGTCAGGCGGCGCGGCGCGGCGCGCTCGAACGTTTCGATCAGGCCCACATCCTGAAGTTGACGCTTCGCGTCTACGCCGAACTGGCCCAGTAGGGTCACATCAGACGCGCGCCGGCCTGCGCAGATGCTCGGGAGGTCGCGATTGAGCGTTTCGGCTACGCCTCCGCGTTGCAGGCGCCAAGTCCGGCGGCGGGACCATGAGCGCGCAGGCCAGCGCAAACAGGGCTGACATAGCGGCGGTTCGTAGCGGATAGTCGACCGTGGAGTGAACCAGCAGGAGGCCAACGACGATTGAGCCGGCGCGGCCGGGCAATGCGCTGGCAACGTCCGTAGCGCGACTCCAGGCGCGCCGCGCGGCCATCACCAGCCAAGCCAGGAAGGCCGCGACAACCGCCGCCATCGGCACACCGCCGTCGAGCCACAACTCCGCCCAATCGTCATGCGCGTGATTGATGTATTCGGACGTGAGGGTTGAGACCGGCTCTGAAGCCTCATAGGCCGGGACGAAGGCGCCAAGTCCGGCGCCCAGCGGCGCATAATGGGCCGAGGCGTGCAGCGTTGTCATGGTGAACGCGCCGCGCCCCTCGTCGAGCGGCAGGGATCGGCCGCTGGCAAGCAGGCCCACGCGGGTGAACTGCAGGAGCGAGAAGGCGACGATGGCGGCGACGATGATCAGCCCAGGCGCCCATCCGCCGGTTCGACGACCACCACCGCGCCCCACCCTGAAGACGGCCCAGGCGCCGATCAGGGCCACGACGCCTAACGCCATGCCCGCGCGCGACCTGCAAGCCGCCAGGGCCAGCAGGTAGACCCCCGCCATCGCTGCCGCCGCGATGAGGGCTCCTGTCCGCCAGCGGCCTTGCCCATCTTCGCCCGAGCGCACCGGCGCGGCCATCGCGGCGGCCATCGGCAGGAGGGCGTACATGAGGGCGGCAAAGTGGTTGCGGTTGGCGAAGAACCCGACGGCAAACCCGGGATTTGTCACCGCATAGAAACTCGACATCCGGCCCGTCGCCTGGGCAATTCCGATAAAGGCGCTCAGCACGCCGAGGGCAAGGACCAGCCAGATCAGCCGCCGCCGCGCTGCACCGCCAAGCACGGCGACCCCGAGGAAAATGGCGATGGCGGGCGACAGGGCGGCTAGGGCGCGCGCTGTCGCGCCGGGATCGAGGCTGACGGCCAGGAAACGCGGCGCGCTGCCGGCGGCGACCATGTCCGCCAAAGCAGCGGCTCGGCCCGGAAGGATGCGCCAGACGGCGACCGGCAGGGTGACGAGTTGGGCGGCGCCTATGGCGACGCCGGCGGCCAAAATCGCGGCGGGCCACCGAGCCCTACCCAGACCGCCGCCCGTGGCCAGCCAGAGGGCGAATCCAAGCAGCGGCAGACTGAACAGCTCCGCCGTGGCCGTCGAGATCATCGCCGGCTGCGACGAGCCTCCCGCCAACAGGGCGACGGCGAGGGTCGCGCCGGCCAGCCCCAGCAGAGGGCCCTGGGACCAGTTCGGCAGGACGGGCGCGCGTGTCGTCAGAGGCGAGGCCAAGGCCCAGTCGGTGTAGCTGTTTGCCCCGGCTGCGCAAAGCCCCGCCGTCACGCGACGGGCGCATGCAGTGCGGTCGACTCTCCAAATGGGTTCTTCGGAGCTGCCTATCGCGCGACCTTGGGATAGGGCGAACCGTCACGATGGCGGAAGCAGTCCTCGGCGGGCTCGGCTATCATGTCGATGTCGGCATAAACGCAACGGTCGTGCTCGCCGTCATTGTTGCCGACCTCCAGAACCACGGCATCACGCGGCGAGCGATTGACCAGATGATGGGCATCCGGATCCCCGGCCCTGAAGCCGGCGCTGTCGCCGCCTCTGAGGATTTCCTCACCGGCGTCGGTGACCAGGGTCACCTCGCCATCGACAACAAAAATGAACTCGTCCTCGTGGCTGTGCCAGTGGCGTTGGCTCGACCATGCGCCGGGCGGGAGAGTCAGGAGATTGACGCCGAAATGGGTCAGTCCTGTGGCTTGGCCGAGTCGCTTGCGGCTGCGCGCCATCACCGGCGCATCATACGGTGGCGGGTAGCTTGAGCCACTGCGCGCGGGTTGAGCTCTCAGATCGATCTTCTTCATTCCAGGTTTCCGAGAAATTGCCACGGGAGGGCCGCCAGACTAGAGGAGCGATCATGGAAAAGGCCAGCCCCCATGACCCCGTCGCCCTGACGCAGGCGCTGATCAGGCGCCCCTCGGTGACCCCCGCAGACGCCGGGGCCATGGACATCGTCCAAGGGGCCGTAGAGGCGCTGGGATTTACCTGCAGGCGCATGCGGTTTGGCGAGGTCGAAAATCTCTATGCGCGCATCGGCGAAGCGGCGCCCAACCTGTGCTTCGCTGGACACACGGACGTCGTGCCGGTGGGCGACGAGGCCGCTTGGTCGCGCGGCCCTTTCGAGGCCGAACTTGCCGACGGCGCCATCCATGGTCGGGGCGCGGTGGATATGAAGAGCGCCGTCGCGGCGTTCATCTGCGCGGCGGCCGGCGCACTCTCGCGCGGCAAACCGAAAGGCTCGATATCGCTGCTGATCACCGGCGACGAAGAAGGGCTGGCCGAACACGGGACCAAGGCGGTGGTGGCGGCCCTGACAGCGGAGGGCGAAACCATTGACCACTGCCTGGTCGGCGAGCCGACCTCGTACGCAACGTTCGGCGACATGATTAAGAACGGGCGGCGCGGCAGCATCAGCGCGAAAATCACCGTGCACGGCGTCCAGGGTCACGTCGCCTATCCCCACCGCGCGGCCAATCCACTTCCAGTCCTCATCCGCCTGCTTGCCGCGCTCCAGGCGCAGGTTCTGGATAAAGGTTACCCCGGGTTTCCGGCGTCCAATCTCGAAGTCACCACCATCGACGTCGGCAATACGGCAGGCAACGTTATCCCCGCGCGGGCGACGGCGGCGCTCAACATTCGCTTCAATCCCGCCCACACCGGGGCGACGCTCGCCGTCTGGCTGGATGCCGAGGCCAGGAGAGCGGCCGATGGATTCGCCGGTCAAGTGGAGATGACGACCACTATTGGCGGCGAGCCTTTCCTGACCCCGCCTGGCGCATTCACCGGCATCGTTTCGAACGCCGTCAGGGCGGTGACCGGCGTTACCCCCGAGCTCTCCACCACCGGCGGCACCTCCGACGCCCGTTTCATCCGCCGGATGTGCGAAGTGGTCGAGTTCGGCCTCGTCGGAGCCAGCATGCACGCTGTCGACGAAAGCGCGCCTACGGCGCAGATCAA
>JAYTRF010000001.1:0-36048 GCA_043746375.1 Caulobacteraceae bacterium | reverse complement strand
CCGCGCTGGATCGCTGAGGCCGGTCGGCAAGGCGACGCGCGGCTCCACTGGCCAAGCGGCCGCCGTGGGACTAGGCCATCACGCATGACATCCTACATTTTTCCCGCCCCAGCCCGACCCGCCGCGCCCATCGTCGGAACCGACAAGCTGTTTCCGGTTCGCCGTATCCTTTGTGTTGGTCGCAACTATGCTTCCCATCGCCGGGAGATGGGGGGAGACGATCGCGACCCGCCGTTTTTCTTTGCCAAGCCGGCCGACGCCATCGTTCAGCCGGGCGTTTCGGTCCGCTACCCCGGCGCCACTTCGGACTTCCATCATGAGATCGAATTGGTTGCAGCCATAGGGTCTGGAGGCGCCGACGTGGCGGTCGACAACGCGCTTGGCCTGGTTTTCGGATACGCGGTCGGCGTCGACCTCACCAGGCGCGATCAGCAAGCCGTCGCCAGGGCCAGGGGCCAGCCGTGGGAATCGGCCAAGGGCTTCGATGCTTCCGCCCCGATCTCGGCGATAGCGCCGACTACGGGTCCACAGCCGGACGGGCGCATCGCGCTCAAGGTCAATGGAGTTTTGCGCCAAGACGCCCGGGTCGCCGACATGATCTGGAACGTCGCCGAAATCGTCGCCCAGGCCTCAAGGCTGTGGCGCCTGGAGGCCGGGGACTTGATCTTCACCGGGACGCCGGAGGGTGTGGGTCCTCTCGTTCGCGGCGACAGGGTCGAAGGCGAAATTGAGGGCGTCGGCGTCTTGGCCTTCGCCATCCTCTGACAAACATGCCCGCCCCGCCAAAACCGCTGGTCTTGCATTCCATGTGGCGAGCCACCGCTCCATATCGGGTGCGGATAGGCTTGCAACTCAAGGGGCTGACCTTTGAGATAGTCCCGGTGAACCTCGCCGGCGGCGAACAGCGTGCGCAATCGTATCGCAGACTCAACGGTCAGGCTCTGGTGCCGGCGCTTGAAACGGACCAGGGCGTGCTCACCCAAAGCTTGGCGATTCTTGAGTGGCTCGACGAAACGCATCCCTATCCGTCCCTGCTTCCAACCGATCCTTTCGCCCGCGCGGTGGTACGAACCATGGCCGAGATCGTCGCCTGCGACATCCATCCGCTGAATAATTTGCGGGTTCTGCAGGTGCTCGGCGCTCTGGGCCACCCGGCGGGGTCGGACGAGCAGCGCGCGTGGGGCGCCCGATGGATCACCGAGGGCTTCGATGCCCTAGAGCCAATGGTGGCTCGCCACGGGATCGGATTTGCCTTTGGCGACGAGCCGACAATCGCCGACTGCTGCATTGTGCCGCAAATCTGGTCTTCGAGCCGTTTTGGCGTCGACATCGCCGCCTATCCAGCACTCTTCGCCCTGGCTGCCCATGCGGCGGCGCACCCGGCCTTCATCGCCGCCCATCCCGACAGGCAGCCCGACGCAGACTAGATTCCCCGGTCGTGGGTGAAAGCGGGCCGGCAGGCGTTGCAGGTAAACGGGCCTTAACCCTCTTGCCTCACACCATCCCCAAGCGGTTGCGGCGGTCGCAGGGGGGACAGTCAATGGCGAGAGTGGCGCGGCCTACCGGTGCTGCACTTGCCTGGAGGCTCTCGCGCCTGGCGTGGACAAACGTCGCGGTGGCGAGGGCTCGCGGCCTGTTCGTCGCCGTCGCCGGAACTGCGTTGATAGTGGCGCTGGCCAGCTACCATGCCGCCGATCCCAGCTTCGACGCCTCCGCGGCCGATGAACCGCTAAACCTGCTTGGCGCATCGGGCGCTGAGGGCGCGGATCTCGCTATGCAGCTCCTCGGCCTGGCCGCCTGGGCGGTCGGCCTGATCATGGTCGCAGTCGGGCTCTCGCGCGCTTTCGATCGTCAGCCGGCGCTTGGCCGCCGCGACCTGCGTCTGCGCGCCAGCATGGGCCTGCTGGGGGCGCTTGCGCTAGCCGGTGCGATGGCCGCTGCGACGCCGCCCCTCGCCTGGCCGCTTTCGGCGGGGCTGGGTGGGCTGATCGGCGACAGCCTATTGGCCGCAGCCGGCAGTCTTTTGCATCTGGTCAGGGCTCCGGCGCCACGCGCCATCGCAGCCGGCGCGCTTGCCGTCGCCGGATTGTCGTCTTTCGCCTTCGCCTGCGGGCTGCGCCGCCTGCTGGCCTCACGGCCGGCCTCGATGATCCCGGTGGCCTCACTACAGCGGCGGCCCGCCGTGGCCGCGCGCGACGATGGTGCTAGCGCCGGGGTCGCCGAGGGGTTTTCGCCGCCGCTTTCGATCAAGCAGCCGAAAGCCACCGCCAAGGCCTCCGGCCGGGAGCAGAGGGAAGTTCAGCGCAGCTTTCCTTTCGCAGAGCCCGGCGGCTTCAAACTGCCGGAATTGGCCATGCTCGCCAAACCCAAGCCGCGCGCTTCGGCCTTCGACGAGGAGGCCCTGCGCCAGAACGCGCGGCTGCTCGAGGGTGTGCTGGCCGAGTTCGGCGTTCGCGGTCAGATCGACCAGATTCGTCCCGGACCCGTCGTCACTCTCTATGAACTGGTCCCCGCTCCCGGGGTGAAGTCCGCGAGGGTGGTGGCCCTTTCGGACGATATCGCCCGATCGATGAGCGTCGCGGCCTGCAGGGTCAGTGTCGTCCCTGGCCGCAACGCCATAGGCATCGAACTTCCCAATGCGCGCCGCGAGACGGTCTATCTTCGCGACCTGCTGGCCGGCGCCGAATACGAAAAGGCCAGCCAAACCATACCGCTTGCGCTGGGTGAGACGATCGGCGGCGAGCCGTACATAGTCGACCTGGCCAAGATGCCCCACCTGTTGATCGCCGGCACCACCGGGTCAGGCAAGTCGGTGGGCGTGAACGCGATGATCCTTTCCATTCTCTATCGACTTGCTCCCGATCAGTGCCGCTTCATCATGATCGATCCCAAGATGCTGGAACTGTCTGTCTATCATGGCATCCCGCATTTACTCGCGCCGGTAGTTACCGATCCCAAGAAGGCCATTGTCGCCTTGAAGTGGACGGTCCGCGAAATGGAAGACCGCTATCGGCGGATGTCGAAGATCGGCGTGCGCAATATCGGCGGTTACAATGAGCGAGCCAGCGAGGCGCTCAGACAGGGCGAGCACTTCGTGAGGACGGTTCAGACAGGCTTCGATGAGCAGGGACGGCCGATCTACGAAGAAGAAAAGCTGCGCCCCGAGCCAATGCCCTATTTGGTCGTGGTCATCGATGAAGTCGCCGACCTGATGATGGTCGCCGGCAAGGATATCGAGGGCGCGGTCCAGCGGCTCGCCCAGATGGCCCGCGCCGCCGGCATTCATCTGATAATGGCCACGCAGCGCCCATCGGTCGATGTGATCACCGGTACGATCAAGGCCAACTTCCCCACGCGCATCGGATTTCAGGTCACCTCGAAGATCGACTCGCGGACCATCATGGGCGAACAGGGCGCCGAGCAGTTGCTCGGCCAAGGCGACATGCTCTACATGGCCGGCGGCGGCAGGATCACGCGTCTGCACGGACCGTTCGTGTCCGATGCCGAGGTAGAAACGGTGGCCAAGTTCCTGCGGGACCAGGGTGAACCGCAATATCTAGATCAGGTCACGGCCTCGGCGGACGAGGACGAGGAGGAGGCCGGGGCCGGGAGCGCGGAGGGAAGCGGCGGGGAACTTTACGATCAGGCGGTCTCCATAGTCACCCGCGATCGCAAGGCGTCAACGAGCTACATCCAGCGGCGCCTTCAGATCGGCTATAACCGCGCCGCCTCGCTCATCGAGCGAATGGAACGCGAAGGGGTGGTCAGCATCGCCAATCACGCCGGCAAGCGCGACATCCTGGCGGGGCCCCCGCCCTGAGGCTCGGAAGTCGGACGCAAAATCGCCGGTATCGGCGGCGAGGAAGACCGGATGAACGCATCTTCGATCACGCGACGCCGAGCGTTGGCGGGTATAGCCTTGGTCGCCATGTCCCAGACGGCAGCGGCGGCGCCGCGGCCAGCGGTTTTGTCGCAGCAGGACCGCGCCTTGGTAGCCAGGGCGAGCGCCTATCTGCAAGGACTCACCAGCGCCAAGGGGCGGTTTGTGCAGACAGACGCCCGGGGCGCGGTCAGCGAGGGAAGTTTCTATCTACAGCGTCCGGGCAAGGCGCGGTTTGCCTACGATCCGCCTTCGGGCCTGGTGATCGCGTCCAACGGCAAGGTGGTCAACATCCTCAATACCCGCCTGCGAACCTTCGCCAGCTATTATCTGAGACTGACCCCCCTGGCCTTGTTGCTGGCCCGCGATATTCGCCTCGACCAGGGCGTCGCGGTCAGCAAGGTGACGCGTCTGGCCGACGGGTTCTCGATCATGGCCAGCGATGCGCGCAAGCGGGCGGAAGGCACGATTACCCTTGATTTTTCCGCTGCGCCTATCCGCCTCCTCGGATGGACGACGACCGACGCGCAAGGAGGCGCGACCCGCGTCCGGCTCGTCGATTTCGCTCCAACAGGCGCCCTGGATCCCAAGCTCTTCGACCTTGCCAACCCGGGCTATGTCAGGGCCCCGCGTATCTGAAACATGCGTCTGCGGATTGCCTCATGGAACGTCAACTCGGTGCGGCTGCGGGCCGATCAGATCGCGCGACTTGTCGCCGAGCAAGGGATCGACGTTCTTTGCCTGCAGGAGATCAAGTGCCGCGAGAGCGAGTTTCCGGTTGAGGTCCTTGCTCAGGCCGGCCTGCGTCACCTGCGCATACGCGGCCAAAAGGGCTGGCACGGGGTGGCCATCGCCTCCCGCCTGGCGATCGAGGACGTGGCCCCGCTCGACGCCTGTCGCGAAGGCCATGCACGCTGTGTCGCTGGCAAGGTCGCGGGCGTTGAAATCCATAACTTCTACATTCCCGCAGGCGGCGACACCCCCGACCCAGTGGCGAACGCCAAGTTCGCCCACAAGCTGGACTTCTTTGCCCGTCTGACCGAGCAGTTCGGCCGCCGCGATGCCTCATCCCCGCTGGTTATCGCTGGAGACTTCAATGTGGCCCCCGGCGAGAATGACGTCTGGAACCATAGGTTCATGTCGAAGGTCGTCAGCCACACGCCCATGGAAGTCGCGGCCATGGACACGCTGAGGGCCAGTTTGGGATTCATCGACTTGGCGCGGGAGGCGATCCCGGAACCCGCCCGTTTGTTTTCATGGTGGAGTTACCGGGCGCTCGACTTTCGACAATCCAATCGCGGCCTTCGTCTGGACCATATCTGGGTCACGCCTGGGCTGCGGGCTGCGGCATTCCACAGCGGTGCGGCGAACGCCCGCATCCATGACGAGGCGCGAGGATGGCTGCGCCCGAGTGATCACGCCCCCGTTTCTGCCGACCTCATCCTTTGACGGCTCAAGGAGCGAGCCGGTAGCCGCCGGGCTCGGTCAAGAGCAAGCGGACATTCGCGGGATCGGGCTCAATCTTCTGACGCAGCCGGTAGACGTGGGTCTCCAGGGTGTGGGTCGTTACGCCGGCGTTGTAACCCCAGACCTCGGCAAGCAACTCTTCGCGGGAGACGGCCTTGGCGCCGGCCCGGTAGAGATACTTGAGGATATTGGTCTCCTTGTCGGTCAAACGGAGCTTCTTGTCCCTGGCGTCGACAAGCACCTTGCCCGCTGGCCGGAAATCGTAGGGGCCGATGCGGAATACCGCGCCTTCGGACTGTTCATAGCTGCGCATGTGGGCGCGGATGCGCGCCAGGAGAACCTCGATCTTGAAAGGCTTGGTCACATAGTCATTGGCGCCCGCATCGAGGCCCAGAACAGCATCTGCGTCGCTGACCGCAGCGGTCAGCATCAGAATCGGGCAAGCCAAGCCGCCCTCGCGAAGCCTCCGGCACGCCTCCCGGCCGTTCATATCGGGAAGGTCGATGTCCAGCAGGACGATGTCGGGCTGATGTTCCCGAGCAAGACTGACGCCATCGCCCGCCGTACCTGCCCCGATCGCAGAGAACTCCCCCTCAAGTTCCAGTTGCTCGCTCAAGCCTTCACGGAGGTCGGCATCGTCGTCGATTATCAGGATGATCTTGCGTTGCGCCATGGCTGCGAACATGCACCGCTTCCCTGGCGAACGCCACGCGAACGGCGAGAGGGCGTCACACATGATTTTTACCGCCTACGCAGACGGCAGATTCGATCTCGCCGGCCAGGCCATCAGGTGCGCTGTCGGAAAGGCGGGTGTCGTTGCGGCTGCGGACAAGCGCGAAGGGGACGGCGCCTCGCCGGCCGGCATTTGGCCATTGCGTGAGTTGCTTTATCGGCCCGACCGCGGGCCGGCCCCGCCGACCGCGCTGGAGGTCCATCCCCTGGCGCCCGAGGACGGCTGGTGCGATGACCCAGGCAACACAGCCTACAATGCGAAGGTGTCGCTGCCCTATCCCGCCCATTGCGAAGCTCTTTGGCGGGATGATCGCCTGTACGATTTAATCGTGCCGCTTGGTTACAATGATCGGCCGGTCGTCAGGGGAGCCGGGTCGGCGATATTTCTGCACATCGCCCAGCACGACTTCACCCCGACACAGGGTTGTGTCACCTTAACGCTCGCGGCCATGCGAAGGCTGCTGGCCATCGCCGCGACCGGCGACGCCGTGGCGATCTCGCCGGCGTCAGGCTACGGGTGATGATCGGGGCGAGCTCCAAACAGTGCCGATCCGATTCTCACCGATGTGGCGCCCATTCTGACGGCGGTTTCGAAATCATCGCTCATGCCCATCGACAGGTTCAAAAGCCCATTGCGTCGAGCGATCTTCGCCAGCAGCGCGAAATGGGCCCCCGCAGGCTCCGCGAGGGGTGGAATGCACATCAGTCCGATGGGATCCAGGTCGAACTCGCCTCGGCATTGGGCGATCAGGGCGTCGGCGTCGGCTGGGAGCACCCCACCCTTCTGCGGCTCCTCGCCGGTATTGACCTGCACGTAGACCGCGGGGGCGCGGCCAATCTTTTGAATTTGGCTGGCCAGCGCATGAGCCAGACGGGTACGGTCCAGGGTTTCGATAACGTCGAAGAATTCGACAGCATCCCGCGCTTTGTTGGTTTGAAGCGGGCCGATGAGGCGCAGTTCGAGGCCCTCCCGCCGGCCTTCCCAGCGATCCCGCGCTTCATCCACCCGGTTCTCGCCGAAATTGAGTTGGCCGACGGCGAGCACTTCGGTCACCCGGTTCCACGGCTGTTGTTTGGAAACCGCCGTCAGTGTGACAGCGCGGGGCGATCGACCGGCCGCAGCGCAGGCGCGGGCGATCCGCGCCAAAATCTCGCCTCTCGCCGCGGCGGGGTCAAAAGGGGGCGGTGTCATTGAACGCCCCGCAGGCCGAAACGCTTTGGCGGGTGGCGCGCACGCTCCAGCGTCGGGTCGTGCGCGGCAAGGCATTGCCGCCGCTGCTGTTCTTCACCGATCCCCTCCGGACGCCCGATCCGGCCGCCATTGTCGCTGGTCTGCCCCGAGGCTCTGGCGTGGTGTATCGCGCCTTCGGGTCGGCGGAGGCCATGACGCACGGCTTGGCCCTGGCTCGCGAGGCGAGGCGGCGAGGCGTGGTTTTTCTGGTGGGCGGCGACGTGGCGCTGGCGACGCGGCTGCGCGCCGAAGGGGTGCATTTGCCAGAGAGGATGGCCGGGCGCGGCGGCGATGTCCGCGCCTTGGCCAAGCGATTTCTGGTAACGGCTGCGGCCCATAGCCTCCCCGCCGCCATAATCGCCCGCCGCTCGGGGGTGGACGCGGTGGTGGCCTCGATAGTTTTTTCCAGTGAAGGTCATCCCGGCGGCCGAGCGATGGGACGCCTCGCCTTCGCCGCTCTCGTCCGGAATTCCGGCGCAGCGGTTTACGCCTTGGGGGGCGTCAACGCCAAGACAGGGCGCGGCCTGCATCACACTGGCGCCATCGGACTGGCCGCCATCGGGGCCCTTGAGCCTAGAATTTGAAAGTGGTCTCCAGGCGCACGCGCGGGGGGGGCGCCAAGGGCTGGCCGCCCGGGGCGATCTGCACCTGATCTTCACCAAGGCTCACCGCGCCGCCGATGTGCAGGCGGGAAGTGAGGCGATAGAAAACGCCGGGCTGCACATCCTGGAATTGCACGCCGCGATCGGTCCTTTGCTCCATGTCGAATTTGAGGCCCCACCGTCCCTTGCGGGCGTCCCACTCCAGCGTGCGGTGCGATGGCGTCAAGCCGGTGGATCGGGCCTGCGCGACGAAGTCTTCAGTCGATGATGCCTGTAACGCCGACGCACCATTTGCCGCCGCCACAAAGGCGATCGCGATAAACGCCGCCACCGTTTTCCCAGCCGGCATCATATTAAGGGCCATCGTCCCCGCAACCGGGCGCCCACATTCGGTCCACCCCAGCTATCCTGCTGACAATTAGGTAGCGAGGATGGCCAAGGTCAACCGCGCAGACGCTGATTCTGGCGCCATGGCGAAGATTCAGGGCTCGTCTGTGGCCAGGGCGCCACGCGAATCCTGTTTGGCGAGGCGGCCATGATGTTATAGACGCAATCGTTGGCGGGGCGATCGCGTGGCCGAGAAGTCCATGCTTCATTTGGAAAGACGCGTGGAGTTGATGAGCATGCGAGCTTGGCGTGAGTCGAAATTGCGTGGGGCCTTGGCCGCCACGCTCTTCTTGAGCCTGGCGGCGCTGACCGCCTGCGCCCACCCTATGGGGCGTGAACGCAGCGCGAGAGCTGCTGAGTCGGCGACTATCGGCGTCAATGGTTACCTATGGCGCGCGACCTTGGACACTCTGGCTTTCATGCCCTTGCACTCGGCCGATCCTTTCGGCGGCCTTGTGCTAACCGACTGGTACGTCAATCCCGAGAAGCCCGACGAGCGCTTCAAATGCACCGTCTACATTCTGGACTCCAGATTGCGGGCCGACGGGCTCAACGTCACGGTGTTCAAGGAGGTGAGCAACGGCGCGGGAGGCTGGGTTGCCTCGACGACAAACCCCCAGACCGCGACTGATATTGAAAATGCGATCCTGACCAGGGCCCGCCAGCTGCGGCTGTCCGACCTGCACGGCTAGAAGGCCCAACGCGGCGGATGGTTCGGTACGACCCCCGGCACGTTGAGCCTAAGTGGCGCGCGGAATGGGCAGCCAGCGGCATATTTCGCGCGGAAAATCAATCCGACAAGCCTAAGTACTACGTCCTTGAGATGTTTCCGTACCCCTCCGGCCGGCTGCATGTGGGGCACGCTCGCAACTACGCGATGGGGGACGTCGTCGCCCGTTTCAAGCGCGCGCGCGGCTTTAATGTCCTGCACCCCATGGGCTGGGACGCCTTTGGATTGCCGGCGGAGAACGCGGCCGCCGAACGCGGCATTGATCCTGCGGCCTGGACGCGCGCCAACATCGAGGTGATGCGCGAAGAGCTGATGCGGCTGGGGCTGTCCATTGACTGGTCGCGAGAGTTCGCGACCTGCGATCCCGACTATTACGGCGCCGAGCAGGCGTGGTTTCTGGACTTGTGGAGACGCGGGCTGGTCTACCGCAAGGAGGGGTGGGTCAACTGGGACCCGGTCGACGCAACGGTTCTGGCCAACGAGCAGGTTATCGACGGTCTCGGCTGGCGGTCGGGCGCGCCCGTGGAGCGACGAAAGCTCGCACAGTGGTTCCTTCGCATAACCAACTATGCCGAAGAGCTGCTTGCCGGCCTTGCGGACCTGGACCGCTGGCCGAACAAGGTCCGCGTGATGCAGGAAAAGTGGATCGGCAGATCAGAGGGGCTGGAGTTGGCCTTTCCGTTCCACGGAATCCCGCCGAAGGGCTTTGAGGGCGGCGTTAAGGTCTTCACCACCCGCCCTGACACGCTGTTTGGCGCAAGCTTCATCGCCGTGGCGCCCGACCACCCCCTGGCCGCGAGCTTGGCGGCGGAACAGCCTGCTGTCGCCGCGTTCCTGGCGGAGTGTCGAAAAGGCGGGACCTCCGAGGCGCAAATCGAAACGGCCGAAAAGCTCGGAATCGATACCGGCTTCAGAGTCTGTCATCCTTTTGATTTTTCCCGACAAATACCAGTTTGGGTGGCCAACTTCGTGCTCATGGAGTACGGCGTGGGAGCGATCTTTGGCTGCCCGGCCCATGACCAGCGAGACCTGGACTTTGCGCGCAAGTACGACCTTCCGGTGATTCCCGTAGTGGCGCCGCCGGGCGAAGATGCAATGTTTCACGTGAAACACGACGCCTATGTTGGCGAAGGTCGCCTGGTCAATTCCGGGTTTCTTGACGGCCTGGACATCGAGGCCGCAAAGAGCGCGGCGATTCGTCGTGCGGAAACCTTAGGAGCCGGCAACCGCCTCACCGTTTATCGACTGCGGGATTGGGGCGTTTCCAGGCAACGGGCATGGGGCCCGCCCATTCCATTCATCCATTGCGGCGCTTGCGGTATCGTAGGCGTGCCCGTCGATCAACTGCCGGTGCGACTACCGGACGATATGGATTTCAGCCGGCCAGGCAGCCCCCTGGTCCGTCACCCCGCCTGGAAACACACCACTTGTCCGACGTGTGGCGGACCGGCCGAGCGCGAGACCGACACCCTCGACACCTTTGTGGATTCAGCCTGGTACTTCGCGCGTTTCGCGAACCCAGCCTACTCCTCACCGATAGACGCGCTCGCGGCCGACTACTGGCTGCCGGTGGATCAGTACATAGGCGGCATCGAGCATGCGGTCCTGCATCTGCTCTACGCCCGGTTTGTCACCCGAGCGCTGCGCGACGATGGCCTGCTTGGGGTTTCGGAACCGATTGCCGGCCTGTTCACCCAGGGCATGGTGACCCACGAGACGTATCGCCGGCAAAACGGCGAATGGACCGAGCCCCGATCGGTCGAGATAGCTCACGGGGGCCCGACGCGCCGGGCCAGGCTAAAGGAGACCGGCGAGCCGGTGGTCATCGGCGAAGTTGAGAAGATGTCAAAATCCAAGCGCAACGTCGTCGCCCCCGAGGATATTGCCGACGTTTACGGCGTTGACGCCGTGCGTTTGTTCGTACTTTCGGATTCTCCCCCGGAGCGCGACGTCCAATGGACGAGCGCAGGCCTGGAAGGCGCCTCGCGCCTGATCAGCCGGGTGTGGTCGGAATTCGACTCGTTCGAGAATTCGGAAAAGGGGACCACCGACCTCGCCGCGACCTCCGATCTGCGCCGTGCGACGCACAGGACGATTAAGGCCGTCACAGAGGCGATCGAAACCTTCCGGTTCAACAGCGCGGTGGCTCGAATCCACGAATTCGTCAGGGCGCTACGAGCGGGCTCAGGTGGGCCCAAGGCTCGCCAGGAAGCTCTCTCCGCGCTGGCGCGGTTGATCGCCCCGTTCGCCCCCCATCTGGGCGAGGAGTGCTGGCAGCGGCTGGGTAAGGCAGGTATGGTCGCGCAAGCGCCATGGCCCGATCACGACCCGGTCTGGTCGGTGGACGAGGATAAGGTCCTGCCCGTTCAGATCAACGGAAAGGTCCGCGGGCACATACGGGCTCGCTCCGGAGCTTCTGAAACCGAGGTCGAAAAACTGGTGCTGGAAGATCCCGACATTGTCCGCCGGCTTGATGGCCTGACCCTGAAGAAAGTAATAGTTGTCAAGGACCGGATCATCAACCTGGTGGCTGGATAGGATGCGGGGAGCGGCCGGAGCCCACGCCGCTGCGTTTGCGGCCGCGATCATGTCCGTTGGCCTGGGAGGCTGCGGATTTGTCCCCCTATACGCGGTCCCGGGTGTGACGGCTGGCCTTTCCCGCATCGATGTCGTGGCCCCCGACGGGCGCGTCGGTTTCCTGATCAGGGAAAATCTCGACGACGCCCTCGGCCACGACAAGGCTGCCATGCCGGCCTGGCGATTGCAGTTGACCATCATTCAAACGCGGAACGCCCGCGGACTCCAGCGGAACGATGTTGCGGAGCGTTACGAACTCGGCTTGACGGTGAGGTACACGCTTTCGAGCGTATCGGCCGACCGCGTCGTCCATTCAGGCATGGTCAGCACCGTCGTCAGTTACGACGCGGCCGATGCGCCTTATGCGGGGATAGCGGCGCGCCAGGACAGCCAGCAGCGCGCTGCCGCGGATGCCGCCCGGAGGATCGAGCTGGATCTGGCGGCGTGGATGGCGCACGGGTCGACGTCGAATCCACGGTTGTAAATTGATCTTCTCCCGGCGTCCGGAAATTGACCGCTTCCTGGCCGCGCCCGGTTCCGAAGTCCGCGCGTCCCTGATCTATGGGCAAGACCCCGCCATCGTCCGTGAGCGCGCCGATGTCTTGTCGGCGAGGGTGACAGCGCGCCCCGACGACCCCTTTGATGTAGCCCTTATCGGCGAGGATGAAATAGAGGACGGCCGGCTGGAGGACGAACTGGCGGCTATCTCCTTGATGGGGGGGCGCAGGCTCGTGCGGGTGGCCCTGTCAGCCGACCGGGGACCGATCGATCGCAGGACTGCGCAGGCTCTCGATGGCCACTTGGCAGGCCGCTTCAATCCAGACGCCTTTCTGCTGATCGAGGCGGCGGGGTTGTCGAGAGAATCGGCCCTGCGCAGGCTGGCGGAGAAGGCCCAAGCTTGCGCGGTCATCGTTTGCTATGAGGATGAGGCGGGCGATCTGGCGCGGCTGACGCGAGAGTCACTGAACGCCGAAAAGGTCGGGTTATCGTCGGACGCTCTTGAGCTGTTTGTATCGCGGCTGCCGCGTGAGCGCGGCATCGCTCGCCGTGAAATCGAGCGACTGATACTTTTTCTGAAGCCCGGCGGCGGGGTATCAGCCGGCGCAAAGGAGCTGGAGCAGTTCCTCGGAGTCGAGCCACAGACGTCTCTTGCGGAGGCGGCGACGGACGCGTTCGGCGCGCGTCTGCGGCAGGCCCACGAAGGTTTGCGACGCGCCGCGCAAGAAGGGCAAAGCGGCCCCGCGGCCGTGCGGGCTCTGGGGTTGCAACTGATGCGTATTCGCAGGCTTCTGACCTACCAGCAGGGTGGCATGGCGCTGGCCGCCGCGATTAAAGCGACTGGCGTATTCTGGAAAGATGAAAAGGAAATCCTGCGCCAAGCGCGCCTGTGGACGATCATCGAGCTTGACCGGCTCCAGCCTCGACTGCTCGGCGCTGATATGGCGTGCAAGCAGACCGGCTCCCCTAGCCGGCTGATCGCAGAGCATCTCGCTCTTGGCATAGCGGGGCGGGCCCGCAGGCTGGGACTCTAGCGGCGCAGGCCTTCGATCATTGGCTTCCACGCATCAGGCGGCGACACACTTCGTCGAGCTGATCCAGGGACCTATAGCCGATCCTCAATTCTCCCCGGCCGTTAGCATGGAGGATTTCGACAGTAAGGCCGAGGCTATCGGAAAGACTGTCTTCCAGATCTCGGGTATCAGCGTCCTTGACTGCGGCGCGCGCCTTTCGGGGCTTGCGTGAAGCGCCACCCTCAAGGGACTTGCGGACCAGTGCCTCGGTCTGGCGAACGCTGAGGCCCCGCGCAATCGTCTGCGCCGCAAGTTTGATCGCGTGATTGGCGCCCAACAGAGCACGGGCGTGGCCTGCCGTGATCCGTCCGGCCTCGAGGTGCTCCCGCACTGGCTCAGGCAAACGAAGCAACCGCAGGGTATTGGCGACGTGGCTCCGACTTTTGCCGACGATGTTGGCGATCGCTTCCTGCGGGCGCGAGAACCTCGAGATCATCGCCTCGTAGCCTCGCGCCTCCTCAAGGGAATTCAGATCCGTACGCTGGATGTTTTCAATCAGGGAAATCTCCATGACCTCGAGATCGTCCAGATCGCGCACCAGCGCTGGAATAGTTTTCAGCCCCGCCTGCTGGGCGGACCGCCATCGCCGCTCGCCCGCGACAATCTGATATTGTCCTTCGGACTGCGGCGCTCGCCGGACCAGAATCGGCTGCAGCACGCCGCGCTCGATAACCGAAGCGGTGAGTTCGTTCATCTGCCCTGCGTCGAAGGCGCGCCTCGGTTGCTCCGGATTGCGGGCGATCAGTTCGATCGGAAGCTCAAGGGCGCCAGCGGCCTGGCGGGCCTCCGGCGTCGACGCGCCCTGGGCTTCTTCGAGCAGCGCCGACAAGCCCCGGCCCAGGCCCCTGCGGATTTCAGTCATCCCGGTCCCCCTTGAGATGACGCGGCTAGGTTTCGATAGGTCCGCTCGCGTCCGATAAGTTCCCTCGCCAGTTTCAGGTACGCCTCACTGCCGGCGCACCTCAGGTCATAGATCAATGCCGGCTTGCCGAACGACGGCGCTTCGGCGACCCGCACGTTCCGCGGGATCATCGTCTGATAGACCCGCTCGCCCATGTTTTCGCGAACATCTTTGGCCACTTGAGCCGCGAGGCCGTTGCGCCGATCATACATCGTCAAAACTATGCCCTGGAGTTCCAGGCGCGGGTTGAGGCTCGCACGAACAAGCTCCACCGTCCGCAAAAGCTGGGTCAGGCCTTCCAGAGCGAAGAATTCACACTGCAAAGGTACCAGCACGGCGTCCGCCGCAGTCATGGCGTTGACAGCGAGAAGGTTCAGAGAAGGCGGACAATCAATCAGCACATAGCTGTAGGCGTTCTCGGCGCGCAAAGGCGCCAGCGCATCTCGCAGCTTGAACGAACGGCGCGGCCGCAGGCCCAACTCGAGTTCGATCCCCGAGAGATCGGCTTCGGCCGCCAACAGGCTGAGTCCGGGCACAACCGTCTTGATCGCTGCGTCGGCGATAGGAAAATTGTCCATCAGCACGTCGTAAAGAGTGCGGGGCCGCGCGTTGCGAGACACGCCCAATCCCGTGGAAGCGTTGCCCTGCGGATCGGAATCGACCAGCAACACCCGCTCCCCCATGGCCGCCAGGGCTGTGCTCAAATTGATCGCCGTCGTGGTTTTCCCCACCCCGCCCTTCTGGTTGGCGATCGCGATGATGCGCATCGGTCCCCGCGGGTCAGGCAAGCGAGAGGTCACTGATTTCAAGGATCGCGCCGCTCTGGTCAGTCAGACTTGGGTGAGTGTTACATGTCAGCCGCCAGCGCTTGCGCGCCTCGACGATTTCCGCCGGGGCGCCGCGCCCCTTGAGAAAAAATCCGCGCGCGCCGGCGGCAAGGTACGGTCTTGCGAACCCAAGGAGCTGCGTCAGCGGCGCGCAGGCTCTGGCCGTTACCACCTCGACGGCTAGCGACAGGGTTTCGGCGCGGGCATTGTGCACCTCGACCGGCAGCGCGAGTTCTTTTGCGACCCGCATCAGGAAGCCGCACCGCTTTGACCGGCTCTCAATCAGGTGAACGCACGCTCCTGGGGTTTGCTTGAGCAAGATCGCCAGGACGATGCCTGGCAAGCCGGCACCGGCGCCGAGGTCCGCCCACGTCCGCGCGCCCGGCGCGAACCACAGCAGCTGGGCGCTGTCGATCACGTGCCGGTTCCAAAACTCGTGCAGAGTCGAGGCCCCGACTAGATTCATCGACGCATTGGTTTCGGTTACCATCGCCTCAAATACGTCAAGATCGGCCCGCCGACCCGCAGGCGCGCAGGCCGCATCCACAAAGCCGCGCGCCGCGGCGCCAGGTTCATCCGACCCGCTGGTGACGTCGCACATGGGCGAGAAGCGCGCTTATCGCGCCGGGCGTGACGCCTTCAACGCGGGCCGCTTGGCCGAGTGTCCGAGGCCGAATCCTGGAAAGCTTTTCCCGCGCCTCGTTCGAAAGGCCGCCCAATGCGGCGAAATCGAGGTCCTCAGCCAGGGGTAGCGACTCATCTCGGCGAAAGAGGGCTACGTCGGCGTCCTGACGATCGATATAGCCAAGGTAGCCCGCATCGATCTCAACCTGTTCCCGGGCGAAAATCGGCCAGGCGTCAATCTGGGGCCACACGCGCGCGAGGTCGGCAAATCCGATCTCTGGGTGGGCAAGAAGCTGCTTGAGATTTCTGCGCTGACCGTCGGCCGTCACCTGAAACCCGCGCCGCCGGGCTTCGCCAGCCGAAAGGTTGAGTTCGTCGGCCTCACGCCGCACGTCTTCGAGAATGGATTGCTTGGCTGCGAACGCCGTTGATCGGGAATGCCCGACGCAGCCTAATTGGACGCCTCTGGCCGTGAGCCTCTGATCTGCGTTATCGGCCCGCAGGCGCAGGCGAAATTCAGCCCGGCTGGTGAACATCCGATAGGGCTCGCTGACGCCTCGCGTGACCAAGTCGTCGATCATTACGCCAATGTAGGCCTCGTCGCGTCCAAAGACGGCAGGCGGCTCATTGCTCACCGCCTTGGCCGCATTGAGGCCGGCGATCAGACCCTGCGCCGCCGCCTCCTCATAGCCGGTCGTTCCGTTTATCTGGCCGGCGAGGTAGAGCCCCGGCACGCGTTTGACCTGCAGATCGAGGTCAAGCCCGCAGGGATCGACGTAGTCGTATTCGATCGCATAGCCATAGCGCACCACCCGGACCTTGCTGAGCCCCGGAATCGTTCTCAGGAAAAGGTTTTGCGTCGCTGGGGCGACGGACGTGGAAATGCCGTTCGGGTAGATTGTCGTATCCTCGAGTCCCTCGGGCTCGAGAAAGATCTGGTGCCCGCCTCGATCGGCGAAGCGGACGACCTTGTCCTCTATAGACGGACAGTAGCGTGGGCCCCGGCCACTCAGTTTTCCGCCGTAGACCGCCGATTCATTAAGTCGCGCGGCGATGATCGCGTGAGTTTCGGGCGTGGTCGAGGTCACGCCGCATTCGATCTGCGGACGGTCGATGGCGGTTGTCAAAAACGAAAACGGAATGGGCGGCTGGTCCCCCGCCTGCATGGCGAGATCACGCCAATCTATGCTGTCGCCGTCAAGGCGCGGAGGCGTCCCGGTCTTCAGGCGGCCCATCGGCAAGCCAAGGCCATAGAGACGGTCAGCCAGCCTTATCGCCGGTTCATCACCCGCCCGCCCTGCGGGAATTCGCTCGTCGCCGCAGTGGATGACGCCCTTGAGGAAGGTCCCGGTGGTCAAAACAATAGCACCTGCGCGGTACACTTCACCGCAGCGGCTGATCACGCCCACTGCGCGTCCCCCGTCGACCACGAGATCTTCAATGGCGGCGGCGCGCATGGTCAGACCGCATTGGCGCTCAAGAGCTTTGCGGATGGCCTGCCGATAAAGCCTGCGGTCAATCTGGGCCCGCGGCCCGCGAACTGCTGGGCCCCGGGAACGATTCAGCAGCCGAAACTGTATCCCAGCGGCGTCGGCCATACGGCCCATCAGACCGTCGAGGGCATCGACTTCACGCACAAGATGCCCCTTGCCCAAGCCGCCAATGGCCGGGTTGCAGGACATTTCGCCGATCGTTTCGAGCTTGTGGGTTAGCAGCAGGGTCCTGGCCCCGAAGCGCGCGGCAGCCGCAGCGGCCTCGCAGCCTGCGTGGCCGCCTCCGATAACAATAACATCCCAAGCGCCGGTCATTGAGCCTCTTACCACGCTGCCGGCCTTCATCCACGCAGTCGCGCTAAATGTTTCACGTGAAACAGAGCGGGCTATTTACCAATGCAAAAACTGGCGAATAGCTTATCCAGGACGTCCTCGACGCCAATCTGCCCGGCGATCTTCGCAAGCGCGCGCGCGGCCAGCCGAACATTTTCGGCCGCAAGTTCCGGCGATTCCCAGTCCGCCAGCGCCCGGGCAAGGTGCGAGCGGGCTTCAACAAGGTGCCGTGCATGTCTGGCGCGGGTCACCGCCGGAAAGTCGGCGCCGGAGAGGTCAACCGCCACCCGGTGAGAGAGTATCGATCGGAGGTCGTCTGTGCCGCCGGATCGGGCGGAATGAGAGATCGTCTGGAGCCCCTCCGCCTCGGCCCTCGCGCGCGCCATGCCCGCGTCATTGCCCACTGGCAGGTCGCTTTTGCTGAGCACGCACAGGTCTCCAGCCCTGACCATGGACGCCGCCTGTCGCCACAGTCCCCCGCAGGCGCTCTGATCGACGACCCAAAGCCTGAGGTCGGCGGCCTGGGCCCAGGCTTGCGCCCGCCTGACGCCCTCTGCCTCGACGACTCCCACGTGATCGCGGATTCCGGCCGTGTCGGCCAAAACGGCGCGGTAGGCGCCAAGAACGACGGGCGCTTCGATTACATCCCGCGTCGTGCCGGCAATGTCCGTCACAATGGCGGCGTCGCGGCCGACCAAGCCATTGAGTATGCTGCTCTTTCCGGCATTCGGCGCGCCGACGATCGCTATGGTGTACCCGTCGCGCACGCGCGTTCCCCGAGCCTGATCCGCAAGGGCAAGATCCAACTGAGCAATCAGCGCGGCCACAGGCCTGGCCGCGCGCGGGGCGGCGTCCGCAGGAAGGTCCTCCTCAGGAAAATCCACCAAGGCCTCAAGGCCCGCCAACGCCTGGACCAACACGCTCCGCCAGTCCCGGTAGCGATCGCCGAGCAGGCCGCGCAGCTGGCCGATGGCTTGGCGGGCTTGGGCGGCGCTCTCCGAATCGATCAGATCAGCGACGGCCTCTGCCTGATCGAGGTCAAGTTTACCGTTTTCGAAAGCCCGCCGCGTGAACTCGCCAGGCTCAGCCAACTCCAGGCCGGCCGCAATCAGGGCCTCGCTCACCCGCTCGACGACGGCCCTACCGCCGTGGAGGTGGAGCTCTGCGCAATCCTCGCCAGTGTAGCTGGGTGGGCCCGGGAACCAAAGCACCAGCGCTCGGTCCAGGATCTCCCCGTCAACCGTACGCAGGGTGCGCAAGGCCGCGACCCTGGGGGGTGGGAGCCGAGCGTGGAGGGCCGCCACAGCCTCGCGGGCGGCGGGTCCGGAAATCCGCACTACCGCGATCGCGGCGCGCCCAGGCGCTGTGGCCAGGGCGAAAATGGTCCGGCTCATTTCGCCTTTGTGCCGGAGGTTGTACCTGCAGAGCCCGCCGTCATCAGCCTCAGGAATTGCTCGGAGGCCTGGCCGCCGAAGTTCATCCATGATTTCATCAGCTCATCGGGCGCGAGCATGGCCACATTGGACTTCATGCGCTTGCCCATCTCCGCCACCAGACTGTCGTTAAGAGCGCCGACGTCGGGCAGGCCGAGAAAGGCCCGCGCCTCTTGAGGCGTACATTCGATTTCCATTTTAAGATTCAACGTCCAGCTCCTTGCCTCCAGCCTTTTGTCATGCCCGGCCGATCGTTTCTGGCGTAGACTGGCTGGTCATTTCAAGATGCCTATGGCTCGCCAATGGTTTCAACCTTAGACACGGCCACGCTCCCTGCCACTATATTGGCCGTCAAGGCTGCCCGGACCGGGGGGCCCGAGGTACTGACCCCGGTCCACGTACCGACACCCGCGCCCGGGCCGGGCGAAGTTCTGGTCTGGCACCATGCAGTCGGTGTGAATTTCATCGATACCTATCACCGCTCCGGCCTCTATCCCGTGGCGTTGCCGGTCACGCTCGGTCAGGAGGCCTCCGGAGTGGTCAAGTCCGTTGGCGCGGGAGTGGCGGGGGTTCGGGTCGGCGACCGGGTCGCTTATGCCGGCCAAATGGGCGCCTACGCACAGGCCAGCCTCCTGCCGGAGGCTCGGGTGGTCAACCTCCCCGACCAGATTTCGTTTGAGGTCGCCGCAGCCGCCCTGCTCAAGGGAATGACGGCGGAATTCCTTGTCAGACGCTGCCATCCCGTGAAACCGGGCGAGTTCATCCTTGTCCACGCGGGAGCCGGCGGTGTTGGCGCGATCCTCGTCCAGTGGGCCAGATCATTGGGCGCGACCGTAATTGCAACGGTGGGGTCCGCCCGTAAGGCGGCGATGGTCCGGGCGCTGGGTTGCGATCACGTAATTCTCTACCGCCAAGAGGATGTCGCCGCGCGGGTGAAAGACATTACCGGTGGCGCAGGGGTCTCTGCGGCTTATGACGGTGTCGGCAAGGACACCTTCGAAGGCACGCTAGCCAGCTTGGGCCGCCGCGGGACGTTCGTCAGCTTCGGGAATGCTTCGGGGCCGGCGCCGGCGATCGAGCCCTTGCGGCTCTCGCGGGCGGGCTCGCTGTTTTTCACCCGGCCGACGCTGTTCGATTACATCGCCACGCCGCAGGAGCTTCACGAAAGCGCCGCAGGGCTGTTTACAGAGATTGCCGCCGGCCGAATTCGGGTCGAGATTGGGCAGAGATTTCCACTGGCGCAGGCGCGCAACGCCCACGAGGCTCTCGAAAGCCGCGCTACGTCGGGGGCGACGCTGCTGATCCCGTAGCTAGACAAATCAGTGTCTAAGTATTCATTGATTGGAAGAATTCGGCATTGTTCTTGGTGTTTCTCAGCTTGTCCAGCAAGAACTCGATCGCGTCTTGCGGCCCCATCGGGTTGAGAATACGGTGCAGAACGTAGGTCTTTTGCAAGTCGTCCTTGTTGGTGATCAGTTCGACCTTGCGGGTGCCTGACTTAATCACATCGATGGCAGGATAGATACGTTTGTCAGCGACCTTCCGATCCAGGATTATTTCCGAATTACCGGTGCCCTTGAATTCCTCGAAGATCACCTCGTCCATCCGGCTGCCGGTGTCGATCAGGGCTGTCGCGATGATGGTCAGCGAACCACCTTCTTCGATATTGCGGGCTGCGCCGAAAAATCGCTTGGGCTTCTGCAGGGCGTTGGCGTCCACGCCACCGGTCAGCACTTTGCCCGATGACGGCACGGTGGTGTTATAGGCGCGGCCAAGTCGCGTGACCGAGTCGAGCAGGATAACAACGTCCCGCTTGTGTTCCACCAGCCGCTTAGCCTTTTCGATGACCATCTCGGCAACCTGTACATGGCGGCTAGCCGGCTCATCGAAGGTCGAGGAAATGACCTCGCCGCGCACCGTGCGCTGCATGTCGGTGACCTCTTCGGGACGTTCATCGATCAGCAGGACGATGAGGTAGCTTTCGGGGTGATTGGCGGCGATCGACTTGGCGATGTTCTGCAGCATTACGGTCTTGCCGACGCGGGGCGGCGATACGATCAGGCACCGCTGCCCCTTGCCGAGGGGCGTGGCGATGTCGATGACGCGACCGGTGCGGTCCTTGATCGTCGGATCGTCGATTTCCATGTTCATCCGCTCTTCAGGGTAGAGCGGGGTCAAATTGTCGAAATGGACCTTGTGGCGGACGTTATCGGGATTTTCGAAGTTGACCTGATCGACTTTTACCAGGGCGAAATAACGCTCACCCTCCCGTGGCGCCCGGATCCCGCCGTCGACCGTGTCTCCCGTGCGTAGCCCAAACCGTCGAATTTGCGACGGACTGACGTAGATGTCGTCGGGGCCGGGCAGGTAGTTGGCCTCGGGGCTACGCAGAAAGCCAAAGCCATCCTGGACTACCTCCAAAGTGCCGGACCCGGAGATTTCGACCCCCTCCTCGGCGGCGGTCTTAAGAATCGCGAACATCATGTCCTGCTTGCGCATGGCGTTGGCGTTTTCGACTTCGAACTGTTCGGCGAACGCCAGGAGATCGGCGGGAGCTTTCTCCTTGAGTTCCTGGAGAGACAGCCGCGTTAGGCCAAGGGCGGCAATCGCCTTGCTAGCCTCACTGGGCTCTGCCGGCTCGCGGCCGTTTTCGCTTTCGAACGCGAGGTCTTCGCCAAATTCGGCGGGTTCGATTTGGGTGAGATCTGACATGGGGATACTTTCGAAAAAGAAGAGTCCGGGCCTGGACCGGGCCAGCTGACGGCCTCTGGGAAGGGTGAGCCGGTGTGGGCAGCGAAGCCAGAAGGTGGGGGTGGAGCGCGCTGGCGCCGCGTCGGGCGGCGCGATCCAAGAAGGCGGGGGACGCGAAGCTCCCTGCGTCGAGAACTCGGCTTCCCCTTATCGGAAACACATGGCGCCCCGCAGGTCAAGGGCGAGATGCGCCCGCTAGGCGCCGAGCTTGGTGGTAACCGCGAGCACCATGACGATCGCAATTATGAATGGCAGCTCGTTGGTCATGCGCCAAAATCGTGCTGAGCGCAGCCGCAGCCCGTGCGCGAAGGCCCTTCGCGCACGGGCGAGATAGTGGTGCCAGCCCAAAAGAATGACCCCGCCAACGAGCTTGATGATCACCCAGGGCGTAAGCAGAAACGGTTCCATCCGACCTGACCCATCTATCCACATCAAGCTGCCGGCCAGAACTACCACCGCCACCATGGCGGGATTCATGATCACCTTGAGAAGCTTGCGCTCCATGATTTTGAAGGTTTCGTCCATCTCCGTGCCTAGCGCAGCGCCGCTGTGATAGGCGAAAAGCCGGGGCAGGTAGAGTAGGCCGGCCATCCAAGCGATGACCGCCAAAATGTGCAGGCCTAGCAAGAGATCGTAGATCACAGGTAACTGGCCGAGGTTTGCAGTGGGCACCGAATCAGCCGGGCAGGACAGGGGCGTCCGTCCGGCGCCACCCCTGAAGCGCCGGCCTCCAAGGTGTCCTGCACCGCCTGGGCGAGCCCCTCGATGAGCGGTGTCGAGATGCCCGCTGTCGGCGCGCGCAGATACGGAGCCGCGCCGGCGAGCCTCGCCACCTGTGCATAATCGCGGTCCAATTCGACCAGGGTCTCGATGTGCTCGGAAACAAAGCTTACCGGATCTATCAGCACTCCTAACCCCGCCTGGGCCGCCTCGCCGATGGCCTCCGGGGTCGATGGCCCCAGCCACTTCATCGGCCCTACCCGGCTCTGGTAACAGACACGCCAGTCCCATGCTGGGCCCAGCCGCCGCGCGATTGCGGCGCAGGTCGCCTCAATCTGCCACTGATAGGGATCGCCCGAGGCGGCGACGCGCCTGGGCAGGCCGTGGGCGGAAAACAGCAGCCTGACTGCGGGTCGGCCCGCCTGATCCCAGGTTCGGGTAATCGCTTCGACATGCGCTTCGATCAGACCGCTGTTTTCGTACCAGCAGCAGATGGCGCGACTGACCCCTGGGCCCTGGTAGGCCGCCCGCCAAGCGTCGAGCGACGAAGCCGTCGTCGTTGTGGAAAACTGCGGATAAAGGGGGGCCAAGACAATCTGGCTTGGAGCGAACCGCGCTACCGCGGCGGCGGCCTGCCGCGTGTTCGGGCGCCAGTGGCGCATGGCGACAAACACCTTTGCCTCAACGTTGGAAACGCGCCGGCGAAGGGCCGCTTCCAAAGCCGCCGCCTGGTCGAGGGTCTGCGCCAATAGCGGCGAACCGCCGCCCATCACGGCGTAGTTGGCTCTTGCCGATTTGGCCCTCGTGTGGGCGATGAGCGCCGCCAGCGGCCGACGGATCGGTGCGGGCAGTCCGATGATCGCAGGGTCAGCGAACAAGTTTTCGAGAAATGGACGCACCGAAGCGGGATCGTCGGGACCTCCCAGGTTGAACAGGACCACCGCGGTCCGGCCCCCATTGCCGCTCATCCGGCGACCACGCGGCTGACCACCTGCTGGATGTGGGCGATGGGTGTCTCCTTCAGCACGCCATGTCCGAGGTTGAAGATGTATGGGCCATCCGACCATTGCGCCAGCAACGCGTCGACCCGCGCATCGAGCGCCTTGCCGCCGGCGAGAAGCAGAAGGGGATCCAGCGCCCCCTGGATGGTCAGGGTCTTCTGCAGACGCTTTCCCAGGGCCGCCGGGGCCTGGACGTCGAGGCCAATGCCCTGAACGCCGGACTCCAGGCCATAGTTTTCGACAAGCGCCCCCGCTCCCCGCGGAAAACCTATGATCGGCAAATCCACTCCCCGAGCGCGAAGACCAGCGACAATGCGAGCATGCGGACCTGTGACCAGTCGCGCAAAGACATCCTCGGGCAGAAGTTCAGCCCAGGATTCGAAAAGTTGGAGAACTTGCGCCCCCGCAGCTGCCTGCATGGCCAAGTACCCGATCGTGGCTTCGACGAGGATATCGACCAAACGATCGACGATTTCCGGTTGTGCAAAGGCCATCGCACGGGCGCGAGCGCGATCTCCGCCCTTGCCCTCAATCATATAGGTGGCGACTGTCCAAGGGCCACCCGCGAACCCAATCAGGGCTCTTTCAGGCTCAAGCTCGGCGCGCACGCGCTTCAGGGTTTCGCCAATACTGGCCAGCCGCTCCGTCGACGAGCCGATTTCCGCTTCGAGAGAATCGAGGTCGGGCATCGGCCCAAGGCGCGGGCCTTCACCCGCTTCGAACCACACTGCCTGGCCCAGCGCGCGGGGCAGGAGCAGTATGTCGGCGAAGACGATGGCGGCGTCGAAAGCGAATCGCCGCATCGGCTGCAGGGTCGCCTCGGCGGCTAGTTCGGGATTGTGGCAAAAGGCGATGAAGTCCTGCGACCTTGCTTTCAGGCGATGATATTCGGGCAATGATCGACCGGCCTGACGCATGAACCAGATCGGCGGCCGAGACAGCGCCTCGCGATTGAGGGCGCGCAACAGGCGAGGCGGCTGGGGTTCGGTCATAATCTCCTTAGACCGGTTAGATCGGGCGGCCTCAAGTCCGCTTGGCGCGGCCCTCCCAAAGACCATACTTAATGAAAGATTAAGTTTGTTCGGAAAGGGCAGGAGGTCATAGGCGCTGCGGGGATAACCCTGAGGTCCTCCGTTTTGCAGCAGGATTGTCTACGGCTACGGCGTTGAGAGCGGCGCGTGGACCCCGGTGCGTTGAGAGCGGGGATAATGTCAAGGACGCATTGTTTAGCCATGGGAATTAGTGGCTTGCCTCGGTGTATAATACGCCGCAGGGCGAAAGATGTTGGCCTGGGGTGTGGACACGGGGGTAGCTTTCGTCCCCACCCACTATTTCGGGGGAAGTAAGCGGGTCCAATTCGATGGTTGTCCCCAGGCGGGATGGTTCGCGCTCTGACCTAAGCAAATACCGCACAGGCAGGACCCCGCCAGGGGCCGTCTCGTTAAGAAATGATTAACCATGCTGTCACAGCTATTTCGAAAGACGGTGAGCTGACGGGCGATGATCACAGCACAACGGCTCGCCACCTACTTTCACGTTCATCTCGTGTCGGATTCTACCGGCGAGACCCTAAACGCCATGGCCCGCGCCGTCTGCGCCGGTGCCGCGAACGTGCTTCCCATCGAGCACATCTATGCTCTTGTCCGCTCGCAGCGGCAGCTCGAACGGGCGCTCGAGGAGATCATCGGCGCCCCGGGAATCGTCCTGCACACGATTATCGACGCCAAGCTTCGCGGGTCGCTCGAGGCAGGGTGTCAGAAGCTAGATATCCCGTGCATGGCGCCGCTCGATCCATTGGTTTCTGCACTGTCCCGATACCTGGGCGCGCCGCTGTCGACGCGAGTCGGCGCGCAGTACGTCTTGGATACCGACTATTTCAATCGGATGGATGCCCTCTCCTATGCTCTTGGCCACGACGACGGTCAGGGCGGGCAGGATCTGGCGCGGGCCGACGTGATACTGGTCGGGGTCTCCAGAACGTCCAAGACGCCTACCTGCATCTATCTGGCGCACCGCGGTGTGCGGGCCGCCAATGTGCCGCTAGTGCCATCGGCGAGACCGCCAGATAGCCTGATGAACATGACCGGCGTCCCAGTGGTTGGCCTTACCGTTTCTCCCGACCGGCTGGTGCAGATCAGGCGAAATCGTCTGCGTAGTCTGAACGAAGACCGAGAAAGTAGCTACGTCGACACCGATCTGGTGCGGGCGGAGATTGTCGCCGCCCGTCGCCTTTTCGAGCGGCAGGGATGGCCGATCATCGACGTGACGAGGCGTTCGGTGGAGGAGACCGCCGCGGCGGTCATCAACATCCTGTCTGGCGGACGCGGTCAGGTGGAGGTGCTCGGGTGACCGCTATTACCCTGGCGTCCGCCAGCGCGGCGCGCACCGCGATCCTGGCCGGCGCTGGCGTAATCTTCGCCACCGCCCCGGCGGACCTCGATGAGGCGGCGGTAAAATCTGAACTCCTGACAGGCGGCATCGGGCCAAGGCAAATTGCCGAACGGCTTGCAG
The DNA here is from genome assembly GCA_043746375.1 of Caulobacteraceae bacterium. Classification (GTDB taxonomy): domain Bacteria; phylum Pseudomonadota; class Alphaproteobacteria; order Caulobacterales; family Caulobacteraceae; genus Acaudatibacter. The sequence goes on along the minus strand of JAYTRF010000001.1, from coordinate 10,277 downwards.
ACATAAAGGCGACGACGGTCTCGGGGGGGCGGGGAGGCTTGGTCATAGGCGCTGATCAGACCTTGGAACTCGACGGAAGGCTTTACGATAAGCCAAACGATCTGGCCCACGCGCGCCAGCAGCTGATCGATCTGCGTGGGCGGGCGCATTCCCTGCACGCTGCAGTCAGCCTGGCCCGTGATGGCCAGATCATCTGGCGGGAGGCCCAGACCGCCCGGCTGACCATGCGTGCGTTCTCGGACGCATTCCTGGACCAATACCTCTGCCGCAATGGCGATGGCATCCTCGGGTCGGTTGGTGGGTACCAGTTGGAGAGCGAGGGGGCCCAGCTCTTCGATCACATCGAAGGCGACTATTTCGCGATTTTGGGCCTGCCGCTGTTTGGTCTACTCAGCGCGCTGCGTCGACAAGGCGCGTTGGACATATGAGCCGCCCTATCACCGGCGAAACCATCATTGCCGCAGTCGTCGGCGATCCGGTGATCCATTCGCTGAGCCCCATCATCCACAATAGCTGGGCCGAGGCGGGTGGCGTCGACGCTGTCTATGTCGCACTCCGGGCCAGCGGCGAGGGCTTCGCTTCCCTCGTCCAGGCCATGCGCGGGGGCGTCGTGCGCGGCTTCAACGTTACCGCCCCTTTCAAGCTCCAGGCTCTGGCCATCGCCGACCGGGCCAGCCCGCGCGCCCAAAGGGTCGGGGCGGCGAACCTGCTCATTTTTCATCGGGACGGTAAGATCAGCGCCGATAATACCGATGGGACGGGACTATTGGCAGCCTTCGCCGATCAGGCGCAGGGCTTCGAGCCGGCCGCTGGAATGGCGATTGTGATGGGGGCTGGGGGGGCCGCCCGAGCCGCCGCCGATGCGCTGCTGGAATCGGGGGCGCCAAACATCGGGATCGTCAATCGCACCCGTGAGCGCGCGGAAGCTTTGGTTCGTTCGTTGGGAGAGCGAGCCATGGTCATTAGTCCCGGCGAACTGGGAGCGGCCGTTGCAAAAGCTAATGTGCTCATCGATGCGAGTGGCGGAGAGGGCGGCGAAACACTCGCCGGACGCCTCGGTCGCGCCCAGCGGTCGGCTGTGGTCATGGACATGACCTACCGCCCGTTGCGCACGCCATTGCTGCAAGCGGCGGAGGCGCTGGGTCTGCGCACCGTGGATGGATTGGCCATGCTGATCGGCCAGGCAAAGCCCAGCTTTGAAGCCCTTTTCGGCGCATCGCCGCCGCCCATCGATGTCCGGGCCGCCGCGCTCGCCGCGCTCGAGCGTGCCTGATGATTGTCGCGGGGCTGACCGGCTCGATCGGGATGGGCAAGTCGACGACCGCGGCGATGTTCGCAGAGGCAGGCGTCCCGGTCTATGACGCAGACGAGGAGGTGCGACGCCTTTATGGGGCCGGCGGAGCAGCGGTCGGACCGGTCGAAGCGGCGTTCCCGGGTGTGACGGTTGGCGGCGGCATCGATCGCGGCCGGCTGGGCGAGCGCGTGTTGGGTGATCCCTCCGCCCTCAAGCGCCTCAACGCCGTTGTCTGGCCGTTGATGGGCGAACGGCGGAACGCCTTCTTCGAGACCGTCCGAAAAAACCGCGAGCCCCTCGTCGTGCTCGACATCCCCCTGTTGCTCGAAACAGGCGGCCGAGCGGGTGTTGACGTGGTCATTGTCGCCTCCGCCCCTGCCGGCATCCAGCGGGACCGGGTGCTGGGTCGTCCCGGGATGACTCCTGCCAAGTTCGAAGCCATTCTGCAGGCGCAGTTGCCCGACGATCGCAAGCGGGCGTTGGCCGATTTCGTTGTCGACACCGGCCTGGGCATGGACCACGCCAGGGCGCAGGTGCGCGACATTCTGACCGTCTTGCGCGCGCGGGCCGACGCGGCTCATTGATCGAAGATGCCCCGCGAGATCGTCCTCGACACTGAAACCACGGGCCTCGATCCGCGTCGCGGCCACAGGGTGGTCGAGATCGCCTGTGTCGAACTTGACGACCTCATGCCGACCGGCAGGCACTTCCACTGCTACATCGATCCCGAGCGCGACATTGATCCGGACGCCGAGCGCGTGCACGGGATTTCCAGCGCCTTTTTGTCAGGCAAGCCCCGTTTCGCGGACAGCGCAGTCGCCGCTGCCTTGATCGAATTTATCGGCGATGCGGCACTGGTGGCGCACAACGCCAGTTTTGATCGCGGCTTCGTGAACAGCGAACTCGACCGCGCCGGTCATCCCATCTATCCCGAGGACCGCTGGGTCGACACCCTGGCCATGGCCCAGAAACGATTTCCGGGCGCCTACAACTCGCTTGACGCGCTTTGTAAACGGTTCAAGGTTTCTCTGGCCGAGCGCGAGAAGCATGGGGCTCTCATTGACGCGCGCCTACTCGCAAACGTCTATCTGGAGCTGCAAGGGGGCCGCGAACGGGCCCTCGACCTCACCGCAGCCATCAAGACGGGCCTCGCTCAGGTTATTGCCCAGAGTACGCACGGCCACAGCGCGTACGGGGACCGGCCGAGGCCGTTGGCGCCTCGCCTGACCGCTTCCGAACGGACCGCCCACGAGATTTTTGTCGCCGAAGAACTCAAGGCCAGCGCGCTTTGGCTGCGGATGGACCGCTAGAACCAGCGGCCCAGGCTATGGCGGCCCTCAGGCGTTACCCGCCGCCGGTCCCTCGGACTGAGCCTTGCGGGCGGCATAGACCCCCGCGAAATCAATCGGCTCAAGCATGAACGGAGGAAAGCCGCCTTCTGCGGTGAGGTCCGCGATCAGGCGGCGCGCGAACGGAAACAGATAGCGTGGGCATTCGATCATCAGAACCTGTTCCAGGTCGGTTTCGCCGACGCCGGTAATCTGAAACAGCCCCGCATAGACCAGCTCAAGGTGGAATATCGTGTCGTCCTCGCGCGACGCGCGCGCCGTCAGTTTAAGGTCAACCTCATAGAGGCTGTCCTCCCGCCCCCTGGCGTTCAGCTCAACGCCCAGATCGATCGCCGGCTGGGCGGCGGCCGCGCGAAGCGAGTCAGGCGCTCGAGGATTTTCAAACGACAGGTCGCGGATATATTGCGCCAGAATGCGGATGCCGCTCTGGCCGCTCTCTGCCGCGACGGTTACGCCAGGCGCGCCGGCCGAGGTGTCGGTCATCGAGCAACGGTCCGTAAACTGGCGAAAGCGGCAAGAACCAAGGAAGTCGGCTCGCTATCATGAGGCCTTTGGCGGCGCAACTCGAGGGAGGCAACTCGAGGGAGGCTGACGCCGGGCATCCGTGCGCCTATATTAGGCGCCAGTCGGTTGTCAGAACCCCTTGGTGCCCCTTGCAGGTCCTTGAACTCATCATCTTGGCGGCCCTGGCGGCGGTCGTGCTTTTCCAGCTCTACGCCGTCCTTGGCCGCAGGGTCGGACGCGGCCCAGAGGCGTTACCGGTCGCCCGCACGGCGCTGCCGGCCGCGAGAGAGCCTGCACGCCAGGCCGCGGCCAGCGAAGACGGGGCGGCGCTCAGCGGCCTAGCGGCGATTCGGGCGCGGGATCCGGGGTTTGAGACCGGCAACTTCCTGCAGGGCGCCCGCGAAGCCTATCAGATGATCGTCAAGGCGTTCGCTGCAGGCGACCGCGAGGCTCTGACGCCCCTTTTATCGACTCAGGTAATGCAGGGCTTCGATGCGGCGATAGCACAGCGGGAAGCCGAGGGGCGGACCGAGAGTGTCGATTTCCTGCAAACCCCGCGCGCCGATTTCGAGGGCGTAAGCCTGGCAGGCGACCTGGCCAAGGCTTCTGTCCGATTTCTGGCCGAGTTTCGCAGCCGCTCGAAGGGACCGGAAGGTGAAGCGGTCGATGACCGGCGCACGGCCGAGGTTTGGACCTTCCAACGCAACCTCAAGAGCCGCGATCCCAACTGGACCCTGATCCACGTTGACGCTGCCGAGGCCTAATGGGCCGCCGGGTCCTGCGGGCTTCCGCAGCGCTCATCGCTGTCCTTAGCCTGGCGGCTTGCGTGACGAGCCACCGGTTCTCTGCGCCGCAAAGTGAGCGCCGACTGCCGATGGGTGCTCATCGCGTCCCGACCCCCTGGGCTGAGACCGACAATGCGCCGACCATTCCCCTCGCCAGTCTGGAAGGTTGGGCCCGGGACGATCACGTCGCAGCACTTCGCGCCTTCAAGAACGCCTGCGCGGGAGCGAGAAGCGTCAAATTCGCGATCGCGTGCGGACGCGCTGCCGCTTTGAGCCTCACTGATGAGCCAGCGGCGCGCCATTTTTTCGAGGCTAATTTTCGTGCGGTTCGCGTCGCCGAGACAGGCGTGCTCACCGCCTACTTCACCCCCATCTATGATGCCAGGACCAAGCCGGACGCCGAGTTCAGCGCGGCGGTGCGACCCCCTCCGCCCGCGCTTCCGGGGCGCGACTGGGCTTCCCGCGGGAGCTTCGCCGATCGGGCAGCCATTGAACAGCAACCGCCATGGGACGCGCTCGCCTGGATGCGCCCGGAGGATCTGTTTTTCATGCAGATCCAGGGATCGGGGGTGCTGGTTTTCGGGGACGGTGCGCGAGCCAAGGCGGTATTCGCCGGCACGAACGGCGCCCCCTTCGAGGCCATCGCCCGGCCGATGATCCGCCAAGGCCTCCTCGCCCCGGAACGCGCCTCGGGCGACGCTATTCGACACTGGCTGGCCGACCACCGCGGCCCGGAGGCCGACGCGGTGATGCGCCTTGATCCCCGCTATGTCTTCTTCCGTCTGGCGCGGGACGACGGACAAGACCCCGCCGGAGCCGGCGGCGCGCCGCTGGTTCCCGGCCGGTCGGTAGCCGTCGACCTTGCCGAACATTCCCTGGGTGAACCGTTATGGATCGACGCCGTCGCGCCGACCCTTTCCGGCGCCTTCCCCGCCTACCGCCGCTTGGTGGTGGCCATGGACGCGGGCGGCGCCATCAAGGGTCCTGCGAGAGCCGACCTCTACCTTGGCAGAGGCGCCGTCGCCGGCTCCCAGGCGGGCCGCGTGCGCCATACGCTCCATCTTTGGCGGCTGGCGCCCATCACCGGGGGCGGCGGGTAAGCGTGACGACGATCGATGCCAAGGGACTTCACCTATGGGGAGTGGTGGCTGCGACAATCCGGCCCCTTCCCGGACGGAACGGTTTCCGCCCAACCGATTCCGGCCGGCCCGCGCCGATTGGAAACGGACCTTCGCCGCCGAGCCCTAATGGCTCGCCGCCCGCGCCGGAGAGACCGATCATCGGGTCAAAGCCTATCGAGCCAGGGCGTCGCCGGCGCCTGGTGCGCGGACGCGATGGCGTGGCCGACGCTACACTGGATCTGCATGGGCTCGACCAGGATCGCGCCAGAGTCGCTCTCATCACCTTTGTCGCGCGCAGTGTGCGCGAGGGGCGTCGATCCATTCTGGTGATCACCGGCAAGGGGGCTCTCGGCGACGGGATTTTACGCCGCCGGGCGCCGGAATGGCTCGCCGAGCCGCCTCTGGGCGAAGTGGTCGCCGGACTTTCCGAAGCGCACCGCAGACACGGCGGCGCCGGCGCTCTTTACGTAGCCCTCAAGCGACGGCGAACGGACCGCTAAGGCGCCGTACGGGCAGCCTTCTCCTCGAGGCCCGAGCGACCCTCGCGCTCTTCCAGAGCCTCGGCGACATCATCAAGGCTGACCCTCGCGCCGGCCAGCAGGGCGAGCCAGTGATAGATCAGGTCGGCGCTCTCGCGGGTCAGCGCGCCAGGATCCTGCTGGACGCCAGCCAGCGCCGCCTCGAGAGCTTCTTCGGCCAGCTTCTTGCCCGCCAAGGTGCGATCGGCGATCAGCCGCGCCGTCCAGGAAGTCCTTTGGTCGCCGCCCCGGCGGCTTTCAATCACCTGCGCCAAGCGTTCGACCACATCGCTAAACCGGCTCATGGGCCCGCCTCCCTATCCCGCTGCGCGGACGGCGATGCCAGCCATCGCCATGGCGTGTTTTGCCTGGCTGATGGAAAGCGCGCCGAAGTGAAAGACCGATGCCGCCAAAACCGCATCCGCGCCGCCGCTTATCACCGCCTCGATCATGTGCCCGGCGCCCCCGGCGCCGCCGCTGGCGATCACCGGCACGCCGACCGCGCTGGTGACCGCCTTCAGAAGCGCGATGTCGTAACCGCTTTTTGCGCCATCCTGGTCCATGGACGTCAGCAGAATCTCTCCAGCGCCGCGTTCAACCTGGTGGCCGGCGTAGTCAACGACATCAATCCCTGTCGCGGCTCGCCCCCCATAAGTGAACACTTGCCAGACATGGTTGCGCTGCCCCGCTGCGGGTGATGGACCACGCTTGGCGTCGATAGCCACGACTACGGCCTGGGATCCAAAGGCGTCGGCGCAGGCGCTTACAAGATCGGGGTTTTCGACCGCCGCAGTGTTGATTGAGATTTTGTCCGCCCCGGCGCGTAGCAGGCGCCGTGCGTCGTCGACGGTCCGAATGCCGCCGCCGACCGACAAGGGCATGAAACAGACGTCGGCGGTGCGGGCGACAATCTCCAGGATCGCATCGCGGCGTTCGTGACTGGCGGTAATGTCGAGAAACATCAGCTCATCGGCGCCAGCCAGGTCGTAGGCGCTGGCCTGTTCGACCGGGTCGCCGGCATCGCGCAAATGGGTGAATCTCACGCCCTTCACCACTCGGCCGTCCTTGACGTCCAGGCAGGGAATGACCCTAACCTTGAGCATCAGGCCGCAGCCGCGGCGCTGAGAGCTTCGGCGGCGCTGATCCCGCCAGTGTAAAGGGCGCGGCCGAGCACGGCCCCGGCAATCGGAACGCCCGCGCGCTCTTTGAGGCGAAGGATATCGGACACGTCAGCCAGGCCGCCGGCGGCGATCACCGGAATGGTGACGGCGTCTGCGATGGCGCCAAAGGTCTCGACGTTGAAGCCGGTGAGCGCGCCGTCCCGGTCGATGTCGGTGATGATCAGGGCGCATACCCCGGCGTCCTCAAAACGCTTGGCGACACCGATCGCCGCCAAGCCCGAGTCCTCGGTCCACCCCTGAACGGCGACGCGTCCATCCCGAACGTCGACACTGACGGCGATCTGCTCGGGCCACCGACGCGCGGCAGTCCTGACCATGGCCGGATCGCGCACGGCGGCGGTGCCAAGAATTACCCGGCTGACCCCGGCCTCGACCCAAGCCTCGACGTTGGCAAGCGAGCGGATGCCCCCGCCAAGCTGTACTGGGATGGACACCGCGTTCAGAATGGCTTCTACGGCGGCGCTGTTGACACCGCGACCTTCGACCGACCCGTTCAGATCAACCACGTGAAGCCAGGAAAAGCCCTGGGTAGCCCATGTGCGCGCCTGTTCGTCAGGATGGGTGTTGAACACCGTCGCGGTGTTGAGGTCGCCGCGGACCACGCGCACGCACTGGCCGCCCTTCAGGTCGATGGCCGGGTAGAGGATCATGGCCGCCATCGAAGGAAGTTGACCAGCACCCGCGCGCCGGCGGCTTGCGACTTCTCGGGATGAAATTGTACCCCGGCTAGATTGTCCCGCACCACTGCAGCGGGGAATCGCCCGCCGTGATCGCTCCAGGCAGCGATGTCGTCCGCAGCGTCGGGATAGAAGGCGTATGAGTGGGTGAAATACATATGCCAGTCGGGGCGGAGCCCGGCAAAAAGGCCGGCATCAACCGCGCCTTCGAGCGCGTTCCAGCCCATGTGCGGGATCTTGCAGCGCCGTTCGGAGGGGGCCAGGGCGCGCACATCCCCGCCAATCCAATCGAGGCCGGCCGTCTGCCGAAACTCGAGGCCGCGGGTGGCCATCAGTTGCATCCCCACGCAGATGCCCAGGAACGGCGCTGCGCGGCTTCGCACGGCCTTCTCAAGGGCATCGATCACTCCATCGCGGGCCTCCAGCGCGGCTTTGCACGCTGCAAAGGCGCCAACTCCTGGCAGCACGATACGGTCGGCCCCGGCGATGATTACGGGGTCGTCCGTGACCACGATGTTCAGGGCGGGGGAAAGGTCTGACGCAGCTTTGCGCAGCGCCTTTTCGGCCGAGCGCAGATTGCCCGACCCATAGTCGATCAGGGCGACCGTCTGCATGGCGCTAGCCCAGCACGCCCTTGGTCGACGGGGCGACGCCGACGGTCTTCGGATCAATCTCGACCGCACTCCTCAGCGCGCGGGCGAGGGCTTTGAAGCCGCTTTCGGCGATGTGATGCGAGTTCTCGCCATAGAGGGTCTCCAGGTGAACACAGGCCCCCGCGTGCATGGCAAAGGCGTGGTGAAATTCCTTGAACAGTTCGGTGTCCATCTCGCCGACGGTCGGGCGCACGAACTTCACCCGCCACACCAAATACGGGCGGTTGCTGAGGTCGATTGAGCAGCGGGTCAGGGTTTCGTCCATCGGGACGTAGGCATGGCCAAACCGCCGTACGCCCTTGAAGCCGTCCAGGGCCTTGTTGACCGCCTGCCCCAGCACGATGCCGGTATCTTCCACCGTGTGATGCATGTCGATGTGAAGGTCGCCCTTGGTCTGGACCTCCAGGTCGATACCCCCGTGGCGGGCGAAGCTCTCCAGCATATGGTCGAAAAAGCCGACCCCCGTTGCGACTTTCGAAGCGCCGGTTCCGTCGAGGTCGACGGTCACGCGAATCTGCGTCTCCTTGGTGTCGCGAGAGACCTGCGAAATCCTGGACATTGCGCCCTTCTAGACGAGCGCGGTCGCCAAGTCGCGTAGCGACGTCTGGGGCCGAGGGCCGAAATGGGAAATCACCTCAGCCGCGGCCATGGAACCTAGTCGCCCACAAGCCGGCAAGGGCCGTTTCCTTGCCAGCCCATAAAGAAAGCCGGCGGCGTACTGGTCGCCAGCGCCCGTGGTGTCGATGACCTTCTCTACCGGCTGGACGGCGATCGCTTCTGACTCGCCCGGACCTACGACAAGCGAGCCGGCCGCCCCTCGCGTCAAGGCGGCGATCGATACTCGCCCTTTGATCGCCCTGGACGCGGCGGCGAAGTCGTCGGTCTGGAACAGAGCCGAGATCTCGGCTTCATTGGCGAACAGGATGTCCACTTGCGCGTCGATGAAGGCGATAAGGGCCTCGCGATGCCGCTCGACGACGAAGGCGTCGCAAAGGGTGAGAGCGATCTTGCGTCCCGCCCCGTGGGCCAGGGCCGCCGCCTTGGCGAAGGCAAGGCGAGCCTGCGGCGCATCGAAAAGGTAGCCCTCGAGATAGACCGTCGCGGCCGCCTCGATCACTTCGACGCCGACATCGTCGGGCGTCAGGCATACCGCAGCCCCCAGAAACGTCGACATGGTCCTCTCGCCGTCCGACGTGACGTTGATCAGGCACCGGCCGGTGCCAGGTCCACCCTCAAGGGGCGCGACGTCGAATCGCGCGCCGATCGCCCGGATGTCATGGGCGAAGACTTCCCCAAGGCTGTCGGATGCGCACTTGCCGATAAATGCCCCCTTGCCGCCGAAGCTGGCCACGCCGGCGACGGTGTTGGCCGCCGACCCGCCGGAAACTTCGATGCCCGGGGCCATGCGGGCGTAAAGCGACGCGGCGCGCGCTTCGTCGACCAGGGTCATGGAGCCTTTGCTCATCGCCTCGGCGGCTAAAAACGCGTCGGTGGCCGGCGCGATCACATCGACAATGGCGTTGCCGATGGCGGTGACGTCGAAAAGGGCCGTCATGGTCGGGGAACCTGTGTCGCGGGCGCGGTTGTTGTCGTGCAAGCCCGTGCAGCGGTCAAATGAACCGGCCTTGGGAAGGGCACAGATCGGCGACCAGGCAGGCGCCGCACCGGGGCTTGCGCGCCACGCAGACGTAGCGGCCGTGCAGTATCAGCCAATGGTGGGCGCGGGTAAGGCGCTCGCGCGGCAGTTTGTGCATCAATTCGTCCTCGACCAGGTCAGGCGTCTTGCCCACGGCGAGCCCCAGCCGGTGCGCGAGGCGAAAGACATGGGTGTCGACCGCGATCGCCGGCTCGACCCCCAGCTCATTGACCACCACGCTGGCTGTCTTCCGCCCAACGCCAGGGAGCGCCTGCAGCGCAACGCGATCACGGGGGACCTCGCCCCCGTGCCGCTCGATGAGCAGGCGAGAAAGCGTGATGACGTTGCGCGCCTTGGTGCGAAACAGGCCGATCGAGGCGATCAGCGGAATGAGGTTCAATTCCCCAACCGCCAGCATGGCCTGAGGCGAAGGGGCGATCTCGAACAGCCGAGCCGTGACCTTGTTGACGGACCTGTCTGTGGCCTGGGCCGAAAGAACCACAGCCACCAGAAGTTCAAAGGGCGTCCGATAGCGAAGTTCGGTCCGAGGCTCCGGCGC